>CAYITZ010000056.1:0-7601 GCA_964366485.1 uncultured Gammaproteobacteria bacterium
GATTGTAACAGGCTAAAGTATCATTTTCAGCAGTACATTTTGGCAATTATGCCTCTTAATGTGGTTTCCTGTCCTATATAAAACAAATCCTCCCCTCATGACAGAACTCAAAACATATTTCATGAGCGTTGAACAGCTACCACATTTATATTATATCCAGACAAATAACGATAAAAAATACAAATAAGGGATTTCTACAGTTTATTTTTTATCCTGACGATCTGCGATGATTTTTGCTTTAGAACGATAATCCCCAGGATAAGGACTCCAACCAAACCCCATCTCGATAACCCCGCTAAAATATTGCTGTGTGTTTGGAGATAAAGATGTAAAATTGTCTATAAGCAATCCAAGGCCCGGATCTTTCTTATTACTTGCAATAATAAGCTGAAAGGCAAATGGCGGATAGGCAATTTCCTCAACCCATCTCCATATTTTAGCTTTAATATCTATTCTCAGTTGCGGTCCATGAATTCGAGCTTTGGGACCGAAATATAAAAACATACCAAGTTCCATACCTGTAGGAAGATATTCTGTTGACTGTTCTAAAAGAATTCTTCGAATAACAGGGTAATGTTCCGCTAAATTCCATGATCCGCTTAAGCTACACATACACGACATCACTTGTCTTACGAAAGCCCCTGGTTTAACCGCACCATCTGTTTTACTAGCAATTACTATGTTTTCTCCAAAAGGTCCAGCCACGGTATTCTGTTTAGAAATCATTGTAGCACCACCATACCCATTGATAATTTTTTTAGCTCTTCCTACCCAATCTTTATACTCATTTCCATAAAGTGAACCCGTTAAAGAATTGCAACTTTTACATAGGGTATAACCAAAAATTCCTCCTTGTTCAATTACATGCTTTGCATTGGGATTATGATCTAACCTATCTCTCATCCAGTCATCAAAAGTGAGATTAGTGTGTCGCTCTTTGTTGCCACTGGATTTAGGTGGAATATGTTCCTTTGTTAAATTAGTAATATTCCCGCATAACCGGCAAGGACCTTTTACTGAGTGTCTGGGCAACATGGCAACTGTATTTTCTGTCTTTATATTCCCATCAATTGTACTTTTTACATAACTTTGTGGGGCAGCACGCAAAGCTTCGTCGAAAAGCTTTTTTATATCAGGATCCTTGGGGTCAATGTTCTTTGCTACTATTTTCCAACTCATTTTATTTTGATGAAATATTTTTTGGTCGATATCTTTTAAGTTCTTTACCTATTTCTTCTAGATTGGCAAACGATCCACCTTCTTTACTTAATAGTGTTTGTACTTTCTTATAATTATCCTCATCTTTAGCACGTATAAAATAATTCTTTAGTTCTAACAAAATATTGACATATAGATTATCGATAAGATGAAGATTCTCCTGATTATAATGGTATTGTGAATGCTGCCCAAAATCAAAATCTTCTGTAAAAACATCGATGAAATCGAACAATGCTGAATAACCACTATGTGTATAAGAAGAATAAAGTGAATAAACATCAGATAATGCTTCTTTTACTGGAAGAGATCCGCCACCACTCGCTTGATTTACTTTATTAACAGCTGCATTCATTACATCACGAGCCATTCTGTTGCTGATAATTCCGCCGTTAAACCATTGTTCCAAAAGCTTTTCCTGTCCTTCCTCTAAAAATAAAGCAACTAAACTTAATGATTCTATTGAGGATCTAACAATCTCGACTATTTGGAATGAGAAACCCTGCCTTACTAAGATTGACACTGCCTTAAGGCTTGTATATGCTTTTCCAATTAGTAAATAGGAGGCAACAAATTTATCCGAATCTCCAATGTAGTCTATATGCGAACGTAATGATCTTATCAGAGGGTTAATTACTTTTATTTTCTTATCTAAATCATCAGCATAACTTTCAGCAATGCGTCGATTTTTTTCCTTTTGTCTTGAAGGATATAAAACATCAGAAATAACTTTTTTATGAGCTTTACGACTCTTAAGTAACTTTATCTTTTCTTTAATTCTATCACTGACCTCATCTTTTAATTTCATGCCTCTATTTTACCTCATCAGTTTTAGATAAATTTAAGATAACGTAATAAAATCAAAAACAAACTGAAATTCCCAACATGATAAATGATACGTAAAATTGAATTTAGTTTTTTATTATTCCTATCAATTCCTTGAATGTCTTTTTCTGCATACCGCCATATTGTCCCAGCTATAGAATATAAGAAAAAGATCCAGATCTGCTCAAAACTAAATCGTATAATGAGAGAAATCACCAAAAACACAGCCCCTATAAAAACAAATAATAAATATGGAGGTTTATCTATTATTCTCTCTAAACCCTCAATGAAATTTTTGAACCAGTCTGTTGTCATATTTACAATTAATGGTCGTTTTCCCTTTCCGGCCAAAATGTTTTTACCACGTCATTCCCTAAAAAATCTGCCAGTTGTCCCGTTGGTTTACTACTCCCAATGACTTTACCAATTCTCATTGCCCAGTTTACATGCTTCTCGTCAAGAATTTGTTGAAGTTCATTAATGTAATTCTTAAAGTCACCATTTTTTCTATCCCATGAATCAACTGAAGATAAAAACGCCTGCTTTTCACCATGATTTGATGCTGATGCCTTGATTTTTTGTTTTGCGGTTTCCCAATTTAGGCCAATATTAGACAGAACTTCATCGGATAAATATAGATTCTCACTTTCATGACAACTTAATTTGAAACAAATAATATGTTTATAATCAGTGGCAGGCGGACAAGTTTTATCTCCATCTTTTAGAACGTATGCCGATGGCTTTTCAGCATTATCAATTAGACTTTGGAATATTTTTTCAAGTAATTTTTGGTATTTGTCAATCTGTTGACCATCACAGGGTATAACAGATATTTTAACAATACCGTGTCTTGGTGCCTGACTCCAGATTTTATAATCATCATCACCTTCGACAAGCATTAAAGGCATATTAAAAAGAGGACCCATCAAAGCATGTCCACCCAAACAGGTTGCCAACTCCTGCATGTATGTATTAAATTTTATTGCTTTTTGAACTTCAATAGAATTATTTAGGTATATTACACTCGTTTTATCAGCTCCATGATATCCAAAAGCTGATAAAAGAGTAGTGCTGTGCGTTGAAACGATCATTTGAACACCATATTTATCCATTACTTCGACTAAAAACTTTGCAAGGTGTTGTTGAAGATCAGGATGTAAATGACTATCAGGCTCATCAATTAAAAGTACACCTTGTGTCTGTCCTTCCAGTTTCCAAATTGCACAAATCAGAAGTAAGTCAAGAGCGAGAGTTAGTACTTCAGCCTCACCACTACTCAAATCGCTGACATTTGTTACTGGCTGTTGTGAGAGTATTCGTAAAAGCTCATAAGGAGGATTTCCATCTTTTATTTTGAATTCAAAATCAGGCATCAAAATATGTAGCATTTGTTGAAGTTCATTAGGATTTTCACCAATCGTGTCTGTTCTTTGATTCCCTCTTTTTGCAAGATAAGCTTGAATGCGTGCCACAACTTCTTCCCGATAGGTTAAGGCAAAATTACGCATTCTTTTATTTCCACGAGTGTTAAAATCTCCTTCTTCATGTACAAAATCCGGCCTAAAATTGATCTCTCCACCACGCTCAGGAGATGCATAATGACTTCTTTCTTTGTGTTGATCACGGAGAGTTCGAAGTAATACGCTTTTCCCTGAACCATTCTTACCTAATATAATAGTAATATTATTTAGGTCTTTTAATTCCCAATTTCCTCCACCTAAATGTGCTGGTCTATTAATTTTAATTTCATTCAAATGAATGGCCATAATTTATTTCATCTCATTAAATTTTGTATGCGCTACTAATAATCGCATCAAAAGTATCGATCTTATCGACTGCCGTATGAGGTACCAGTTTATAAACCCATTTCTTACCGGTTGCCTTAGTGGCTATCTTGCACCACTCTTCAGCTTTTCTTGCCTTTGAGAAAACCTCTGGATCTTTTTTATCGATCTTTGATTTATCTTTTATTTCAACCAGATAGTTAGCATCGGCTCGTTCAACAACAAAATCAGGATTATAACTACTCGCATATAAGTATTTAATCGGTAACTGTCCTAACCGTAATCTTACCCAGCTTTTTACTGACTTATCTTTATCAAGCGAATCGGCCAATAGTTTTTCCTGAGTTGAATCAAATACATAAGCCGGATAGACACTCCTTTTGTATCCCTCGATAATATTTCCTCGCGCATCAGCATCGGCCACTTCATCCTTATCAAGTCTAACCGACGACACCTTAACTGCTTTTGTGTACGGTTCATAACCTAAATCTTTATCAAGCACTGTGAATTTAATCTTTGTGTCTTCAAATAATTTTGATCGAATTTGAGGAAGCATATCATCAAGAATTGTTTGTTCATGCTGTTTAATCAAGGCTAATAATATTTTCTTATCAACCTTAATTTGATCCAGATAATATTTGACAATTTTCTGTAGAACAGCTTTATATGTTGAGTCAACTTCGGATACTTCAAGGATAATAAGACGAACAAACCGGTTAACAGGATCGATTTCTTCTTTTACTTCTATGTCTGCACCAAGCTGTTCTGTTTTCCGAGTAATAATATCCGCTCGAAGTAACTTTGCTTTTATTTTTTTTAACTCTTCAAGCTTCATTTGTATAGGAAAATATTCTAGCTTATTTGATGAATACACTTTTGTTTCAACAACCGGTAATTTAATCCAGAGTTTTTTATCCAACGTTGGATCAATTGTCTCAAGCCGCATTTCTTCATGTTTTTTTGCCTCCTTAACTAAAATTCCTTCGGCTACTTCATGAGCAACTGATAGGACTCGTGCATAATTGTCATGAGAAATAATATCAAGAGTATCAAGTGCCTCAATACCGGTGAGTTGACCAAAAGGAAGTCGAAGTCCACGGCCAATTGTTTGTTCAATAAGCGTCTTACTGATTGATGCTCTAAAAGGAATAATCGTAAAAACATTACGAACATCCCATCCTTCTTTGAGCTGCTCTACGTGGATGACAATTTCATATTTATTAAATGGTTCTTCAACGTGAAGAAGCTGCATGATTGCATCTGGCTCAGCACTCGTTACAACCAAAGTTTTGTCTTTATAATACCCGTCAAAAAAGTCATCGCTTGTTACCATTGTTTTTACCTCATTGGCATGGATAATAGATTTTGTTGTAATTAAAGTAATTGGAAGAAGTCTTTTTAATTTATTGTTTCTACAATATTCCTCAATTAAAGCTTTCCTCTCACGATGAAGCCGGATACCATCCTCAAGTTTAATTTGATCAATGTCACCCTCATAAGTAAAGTCATCGCTTCGAGTTATGACTCCGGGGATCTTAATATATCCATTGGACGGATCACCACCTTTTGCTAAATTATCCAAAGCAATCTTTGAATCTTTAATAGCATCGGCCAGAGAATAGCTATAAACAATGTTTGTGCTGATCGTCGGTGTTGCTGTAAATTCAAGTCCTAATTCTGGCTGTAGATGATTGATTGCATTAAGAGAGGCAGTCCCGCGGTATCGATGACTCTCATCCATAAGAATCACTAAGTCTTTTTTCTGAAGAAGCTCGGCAAAACTTGATCCCAATGTTTCTCGATATTTATGGAAACGAAACTCAACATCTTTTCTTTCATTAAAAATCTTTTGAATATTAAAAACATAAATATTGATAGCATCAAATAGTTTATTACCAAAATCAGCATAGGTATAATTTACTCCCGTTACTAAATTAAAATCAGGAAATTCAGTCAATCCATCAAGAACGTATTTCTTATTGCCCGGTGTAAAATTATTTATAGTCTTCGTATAAATAGTTTCTCCAGGAGTGAGAATAAAGAAATCTTTTAATCCTTTGGTAAAATATAGATAAGCAATCATTGCAGCCATTAATCGTGTCTTACCAACGCCTGTTGCCAAAGCAAAAGTAAATGATGGAAAATTAGTATCGAATTTAATATTGCCAACTAATTTTGCTTCTACATCTTTTACATTTTCTCCTATTTTGAAAGTTGACATAAGAGCATCAAGCTTTATAAGTGACTGCTCTTGGGGCTTTCGAAGATTCAACTCTTTGGTTATTTTTTCCAATGTCTGTTTCATACGTTAAATTTCTTTAGAAGAACATCAGGGATCCTCCTGATTTCTACATTGTTTGGAACTTTTAACTTTGATGAAATTGTTTTTGCATAAATGACAAGAAATTTTGCTTGATAACCAATCTCATTGAGTAAAGTATCGACGTATTCTTGAGTAAGATATTGCTCGGTCACATGAGCTGCAGTAGTGCCTGATATTCCATGAAGTCCATTATCCGGATTCTTTAATCTAAATCCTTCAATCTTTAACACCGCACGAATCAAAACTCCGTTATACATCTTTGGATTAATTACTGTCAACCTTAAATCTTCATCTCGAACAAATAGACTATCTCCTAATTCAAAATACTTAAACCCTCCTCCACCTTTCCAACCAACCATTTTGCTAATACCTCCTTGATCCTTACCACTTGATACTTGCTTCATTCTTGGAATAATATGTGTTTCTGCATGATCGCCAATTTCTACCATAATCCATTTTCGGCCCTTTTTCTGCGCAACCGCACCAGCAGTTCCTGACCCTGCAAAAGAATCAAGCACCCAGTCATTTTTTTGTGAACCAAGATCAATAATCCTATTTAATAGTCTTTCTGGTTTAGGCGTTGCAAAAACATCCTCTGGATTAAAAGCTTTGACTTCTCTTTTTGCTTCATCATTATTACCTACTTCATCATGCATCCAAATGGTCATTGGCACTACACCATTTACCATATCGGCAAGGTATTTTTTCATTCTTGGCACAGCTGTACCATTTGCACCAAACCAGACCTTTTTTTCCGTATCTGCTTTCTTAAGACTGTCCTTGCTATAACGAGGAAATGTTCCAGTGGGAGGACTCCATTTAATTCCATTAGCAAAAGTATAACTGTAACCAGTATCACTTCCGCTCTTAGCGTGGAGTGGCTGTGTCATCCAAGGTCCACGTGGATCATTATCTGGATTTTTGTATCTTGCATCCATGATGGCGCTACGAGTTAGTGGATTTGGCCGCCAATTAGCTTTGTCTTTTGCATAGACTAAAATATGGTCGTGATTGTCTGAAAACCAGCGAGCATCATTAGCCCTCGTGTATTTTTTTTGCCAAATAACATTCGCAACAAAATTATGTCTACCAAAAATCTCATCGCACATAACCTTCAAATAGTGTCCTTCGTCATCGTCAATGGTAATCCAAAGAGAACCCAGAGGAGTTAAAAGTTTATATAGAAGTTCTATTCTTGTTCTCATCAATCCTAACCACAAAGAATGTTCTAATCCGTCGTCATACTGAGGAAAAGCATTCCCGGTGTTATAAGGAGGATCAATAAAAATAAGTTTTATCTTTCTTTGATAATCCTGCAGAAGAGTTTTTAGTGCTAAAAGATTGTCTCCTTTTATAAGAATATTTTCTGTATTTTTATCTCCATAAAGTTTTTTTTCTATTAGGATGCGTGGTTCTGAAACTCGAGGATCTTTTTTATCTACCCATTCATACTT
>CAYITZ010000057.1:0-6897 GCA_964366485.1 uncultured Gammaproteobacteria bacterium
TTCTATTCCTCAACATATTTTTTTTAGTATTCATAGGAAATTATCTCTGGTTTGGTTTTTTAAATTGGTATTTTAATGTTGGGATTATTACAAACAAGGCGATAGTTGATGTTGATTTTAACCTAGTTATCTATAAGGAAACAACCTATACGCTTTTGTCTCACGTGGAAGATATTACGGCAAAATCGGGAGGATTCCTAGAGTCAGTTTTCGACTTTGGAAATCTGTTCATTCAAACCGCAGGGACAGAACGTAATACAGAGTTTTTAAATATTCCTCATCCGTCCGCCGCCGCCAAAATTATCAATTCGATAGTGCAAAAGGAAGACAATCATGTTTAACCTAGACTTCACCCAAGTTATCTCACTTTTCACCGGCCGTTCGCTTGGGTTTTTCTTTATAAAATCCTTCAGCATCGTGTTTTCTCTCTTATTCACCGTTTATACGATAGTAACCTTTAAGCAAATACAGGAAATTACAAAGGCAGTCTTGAACGAACGGAATCGGTTTATCATGCTTTACTCCTGGATACAGATAATTATCGGTATTGTATTGTTGCTCTATGCAATTTTCTTAATCTAAAGTATCATCATAGTATGCTACGCCCGATTTTTGATGGATATACCGGAAAAATGGAGGAGGGGTCCTATGTGGGATATAGAGGTGGATCGGGCTTTTTTTGTATCTTGGAAGTCTTGGGAGGATATTCGGAAACCCAGGGGAACTCACTCCTTGAACATATCAGTCAGACCGTTATTACAACTAATCCATCCAATCTCAAAGATTTTGATGAGACGTTAAACTCTCTCATTCAAGGGGCGGATTTGCCCATCGAGTTTTCCCTTTCTGCCGGATACTTTATCTCTCAAATTCTGTATCTCAAGACGGTCGGGACGGGGGAGATATATATAAAACGGGGAGCACATTTTGAACGTATTATCCAAGGAGATACAACTGCGTCGGGACACATTCAGGAACATGATATTTTCATTTTTTCCACCTCCCTTTTCATGGAGGGCACACGAGGAATTGAGACCTTAAAGAGTCTCCTTCATCATAAAAGACAACCGACCGTCATCGTGGAAAGCCTAAAGGAAGTGGAGGGAGATAAAGAGGAGACGGGCACGGTGCTTTTTGTTTCATTCGTAAAACCCCTTGAAGAAGTAAACACAGCTTCCGAAGAGCCGGTATTTGAAATTCAGCAACCGCTTCAAGTTGTTGAACGCACACCATCCCCCCCTGCATTTATAACCAACCTTAAGTTATATTTTCGGGATAATCGAAAAAAAAGAATGTTGCTTGTGGGGGTAATTCTCATTTTTGTCATACTTTTGCTTAATATGGGAAATATGTTTGGAAAAAAGCAACAAGAAGTAAGTAAAAAAGGAGCTGAGTCCGTGAAAGATAAGATTGAGACAGAACTAAAGACTATAGATGTGAGTGGTGATATGGAACGCTCCCTTGGCATCATCTCCCAGGCCCGTCAAAGTTTGGACGAACTGAAAAAAACAGATAAAAAAATAAAAAGCACCGATGTCAAACAATTGGAGGATCTCATCACCGACTATGAATCAAAAGTGATAAGGAGAGAAGACAAGCAGGCAATTGAGTTTTACGACTTAGCCCTCGAGGAGAAAGATTCAAAGGCAGATAAGATGTATTTGTCCGATGGGAAAGTGTCTCTGTTAAATAGAGAAGGAAAAATATATCTATTATCACTGGATAGTAGGTCTGTTGAGAAAAAAGTATATGGAGAGATTGCCAATGCAGGAAACATTGCCTCTTTTGACAAGGCGGTTTACTTCTATAAACAAGGAGCGGGTATCTATAAGATTAGTGATAAGGAAAAACCTGTGCGGATTATTGAAGACGATCCTGAATGGGGAAATATTATTGACCTCAATGTGTACAACGGGAATATCTATCTTCTTGACTCGGGGAAGGATGAAGTATATAAATATCTGGTTGCGGAAAAAGGATATTCAGAAAAAAATTCTTATATCAAACCCGGAAACACTCTTCAGTTAAAAAAAGCAAACTCTTTGGCAATTGACGCGTCACTTTATATTGGTTTTGATACTTTTATAGCAAAGTATATTGCAGGTGTTAAGGATTCATTTACCATTAAGTATCCGGAAAATGATATCAGTATGGTGAAGATCTATACCAATAAAGATCTTGACAATATATACGGATTGGATAAATCTAAGGGGACATTATATGTCTTTGGAAAAGACGGACAATACCTCAAGCAAATTAGGTCTTCAGACCTGAAAAAAAGCGACGATTTCGTCGTCTATAAAAACAGCGTATATCTTCTTAACCAGACAAAAATCTTAAAGATTGAGCTATAAAGTTACTCCAAAAAATCTTTCTCCTGTTTTTGAAGTGAGGCGACGTTTACCTCCGGAATAAGGAAGAGCCAGGGATATAAAGGTGACTTCATTGCGTATGATTTTTCATCATATTTGACAAAATCAATAATGTTTTCCTGCTTTTGTGTCTTCAAACGTATGGTGAGGGTAGGATTTGTTTCAGTCACTTTTGCGTTTGCTTCGATGATGTCTGACGCGGTGAGATTTTTTAAATCATTTATATAATAACTGACGGTTCCACTCTTCAATTTTTTATCCCCCAACGTCCACTCATCTTTATTTTTCATTAACTTTGTTTTGACCCCGTTCATCTCAATCTCCATGGATTGAAGGGTTGATTCATCATCTAAAATATGAGTCTTTAAATCACGGAAATCACTATTGATGAGAATTGACTGAAGATTTTCACCCACAAACACCGCCGCATCCTTATCCAACCGAGCGTAGCGGGCATTTGACCCATACGATTCACCCAAATAAAGGGTACGCTCGCGGTTAGCCGTTTTTACCACGATTATTTCAGTACCAATACCAAAATCCGCGTGTTTGTTTTTATTTTTTGACACGATAGTTTCCTGAGACAGGTCGTTGAGTGTTTGAATAAGAGTTGAGACTTTTTCCGGATCGGCGGTAAACTGCTTTCCGCCCTTTTCAACAAACCACTTATTTCCGTTTTTGATTATTTTTTGAGAGAGAGATTCCCCGGTCAGCAAAAATTGGGAAGTATTATCATTGGTGAGTGAAAAAAGGGAGGCGGTTTTGGGAGTAGTATATTTCAAGATAAAGTCTTTTGAATAAAACAAGGCCAGGAACAAAATAAGCACAAAGCTTAGTAAAAGTAATCTTTTGCGGTTATGGTTCATAGATGATAAAATATCATACAACCTTTATGTTTGTCAACGAGGAAAAAATAGTAAAGCAGATCATAAAAAGAGATGAAAAAGCACTCCTTTCCTTTTACCGCACTCATCACGCTTCAATTCTTCAGTTTATCTATAAACAAGTGGGACAGAAAGATGTGGCCGAAGAGCTAACTCAGGATTCTTTCTTAGATTTTATTGAAGGATTACGGAATTTCCGGGGAGAATCTTCACTCAAAACATACTTATTTTCCATAGCCCGCTTCAAGATCATTGATCATATTAAAAAGAAAAAAATAAAAAAGATTCTATTTTCCGCACTTCCCAAATCTATCGTGGAAAATATGGCATCAGTATTCATCGATGACCAGATAGAACAAAAAGAATTGGCACAAAAAATTGAAAAAGTAATTAACCTCCTTCCGAATGATTATCACCTCATCCTCAGACTAAAATATATGGATGGCAGGAGAGTTCAGGAAATTGCACGCAGACTTGCCCTGACTTTTAAAGCAACGGAGAGTCTGCTGTACCGGGCACGGCAGGCATTTATCAAAACATATTCAACGGTATGAAATCAAACATCATTCAATTGCGGAGGAAATTAAATGAAGTGTATACGGTGGAGCCAAATGATTTGGGTTTTCCGTATCTTACGTCTTTGTATCGGAGGATAAACATATTTTTTAAAAGAATGCCGTTTATCATCATCGTCCCTGCGTCACTCCTTGGCGCATTGTTATTGTCAGTTTTTTTTGGCTATTTGGTTGTCCGTTTGACCTCAATGCTTCAATATGGATTTTAAAGCAATATTTGTTGAAACAGTTACTGCGCATCTTCTCATAATAAGACGGACCATACTGCTCATATTTTACCCGTATAAAACCATGAGAGATATTGCGCTCCATGGAGACATGTCTCAAACGATCATCATCTTTCTTATTGCTTTGTTATATTTTTTGCTTTCATATTCACTACGTGGGTCAATATGGTGGGGTGGAGTAGTTTATATGGTATTTGTTTTACTTTTTATAGCCACAGTCATGTTCTTTTATAATTTTTCAAAACCGTTTAAAAAGGAAGCTCATTTCCGCAGTTTTATTTTTACGTTTTCCTATACCCTTATACCTACTCTCTTTTGGTTTATATCCAATTTAATACTCTTTGTTATTCTTCCCCCTCCGCGTACGATGTCAGTTCTGGGTCGCGGATTCAGCATCTTTTTCATCGCTTATTCGGTAAGTCTTTTGGTTTGGAAACTTATCTTGGTTTATCTGGCTATACGTTTTTCTTCACGTTTAGGATTGTATCGGATTATATATATGTTTCTTTTGTATATGATTATTTTCATCCCCTTATCACTACTTTTGTATTACTTCAAAATCTTCAGGATACCTTTCATTTAATCTCAAACGAATGATTTTTATTTACGCATGGACTTATATTATATGGACCTAAAAAAACTTGAAGATACACTCAAAATAAAACTTCCTCACATTGGAGGAGTTACCTTTCAAAAAGATGATGTCATACACTGCGAAAACCGCATTGGAGGGACCTTATTGCCTCTTGGGGTCGCCGGTCCTTTGCAGATAAACGGGCAATACGCAAAAGGGGATTATTACATCCCGCTTGCAACTACCGAAGGAGCACTCATTGCCTCCGTGAATCGGGGAAGTAAGGCAATCAGCGCATCAGGAGGTGCATCAAGTGGCGTAGAGTTAGTTGGGGTTACTCGGGGGCCTGTATTTGAAGTGAAAAATATCTCTCAAGCATTGTTTTTTAAAAAATGGTTAGATGAACATCTTTCCTTACTGCAAACAGAAGCAAAAAAAACCTCTTCTCATTTAAAGCTTTTAAAATTAGGGACACGGATTGCGGGAAAGTATGTATATGTACGTTTTTATTTTAATACCGACGAGGCAATGGGGATGAATATGGCGACTATTGCCACAGACAAGATTGTTTCACTCATTGAAAATAAAACAAAAGTGTCTTGTTTAGCAATTTCAGGAAATTTCTGTGTTGATAAAAAACCCGCTTGGTTGAACTTTATTTCAGGGCGGGGAAGAAGAGTCTGGGCAGAAGTCATCGTAAAAAAAGACATGGTGAAAACCATTCTAAAAACATCACCTCAAAAATTATTTGATGTATGGCTTGCTAAATGTGTGATGGGATCAATCATGAGCGGATCCATGGGATTTAACAGTCATTTTGCAAATGTAGTTGCCGCGTTTTTTGTGGCGACCGGACAGGATTTAGCCCATGTGGTCGAAGGGAGTATGGGGGTTACCACGATGAAGGTGCTTGAAAATGGCGACCTCTACGTAAGTGTATATCTTCCCGCTGTTATGTTAGGCACAGTTGGGGGAGGAACAAAGCTTGGTATAAAAAAAGAAGCAGTATCAATTATGAAAGTTACCAGTTCTGATGCGTTAGCTGAGATCCTGGGTTGTGCCGTATTGGCCGGGGAATTATCCCTTTTATCTTCTCTTTCTGAAGGTTCACTTGCTAAAGCTCATACCCGTTTAGGGCGGTAAACTATGGTTGGTATTGTTTCGTATGGTTACTACATTCCCTCCTTTCGCATAAAAATTGCGGACATTGCCGGTATGTGGGGGAAAAATGCAACCGACGTAAGTTCATCACTCCAGGTTAAGGAAAAGGCAGTTTCATCCCAGGATGAGGATGCCCTTACCATGGCATATGAGTCATCATCACAAGCTCTTCATGGAACAGGAATTGATAGAAAAAAAATTGGAGGAGTATTCTTTGGTACGGAGAGTCCTCCTTATGCGGTGAATCCTTCCTCTACCATACTTGCTGAATTTTTAGGGATTGAAGGTCATTACCTTGCATCAGATATGCAGTTTGCGTGCAAGGCGGCAACGGGGGCAATTATTACATCATCCGGCCTCATTGCTTCAGGCCACACTCCTTATATTCTCGTTGTTGCCTCAGACAAGGCAACAGCAAAGCCGCATGATGCATTGGAATATACCGCCTCATCCGGGTCGGTGAGTCTTTTATTGGGTAAAAAAAATCCGCTTGTTGAAATAGTTGATATGGAATCTTTTTCCTCCGATACACCCGATTTCTGGAGAAGAGAGGGGATACGATATCCCTCACACGGAGGCCGTTTTACCGGAAAACCTTCCTATTTCTACCACATTATACAATCATCTCAGGCCATCCTGAAAAGAAATAAAATTAAGCCTTCACAGTTTGCCCACGCCGTCTTTCATATGCCCAATGGCAAATTCCCCCGCCAAGTTGCGGCCCTTCTCGGGTTTACTTTTGATCAAATAAAAATATCATTAACCATTGAATCATTGGGTAATTCGTATACCGCGTCGTCTCTCATGGGATTAGTTGCGGTTTTAGAGATTGCAAAACCGGGAGAATATATTTTTCTTGCATCCTACGGATCGGGGGCGGGGAGTGATGCGTTTATTTTTCGGGTGACAAAAGAAATATTGAATAGAAGACGTATCTTTCAACAAAATATAAATAAAAAAATATACATCGATTATCAAACATATTTGCGTTACATGAACATAATTTAGTTATGATTTCAATCATCGGGTATTACAGTACAAAATTCGGAGAGTTATGGGAAAAGTCTCTCTTTGACTTGGTTGAGGAAGTTTTGTTTGGCGTGT
>CAYITZ010000058.1:0-6833 GCA_964366485.1 uncultured Gammaproteobacteria bacterium
TAGGGGAGATAAAGAAAATTTGTGATTTCGTTAAGCCAACCTATGGGATTATTACTGCAATAGGAAATCAACACTTGGGACTTTTTGGATCAAGGGAGAATATTATAAAGACGAAGATGGAACTCCTTGAGGCATTACCGGCAGGCGGCTGTGGATGGGTCAATTCGGATTCGTTATCAAAGAATCAAATGAGTAAAAAGATAAAATCTAGCCTCATTTTCTATAAGAATCAGGGCGACTCGTCACCCATTGGAATATTCCCATGTCTTTTGCTCGCTCAAAAATTAGGGGTAACGAAGGATGCCATCTCAAATGCTATCATTGAAATAGAAAATAAAGTTACTAAGTCAACGCCAATACCGGGACTTAAACAATGCACTATCATTGACAACTCCTATAACACCAGTGTTGAAGGATGTGTATATACTATTCAAGTTTTGGGAAAATGTAAGGAAAAAAGGAAAATCCTCGTGACCCGCGGAATCATAGAGTTGGGCAATGATAAAAGGACCTCGTATGATCGTATCTTAAAAACGCTGAATCAATACCATGTTTCCTTGTACACTACGGATGCTGATTTTAATCTTTTGCATCCACATTGGGTCCATTATTTTTCAAAGGAATCTAAGCTATCAGAATCCTTATTGAAAGAATTGGGAAAGAATACGGTAGTCGCGTTTGAGGGAAAATATGATAAAAAGTTTATATCCCAAGTGAAAATATGATTTCAACGGATTTCGCACCTAATGAGTTCAGAGATGACGCGCTAGCAAGCCTTATAACTCTCTTTTCCATTCAGCTATGGAAAAGAGGGAATGAGTTGAATTTGGTAATAAATAAGATTGAGACGTATTTTCCCGGCACTAAATCAACATTCTTTTTATCAGGGAGATCTGCTCTATCAATATTACTCGCTACATTGAAACTACCTCCTGACAGCGAAGTAATCGTGCAAGGCTTCACGTGTGAAGCTGTAGTGCTCCCTATCATACATAACAAACTGAAACCAGTCTATGCGGATATAGAAGGAGAGACCTATTCATTTGATATAGATGATTTGGAAAGAAAAATATCCAACAATACTCATGTTATCATCCTGCAACACACTTTTGGGATAGTGCCCTTATACCGAAATAAGGTCTTGCAACTTGCTACACAAAAGAATTTGTTCGTTATCGAAGACCTGGCACATGGCTTTGACCCTGCTTTCTGGCAGAAGCAAGTACTTGGTGACAACCAGGCACTCACATTGTCCTTTGGACGCTCCAAAGCGTTATCTTCAGTGTTTGGGGGAGCACTCATCACAGCGGATAAGGAACTGCTCTTGAAGTTGAAACAAATCGAGGCTGCCCTCGACTTTCCATCTTCTACCTTCTTGATTAAAATATTATGCTATAAACCTTTATCAGTTCTCATAAAAAGTACCTATAATTATTTATTTATTGGAAAATTTATTCATAAAATCATTACTATTATGGGGCTCATGACAGCCGAGATATCACAAATTGAGAAGGGTGGAAAATACGACCCATACCTTGAAAAAAAATATCCTAATGCCCTTGCAAAGTTACTCCTCATTCAGCTTAATAAATTTGATGAAACATTAAGTCATAGAGGTATTATTAATACTCTTTATGAGAAGACGTTACACGCTACCCTTCGACAAAGCTCAGGGCAAGCACGCTCTGCGCTATACGCCACCCGTTTTCCCTTATTAATCAAAAATAAAATTGCTGTCCTTAAGAGGTTGTCAGCGCAAAATATTTTCCTGGGTGATTGGTATTCGCAACCCGTTGCCCCGAAGGAATTGCGACTGGAGCGGGTAGGGTATACAATGGGGTCTTGTCCGGTAGCAGAACAGATTAATAAGGAAATAATAAATTTGCCTACTTTGATATCTATAAAAGATGCACAAAAAATTATTAAGGTAATATCATGATAAATGAAATAGTATCACCGTCTGAATGGAATGCCTTCTTCAACGAAGCAGGCTCTCCCTCTTTTCTCCACTCATGGGAATGGGGAGAGTTCCAAAAAAAATTGGGATATGATGTATTACGTCTTGCAATTACCGATGACTCTGTCATTCCCGCGAAGGCGGGAATCCAGTCTACAAATAACATTATTGCGATTTGTCAGGTAATCAAAATCAAAGCCAAGCGAGGAAATATGCTTTTTGTCCCTCACGGCCCTATTTCTGTCATTCCCGCGAAGGCGGGAATCCAGACTAGAAATATCATTATTGAATTAAAGAAATATTTGATTGATATTGCCAAACGTGAAGACTTCTCTTTTATCCGCATCGCTCCCGTTTTTCAAGACAGCAAGGAATATCGAGACATGTTTGCAAACCTGGGATTTCGTACGGCGCCTATCTACATGCACGCGGAACGTTTATGGGTTTTAGATATCACCAAAGACGAGGAGACGCTTCTGAAGGAAATGCGCAAAACCACCCGTTACTCCATCCGAAAGGCGGAGAAGGAAGGAGTCACCGTAGTCAAAAGAACAGATGAGAAAGCTCTGAAAGAATTCCAAAATTTGTATCATGAGACGGCGGAGCGGGAAAATTTCACCGCATACTCTCCTTCATACTTAGCACATGAATATCATGCATTCAATAGTACGGGAAATGTAAATTGGTTCTTTGCGTATGAAAAAGATGGAAAGCTGACCGCCGCCGCACTCATCGATTACACTAAATCAACTGCCTTTTATCACCAGGGCGCGACCTTACATAGCAGAGTTCCCACCTCATACCTTCTTCAGTGGGAATCAATCAAAGAGGCAAAAAGACGGGGTTGTACTCACTACAATTTTTGGGGGACCCTGCAGGCGGGCCGAACGCCTAAAAACTGGGGAGGCTTGTCACTTTTTAAAGAAGGCTTTGGAGGATGTCAAGTCGACTACGTCCCTACCCAAGATTTCATCCTTTCAAAAAAATACTGGATTACCTACCTCTACGAACTCTTTCTTAAATGGAGAAGAGGGGTCTAACCTTCAAGCCGTGCGAACTGGCCGGTTTCTTTGGATTTTTTAAACATTGCCTGAAAAAATAAAATAGCACCAAGAAGAAACAGGAAATTAAACATAAGTGAGTAAAGAATATCCACAAAAATAGATTCTCCGCGCATGCTTTTCCTCATCGCTTCAAATGCATAGGTGGGAGCAAACAGATATGATATGGTCCTGAGAGGTTCGGGCAAAACCGAGACGGGATAAAAAACAGCCATTAGGGGTTGGGCAACATTCAATAGCCCCCATGCAAAGGCCTGGATTTTCGTACCGAACCGGAATATAAGCCCGAGCATCACGACCCCGAATGAAAACCCGAATAGGATGAGGTTGAGGCAGATTAAAAATAAAGGCATCAACCCGACTGAAAAAATATTCAGGTGAAAAACAAAAAAGGCGAGAACACAACATAGACCAATCACAATCAATGCCTTGACCGTACCCGTCACCGCATAGGAAAAAAGGTACTCGGTTACCGTGATGGGAGTAATAAATATATTTGTTAGATTGCGAGACCATACATCCCACAAGCACCCGACTGCAATAGAGTATTGAGTAATGTTTATCATCTGCCAGAGTATCATGGCGGCTAAAACCTGGTCCGCCACTACCTTCCCCGTCACTCCGGTAAGATAAAGGGTCATGAATCCAAATACAACTACGTTGAATAGAGGATAGAGCAAAAGATCGTTGAAGACTTCGTATGAATGCCTGGTTATGTTAAGCTCATGCAGAAACATGGCATTTATCCTATGAAAAGACATATTCTTGTCCTCGGGCAATTTGTAAAAAAACATGTTCGAGAGTTGGTTTCTTGACCTCGATATCCGTCATCCAGATGCCGAGCTTGCTTAAACCAAAAATGATTTTGGGGAGGGCGGTTTCCTCCGTCGTAATATATACCACATGCTCTCCGTCAAAACGGTAGGTCAACTTCTCATCTTTCATATATTTCTCAACCACCGGTTTATTTTCATTAAAGGTAAGGCGGAGCTGTGCGACCTGTATTCTTTTAGTTAATCCTAAAGGAGTGTCCTGCGCCACTATCTTTCCCTTATCAAGAAATATGACCCGGTCACAAATCCGCGTAACCTCGGCCATGTTGTGACTGGTGTAAAGAATGGTAATCTTATGTTCTCGTCGCAATTCCTCAATAAAGGTAAGCGTCTTATCCGCAATGTCCGGGTCAAGTGACGCGGTCGGTTCATCCATGAGTATTATCTTCGGATCATTTAACATTGCTTTGATAAAGTTGGCCCGGGTCCGCTGACCGGTCGAGAGATCCCAATATCTTTTATGAACGAGATCATTCATCTCAAACCTTTCAACCAATTTTTTTATTTTGGGCAGGGGATTCTCCACATGATAGAGATGGGCAAAGACAACTAAATTTTCCCATACGGTGACTCTTCCTTGGAGAGTATTAAACGCCGAAGTAAAATTAATGCGGCTCAAACAGTACTGCGGATCTTTAAAAAAGTCTTTGTCAAAATAATGGATGGTGCCGCTCGTTGGCGTTGTTATTCCAAGAAGCATTTGAATAGTGGTCGTCTTGCCCGCACCATTTGGACCCAAAAAACCTACCACTTCTCCTTCCTTCACTGAAAAGGATATGTTATCAACCGCCACAAACTCGCCGAACCGTTTGGTCAGCCCACTGGCTTTCAATATGTCCATATTGCAATTATATCTCAATTCAGGCCAAAAAAAACACCCGAGTCGTCACCCGGGTGCTTTTTGTTACTTTATCTTACGTCTAAGACGATGTAACTCTTCGATTTATTGACAACCAACTGCACTTGCATCATTACAACATCTCCATTCAGCCAACTTCAAATTGCCACAACGCTGATTCGGTGTTCCTGAACCAATTAACTGACCTTCTTTCAGGTAACAATCATCGCCTCCATCCAAGTAAACTTTTGCTCCTACTGGGGGACATGTCATAGCGGCTGGTGCGGCTGAACTACAACCTGCCGGCCATAACGTTTTATTCCCCGTATATATCTTATTTCCACAGTACTGATTTGGCGTACCTCCATTAAATATCTCAGTCTTAACACCAGAGCATGTATTTCCATCACCGCTCAAGGCATAGGTGCCAGACGTATCACATGGTAAGGTTGTTGGAACTGGTCCACAGTTTACCAACGGAGCACTCTCCTCGTTAGCACAATACTGATTTTCAGATCCACTTCCTACCAATAGTGTCTTATATCCCACACATTTTTGTCCATTACCACTCAAGGTGTAAGTACCTGGACATGCTATAGGTGTTGGGGCAACATTTGTGCAGTCTGCTGGCCATACACCTGGATCAGTAAACGTCTCGTTACCACAATATTGATTGGGTGTCCCTTCCATGAATGACTTCGTCCCTATACCATAACAAATGGCACCATTAAAGCTCTTGTAATAATACCCTGCTACTCTGTTAGTTGTTGGGTCAGCCGCCTTACAATCTATTGCTGAAGGATTTGGATGTAGTCCTAAATATTCAGTTTCATCTGACGGCTCATTACAACAAACTTGGGCAGTTACCAATCCTTTTGCCTTTTCAAAATTAGATATGGCGGCACATACACCAGAATCTTTGAAATATGTGGCAGGATTCGTTGTCTCTCTCCATATACGCTTTAATGCTGGAGGCGCAGGACATGTTATTTTTCTGTCCGCAACTGGAATCAACGAACCAAGACCTTCGGTTGCTGCTCTTGAACTGGTTGCATTATTCTGGCTGTTCATATAGTTCGTGAAAACTACGACTCCAACCAAAATAAAGACAACTACCGCGATGAACGCAACACTTTTACTTAAACAAAATTTGTCTTCTTTCATATATTTTCACCCCCCCTCCTTGAAATGTGAATTTGTAAATCTTTACCACGAAGATAAAAAGAAGTTGAAAAATGCATAGGCATATATGAATTTTTAATGAAAATCATGTAATAGATTCATTACACAATATTCGAAAACGAATGTCAAGGCCATTTGGGTTCTCTAAAATATAGTGTGGTATCAAAACAGTAGTAGAGCGCTTCTTTGTAGTCTAAAGCCTTCTTCAAATCGGTGGTACGGATTTTCTCCCCACTACAGGTCAGAAAAAAGAGGAGGATAGTAGGTAAGACCAATTACCAGTTTAACTATCCTCCTATGTGGAATTTTATCAAACTTTTAGGTATTTCTGGATTGCATGTGAAAAGATATTTGTCCCAAGAAAAACAGGTGCTATTTTCCCTCATTCCACGAAGAAAGACAGCTCACTGCCCCCGGTGTAAAGAAAGATCATTCCATATACACGGATATGGTCGAAAGCGAAAGATTCTTCATGGAACCATACTGGAAAAACAATGCATTTTGGAATTGGTTCCCCGGAGATTCTTTTGTACCAACTGCAACTCTGTTTTTACCGAACAGGTTCCATTTGTACAACCCCGTCAGCGGGTAACTCTCAAGCACAAACGAGAAGTTATTGGTAATCTTGCAGATCGGTCATTCTCATCCGGTACCCGAAAGTATGGTGTCTCCTACAGTACTCAACGCAAATGGCTTATCGAACTTGTATCAGATTCTGTATACAATTTTGATGAAGAGAAAAAGCAAGAAACACCCTTTGTATTGGGAATTGATGAAGTATCATTTGCCGGACGGGACATGGTGACTACCATTGGAAACATTACCACCCACAAGTTAAAAGGAGTGTTAAGATCAAAACGAAAGGAGGAGTTGAAGAAAGTACTCAGATCAATTTCACCAGAGGTAAAGCTATAGTCCCCTCAAAACGAAACTTCCATTACTCTAGGATATGATATTCTGAA
>CAYITZ010000059.1:0-6773 GCA_964366485.1 uncultured Gammaproteobacteria bacterium
TGTAACAGGCTAAAGTATCATTTTCAGCAGTACATTTTGGCAATTATGCCTAAAAAGCGCATTAAATGAGGCGATCAGAGATGAAGAAGTTCTTAATGAGGGTAAACAAATGGTTCGTGAGCGTACAAAAGATTCTCTTCAGGGTATTGCAGGTAATTTTAGAGATATTACGGTAAGTATGAAAGAGATGGTTAAGCCTAAAGCCGGTGAAGCACAAGACACCCGTTCAAACTACGAAAAAGCAAAACAACTTCTTAATCCAAATAATGGAGACAAATGGTATGTAAGGATATTAAAAAAAGCAGGAGCAGGATTGATTGCAATGTCAATACCGGTACTTGTCTGGATCGGTGCCACGGCTGGATCTCATCTCAGTCATAAAGAGGGGGAAAGAAACGGATATCAAGACAATATCAAGAGTTTTATATCCGGATTGCTTGGTATGGCCGCGGGACCAGTCAAATAATATGGAAGCTACCAAAAAACTGGCAAAAATCATTGATGCTCTTTTTACTCATACTGAGTATTCTAAGGAATCGGTTGATGAGTTGCAAGAAGTATTTATGGAGGGATTACATACCCTATTTAACTTGGCATTTGATTTAAATTTAAATATTAAGGAATTGAAAAAATTTACTCGTGTTTACGGTTCAAAACCACCCCTAACAAAACTTGCCCGGTTTTTGGGGTATACCCTTCAAGATGAGAAGACATATGTACTCCTTAATTATTTTTTAGCAAACTACATAAAACATTATCTTTCATCCGTTCATGAAATCTATTTGAATCAGGTTACAGCAATCATGGAAAATGAAGGAATTACCCGAGAAACTGTACAGATGATTGAAAAGCAATATCACCTTCTTGTGGTAAACAGACACACTCTCTTTAATCAAAATGATGCTCAATAAAAAATCCCCCGGTTAAGGGGGATTTTTTTTGATTTCATTAAAATAACTTCGTTATTTCAACTCAACCTTACCACCTGCGGCTTCAACTTTGGCCTTTGCGGCCTCTGCATCTGCTTTTTTAGCGTCTTTCAAAAGTTCTTTTGGTGCGCTCTCGACGAGTTTCTTTGCATCCATAAGACCTAGGTTAGGCAACACTTCTCGGACTGCTTTGATGACTGCAAGTTTATTGGCGCCTGCGTCAGTGAGCATAACGGAGAATGCTGTCTTTTCTTCAACTGGTGCGGCGGCTCCTGCGGCGGGTGCGGCGGCTGTGGCAACCTGCATAGCGGACACGCCAAACTTTTCCTCTAAATACTTAGCCAAATCTGCCATTTCAATGACGGTTAATGTTTCGAGTTCTTTTGCGATCTTTTCAAGTTTTTCTGATAATTTTACTTCTGCCATATTATATCGTCACCTCCTCATGATAATTAATTTTTAATTTTAAATTTGAAATTTGAATTCAAATCTAAATGACAAAACGTTTTAAAATTCAAACATTGAAATTTAAGTTTGATTAAAAATTTAAAATTTTAAATTTCAAATTAATTCTTAGCCTTAGCATTCAAGATGTACACAAACTTCTGCATATTAAATTTGAGTGCGTTCACAAAATGTGAAGTAGGACTTTTCATACCACCAAGCATCTTTCCAATCAGTGCACCACGACCGGGAAGCTGGGCTATTCGAATGAGGTCTGCCTCACCATAAGTTTGTTTGTCAAGAACTCCCATTTTAAATCCAACTGTTTTATCTGCTTTTGAAAAGGTAAAGAATGCATTCATTCCCAAGCTCCAATCTTTTCCAAACCCCAAAAGGGCAGTATTTTCCTTCAGATTTTTGGTTTGTTTTTGGATATCTCGGAGATGGGTGCTTTCTTTGGTTGAGGAAAGTATGTTGATTGCTTTCTGTAAAATAGTATTTTTGATGACCATCAGTTTGGCATCACTTTTTTTAAGCTCACGGCGAAGGTTTTCAAGTGATGTATGAGTAGTTTTTTGGAACTTTAAAAGAGTAAAACTTGAAGAATTCTTCAAAAAAGAAGTTATTTTATCAAGCTGGGATTGTTTTTGAGTATTTACCATATGCTTTCACTTTCGGCCGACTTGTGTCGAGCGTCTCCTTTAGGAAATTAATAAATCTTATAACCCTTCGGCAAGCTCAGGGTAAGCCTAAAGTCTTGGTGAACTATTTCTTATTTTATCAGATCGAAAAGAGAAGTGCAACCTGACATTATGATTCAGCCAACAGTTCTCGAAGTGACTTACTTTGTCTTTCCGCTTTTTCTTTCCTTTTACCTTTAGAATCTCCTAATTTAGCCTGCATTTCTGCGGCAACTTTTTGTTTCTTTTGGAACTTCTCCACTTTACCCTTCGTGTCAATAAATCGGTGTTCGCCGGTATAAAGAGGGTGGCATTTGCTACAAATATCGACGGTAATGGACTGCACGGTTGAGCCGGTGACGAATTTATTGCCACAGCTACAGGAAACTTGGACGTCTGAAAAGTATTTTGGGTGGATTTTTGCTTTCATGGTTCGATTATCAAAAAATGAATTACTCACCATGACCCTGAGTTTATCGAAGGGTCATAGGAGATAAGGAATGATTATAACATATATGCCAACGTTTGCTAGTACTATTTTTGGCAAGTTGTAAATAAGTTATATAGTAATGTCTTTTATTAAATCCTTGAGTTCTGGCCAAGTATTTTTTTTGAGAATTTCTTCTTTTAAAGCTTTTAAATCCTTTGTATTGACCTTGTGCGAATTTAATTTTCTGAAACGTTTACTATAACTAACATCTTTAGCTGCATTTGCAAACGAAACAGCTTGATCTTTAAAATCTTCGCACGTCAACCTTACAATCCAAAATAATGGAAGATCTTCTTGAGGCTTCCCTTTACTCGAATGAATCTCTTTCATTTTTAAGACCTGCTTTGTGTCATGACCCGACAAAATTTTTGCTATATATACATATCGAAGAGATGGAACGAGAAAAATATATTCATTTTCGCAGAATTCAATAATATCTCCAAAGAACAAAGTAGAGTTATCCTTACTCATGAAGTAATTTTAACAGCTAATTCAATCTCCTGCTCGGTGAAATTACTTGTTGCATCCATGGCAGCTAGGGAGTATGGAATTATTTGAGATATTTTTGTCTCTATCCACGGTGCCTCCTTATGAGATTCTTCAATAATTGCATCTGCAGTGTAATTATAAAACTTTTTTGAAATCTGCTCCAATATTTTAAGTTCGGACGGCAATAGAGATTCTACATCTGATTTTGTAAAGTCTCTTTGTGCTACTGCTTGTACCATTCGCTGTGTCCCTTTTGGTCTTTGGAAAGAGATGGTGTCTCTCAAAGTTTCTATTCCATCTTCACTCGCTTCGTCCACTAAATTCATAATGAATGAAGGAATGGGTCCTTTTTCAAGATGGTAATACATATCGAAAGTTACAGGAATTCCATATTGTTTTGTGTGTTCAAAATCTAAAAAATAGAATAGCTTCATTAGCTTAATTTTTCCCAAATAACGAGGATTAGTATTTTTGCAAAAGTAGAGAATAATTGTCTTAATTTTTTCTAGGGGGATTACCATATTTGTGATATAAAGCCTTACAACAATCTATTATAACAAACTTTAGTCTCCTTGAGAAAGCATATATATGTTATAGTATGCACTTACTTTCAAGTAAATGTCAAGTACTATTTAAATAAAATGTTAGTAAGACTTCATATTCTGTGGGAATAATTGCCCTATTTTTGGCAAGTTGGGTTTTCTTTACCGTATTCCCACCAGGCGCAGACGAATCTACCTGATTTGGCATCGATTTTCAATCTGTTGACTGTTGTGTTCTTGTTTTTTCCCGGCTCATATACCCCCATTTCCCATATATTATTATCTGGTTTTTCCATATCAACCAAAATACCATACTGTTTGGGTAAATTAATTAATTTAGGAGGAAGACGGATGGCCACATTCGCGGCGGCATTCTTTGACATGACAATCTCTTTATTATTCTCAGTGAAACGGAGCTTCAGATTTCTAATCCTCGAACACGTATTTGCCCCATCCTCCCCCGGATCTGCATTAAAATATAACACCGGGTAATTAGAATTATTTAAGTTGGGCAGATATAAAACACAGTTCGTTCTTGTGATAGTTGAGTACTTTGTGAAATCTCCGGAGATGAGGCCGTTTTTCACACCTGCGGCATTGACGTTGTAGTAGTGATATCGTTTCGTAAAAGAATATCCCGAGATAAGTTGCTTATCTTCTGATGTTTTCCAACCTGTACCGACCCAACCACTTTCTTCCGTTCCGTTTCTCACCATATCAGGATTCTTTTTTAAAAAGTCGTTTTCCGTGGAATAAAAATCGAGAAAATCCTGGCCTCCCGGGCGGTCTGACAAGAGAAATCTGGTTGATGAAATTTGTTGGTATTTAGGAAATTCGTAGTCAAGATAGACAGATACCTTCAAGTTGTCTTTTCTGAAAAAAATAGGGACGAGAGCATTTACATTCTTTTTTACTGTCCGTTTTAGCTCAAATCTTTGCAAGTAGCCAGTAATGAGATAGTTGAGAACTATCAAGCAAGCAATGAATAAAAGAAAAAGTCTGATAAAAAAAGGATAATTTGGTTTCCGCTTCTTTCGTCTGCTCACAGTATCATTGTACAGAAAAAATTATCTTTCTGCCACATCTTCATGATGGCTGTAGCGGACAAGGGAGGGCACGATTTTTGCCATAATAAGAGTTGCAATGATAGTTCCGACCCCTCCAAACACAACCGACCAAGGAGTACCTATGAGGGTCGCCGCAATTCCCGCCTCCACTTCCCCCAGTTGGGGACCTCCCATATAGAAAATCATATTTATGGAAACCATCCGTCCACGAAGATGGTCGGGGGTGGTAAGTTGACGAACTGTATTGCGGATGATTGAACTTACCGAGTCTGCGGCACCGGCCACAAATAAACAGAAGAGTGAAAAAATGAAAATGTTACTCATTCCAAATAATGCAGTTGATGCTCCATAAACAATAACTGACACAAGAAGTATTTTTCCCTGGTTATACACATTATGAAACGAAGAAAACAGGAGGCCAAAGATGACCGAACCAAGAGCCGGTGCGGCATACAGAATACCCAGCCCCTGAGGTCCCACCTTCAGAATATCTTTTGCAAAGATGGGCATAAGAGTCATGGATGAAGCAAAAAAAGTTGCAAAAAAATCTAAAAACATGGTGCTCCAAATAAGAGGTGTATGGCGAACAAAGGAAATGCCCGTTCTCACGCTTTTCAAACTAAACTCTGTTGTATGATCATTTTTCGGGATTTGCTTTATCAAAAACATGGCAATATTTACTGCAAAAAACGAAATCATTGCGAATACATATATAAATCCGACTCCCCAAAAGCCTATGATAAATCCCCCAATTGAAGGCCCGATGATGCTGGCGGCTTGCCAAATAAGTGAGTTTAAAGATACTGCCCGCATAAAATGCTCTCGAGGAACTAAATGAGGAACGATCGATTGACGCGCAGGCATACCAAAAGCATGAGCACTGGCATAGATCGCCACAAGTATGTATATCATAATAGGTTGGATAGTATGAGTAAAGGTAAGAGCGGCGAGGGAGAGGGCGACTGCAATGAGAACAATTTGAACCACAAAGATAAGTTTTTTTCGGTTTACAATGTCAGCAACTAAGCCGGCAACGAGCGAGCAGGCAAGCATAGGAATAAATCTCGCGGCTCCAATAAGTCCGAGGGATAACGGCGATTTGGTCAAAAGATACACTTGCCAATTCAGGGCTATGATCATCATCTCAGCTCCAATTTGAGATATAAAAATGCCCCACCACATGTAGGCATAGTCGGGGTAACGGAAGACGATGAAGGGTGAAATTTTTTTATCCATGTGTAAAGACCTTCTCCCATTTTCCTGATGCAATGATATCCTCCAGATTGTGAAAACTTTTATTGATGCGGTGGTCGGTCATTCTATTTTGAGGAAAGTTATAGGTTCTTATTTTATCTGATCGTTCTCCCGTTCCAATATTACGAACATAGGATTGCATGACTCCCCTCTTCTTTTCCTCTTCAAGTTGAAATAATTTTCCCAAGAGAAGGTCCATGGCTATTTTACGGTTTGCCTCCTGGTACCGTTCTTGACTTGCGGTCGTCACAATACCGGTCGGTTTATGAGTTAAGCGGACTGCGGTTGAGACCTTATTTACATTCTGACCCCCCTTACCTCCTGCGCGATAAAATTGCCACTCGATATCTGCGGGGCTTATTTTGATATCAGACTGTATTATTTGCGGCAAGACGACAATGATGGCGGTTGAGGTTTGGATTCTTCCCTTGCGCTCCGTATTCGGCACTCTTTGTACGCGATGCACTCCCGTCTCATGCTTGAAAAGATTGTAAACACCCTCACCATTTATCTTAATAATATTTTCCTCAAGCGGTATGGCTTTAAACCCATTTCTTTGCGCATACTTTATGTAAGACATGAGAAGGTCATTCATCCAAATCTTGGACTCATCCCCTCCGACTCCGGGAAGGCTTTCGATGATGGCGATGTTGGGGTTTATAAGCATGTTAATTTTTAATTTGAAATTTGAAATTTGAATTCAAATCTAAATCTAAACGATAAAATGATTTAAAATTTAGACATTGAAAATTTAAGATTGATTAAAAATTTCAAATTTCAAATTTTTAATTGATTAATCAGACTCTGCATTGTAAGGGTTGTCTGTTCTCCCGTCTTCATGTCTTTTAATTTAACCGTTTTGTTTTTTACTTCCTCGG
>CAYITZ010000060.1:0-6401 GCA_964366485.1 uncultured Gammaproteobacteria bacterium
AAATTTCAAATTACAAATCCACAAATCAATATCAAATATCAAAGTTTCAAATGTTTTAATTTTGTCATTTCATATTTGTAATTGATTTGTCATTTGTTATTTGTGGATTTGACATTAACGTATGATTTCAGTAAAAAATCTTACCAAAATTTACAAAATCCATACACGCCAAAAGAATTTTTTCTTGGACGTCTTTTCACGTCAATATAAAGAAATACGCGCATTAAATAATATCTCTTTTGATATTGGAGAAGATGAATTGGTCGGTTTCATTGGCCCCAATGGAGCTGGAAAAACAACAACCTTGAAAATCCTATCAGGAATACTCTACCCCACCTCCGGCATAGTATCCGTCATGAACACCACTCCTTTTGAAAAAGATCCCCGCTTTTTAAAACAAATTGCCTTTGTTATGGGCCAACGAAATCAACTCATCTGGGATCTCTCAACCCGCGACTCTTTGCAATTGCAGAAAACAATATATGAAATAAGCGATATGGATTTAAAAAAAAACGTCGGGGAAT
Organism: uncultured Gammaproteobacteria bacterium; assembly: GCA_964366485.1. GTDB lineage: Bacteria > Patescibacteriota > Microgenomatia > UBA1406 > GWC2-37-13 > YC2-FULL-38-9. Next base: position 525 of record CAYITZ010000060.1, read on the forward strand.
TGACGGAATTATTGGACGCAAATGAACTACTAGACAAGCCGGTTAAAACATTGTCTTTGGGTCAGCGGATGAAGATGGAATTGATCGTAGGGCTCCTTCACAGGCCAAAGATTATCTTTTTTGATGAACCGACGATAGGTTTGGACATCTTTTCCCAAGAGGCAATCCGCAATTTTATCAAGTCCTATCAATCCGAAACAAAAGCAACGATTATTCTAACCAGTCACTACCTGGAAGATGTCAAGCGTCTGGCAAAGCGTCTGATCATCATCCATAATGGGTCTATAGTATACGATGGAAGTCTGCATAATATAATTGAACAATATACGGTAGAGAAGCGGGTAGTTGTGACTCTGGATAAAATGGTGAATGACACCGAATTACGGGGAATCGGAGCACCCTTTACCCTTTCCTATCCCAAGGTTACCTTTTTGATAAAAAAGGGTTTTCTTCCCGAAAAAATCAAACACATCACCCAGTCTCTTCCCTTTTCCGATTTAACGGTGGAAGATGAGTCGATTGAAGAAATTATCAAAAGTTTTTTTAAGGAACATAATCCAAAGTAGAATTATTGTCTGTCATTCCCGCGCAGGCGGGAATCCAGTCTATAATCACCATTTTGGTGTTAAAACATAAATTATGACGGAACCTGTACATGAGGCAACAAGACCAGAAATAAAATTAACAACCGAAGAAAAGCGAGCGGTTTTCGACTGGTCGCCGAAGAGAAGGCAAGACGTGATTGGTGCCAGCAAAACAATACTTTCACATTTTTTAGCAAAAGAAAGATTTGGAGGAAGACCCATCGATAAAACTCTTACAACTACCGTCGATAAACTTTGGAACAATGTAGTGGGCTGTTTTCAGGGAAACGGAAACCAAACTCCTCTACTTGTGATAAATGATCAGGTGATTACCCCCTTTAAACCCAACATTCTTCCAACTCATTCGGAATATCATGTATCAAAAGTTCTGACTCTGTCAACAAGACTTTTTGATAAAGTGCTCCCCGAGAGCATGCAAACGGAAGAAAATGCCTTAGCCGTATCCCTTGCGACTATTGTGCATGATATGGGTGCCCTTCTTAAAAAAGGTGAAGTAGGTCCACAGGAAAAGATGTACAAGTTTCATGAGTTGCGGGCAATTGCTTTGGTTGATAAAGTCGTCGACGCCCTTTACCGTAATGATAAACAAGATCACCAGCAATTAAAAAATAAGATAAAAATGCTGATAGCCGCCACTATTCCCAAATGGAATCTTGATTTTTTAAGGCAAGGAACAACTATTAAAAGGCTTCTCAATCCAAATGCAAATCCCCCCATGACACCTGACGATGTAAAAAAAGACCTACTACTCACACAGGACCCAACAGACGATGCTGAAACAATAAAGATTAAATTTGATTTGAGTTCTGAAGCAGATGGGATATTAAAAATATTTGATGATCTTCGTACTTCAGGAAACGCTGGTGCAATCCAGGAAATGCACGACCTCACTCATCTCATGAGCGCCGCAGATCACGGAGCCTATATGCTTGAACCGTCACAAATGGCCGAAGTATTTGGTCTTTGGCAGGAACAACAAACCGGATGGGAAGGTGCAGATGGAAAATTTAAGCATCGTAATTTTTCTCCCGGGTCCGAAACTGCTTATACCTGGGCTACATCGACATTTACTGATGCACAGTGGGCAGACTATGGTAAATCACTTAATATATTGCACTATAACCCCTTTACAAAGGACCAGACTGTTGATAGAAGTCATACCATTGCCGATCATGTTCGCTCAATCATACGGGATTATAAATCAAAGCAAGATGCACTAGCCCGAGTCGAAGGTGCATTTTCCCCAGTTCAGTTGGATAATTTAGCACATAAATTAGAACTGGAAAATAATGCGGATATAAAAAATGCTATTATTACATTTTCACACGAGTTTGCAAATCGTTTTGCCGAACCGCATAACTTTGACGCACTATCAACTCCCGTGCTCAAACGCATCTACGATGCAACAACTGATAAATCCATTTTTCTCAAAGAAGTGCTTGAAACAATCATCGATGATTCTGTTGCTGAATTGGCAAAAGACGGCACCCTCAATATCCACATCGCACCTTTTGCTTATAACAAAGACGCGGAGGTATTTCATAAACAACTTACTGACGCATATAAGTTGCTTGATCCACTCAAACAACAACGAATTAAATCAGTATTGTTTACTATTCGAGAAGGTCAGGACACGGTTAATTCAATTATATCTCTTGTCCCAAAATTTCAAACATCGGACGAGCCATCTTTTGGATTTGCATTGGGAGGAGATCCAAAATCTCCCGAGCTGATTACCGAATTGTTTAATGCTGTTGGAAATTCCGTTGATACCGTTGTCCATTTTGGCCTTGAGAAAGAATATCCCGTCATGGAAAAACGATTGCAGACTTTATTAAAAACAGTAAAAGATGCAGGTCGACCCGATGTCTTACTCTCTCATCTCTCGATCCATATTGATGACGGGTATGAGCATTTTAATGTCTATATTAAAAATCATCCCGAAGATAAAGAGCTCCTTGATACGCTCATCAAATCCGTCTCTCCGCTTGGATATTTATTGACAAGAGGGAGAGAAGGATTTGATAATTATCAGGAGTTTGCGAAAAATTTCAAAGACGCTATCCCCGGAAGTAATAATGCATGTATGATGGCCGGAATCGGTATAGCCGCTCAAAATTGGGCTACCAAGCTTTTTAGTGAATAGGTATACTTAATCTATGACCCACCGCAAGATAACTCCCTATTTTTTTCTCGGATTCCTGTTGCTTATCCTTCTTTTTATCGTGGGGGTTCGGTATGGTCAGCATGTGGAGAAAACAAATAAATTGACGAGCTATCTGGTAAGCATCATCCCGTCTGCAACTCCCGCCCCGTCGACGGTTCCCCTGGCATTTAAGACGTATAAACACTCCCCCTGCGGGCTCCAGTTCCTCGTTCCCACGTCATTTACCACCGTAAAAGAGGGAAGCGAAGGTGCCATGCTCCAGGACGCGGGAACTATCAAGGTTTCGTTTGAGTGCCTGAAACAACCCGCGCAGATACAATCTACTCCATCACAAACTATTTTATTCCAGAAAAAGATGATTTCAGTAAAAGAAATGGGCTCACTCTACGTCTTTACCCTCCGTAATCCATACAATAATCTTCCCGTCATGTTTAGTGTGGAAAAAGCCCTCTACCCGCTTCTTGAAAAAAGCTTGGAGTTTATGAGTAATACATAGCGTCTTCTTGCCTCCGTGCATCATCTCGTAGCTCTCTGAATGTTTTTCCTCTCAGATGTCCACCTAATAATTGTACCCATACATCATAATGCTCAGGTTCGCGCATCAAATCCGGTAACCCTCCAAGTGGATCATAGGTTTTATAAAAATCTTTTTCTTCTAACATTTGCTTCCGTATTTTTTGAGCTTCTTTCTCGGATATGCCATAGATACTACATGCTTCCCCAATAAGTCTGTCACAGAGAGAAAGAAATACCCCTATATTCTCCTCATCATATTCCCTATTCATTGGTTTATGAGTAATGATATCCGTAAGCTCCTCCTCTTCTCTCCCTAATAATCTTATACGGAAACTATACTGGTCAAGCAAATCATCTTCTTTTCGTTTTTCAAGTAATACTTTAAGTGACTTCTCGTCTAATCTGACTTTTAACTTTACTTTTTCTATCGCAGACAACTTCTCTGCCCGTGAGATAACTTTGAGAGTGAGAGCATCTTTTCTCTTATGGTATATACCTGTAAGAGCTTGAGATATGGCTTCCCTATTTTTGCTTCTCATAATTTGCTCTCCAATATCCCGGACTGCCAAAAGTCTCATAAGAACATGTTTGCTGGCAATTTTGTTCACATAGGGTGCGGTTTCCAACTGAAAAGTTTTTTTATCTATTACTTGAACTTCTTTTGCTTTACGTGTCTTTTCCATAAGGTTCCACGATTCCCAAAGTAATCGGTAACTGTCACTTGCAAGCGGATCTTTTTCATTGAGATTACCCGCCCTTTCTTTATCATTAAAGGCCGCCAATATTCCTTCTATAGTTGCTCCAACTGGCCACCATGCTCTAGATCTTGACATATCCGTTTTTAATGATCTCATGATCGATGGATAGGGTGGGTATACCATCTCAACCTCATCTGCAAATACCGCCACTTTTGTTGCAAGGGTAAAGGTTTCTCTCTGCTCATTGGTAATATTTGAAAAAATTGGATTAGTGTCATTGAACAATTCCTGTAACTCAGCTGTGTACTCTCGCTCAAATTGTGGGTCAAGACCTAATTTACTTCCCTGTATTATGAACCCACCTTTTTCCTTCTGATCCCGCATCATCCGGATTATTTGAGAGGGAGAAAGAGTAAATAAATCAATCCTGTTATGATCAAAATCATCATATAAATCATATCCATTACGTGCGTCTTGCCAATATCTATTGTCCTGACCATTACGCTTGGCATCTCCATTTGCCAAAGTAGCACGAAAAGCTTCGTCAATTTCTTCAGGTTTTTCGTGTTTGAGCATCATGAGAGCCGCGGTAGCACAAATTTGTTTTGAGTGAAGGATGTCTGCCGGAGTCATACCCGATTCCATATTATATCTTTTATGTAATGCCATAGTCATGACAGCGGCAGCTAAACCATGGGCAACTTTTGGTTTTAATTTTCTTTTTTCATACTCTCCCTGTTTACCTTCTCTGATTAATTGAGCTTCTAATTCCTTATTTCGATACATTGTCATTACTTGATCCATATCATGAAAATGTGGAAATAATTCAAGAGCAGGAAGCCATCGGAGGATAGAGGATCGGTGTCGTAATTCAAGAACCCGTAATATGGTCTGATCTATCACTCGATGTACCCGTCTTACATGAGGTATCCCATGGTCGGTGAAATCTGAATGGTTCATCGCATAGGTTAGATTAAGTCCAAAGGAACTCAGAAGTTTTTCATCTCTATTATTTGTTATAAGTGCCGCACGAAGTCCGTTTGCTCTTTTGTGATGAAGATCCATATCATGCACAAACTGAATACCTTCAAGCGCATGTGTAAAAGGATCTTCCTTTTTATTCCCTTTCTTCAATTCTTTTTCTTTATTTTCTACATGTAAAACGATATTTTTTTTAAAGCTTATTTGTCTTAATCCGTTTGCTATACTTGTATGTAAAGGCCGTCGATTAAATGAGTTTCCCCATAAATCCATTGCCTTTGGTAAACAAATTGCCCACGATATTAAATGATGATAGATATCATCCGTGGGGACATCTCTAGAATATAGATAACTTCTTGGTAGTTTTTTTTCTGACGGGTTGACCATAAAATTGAGGGCGATACATTATAATAAATGATATGCCCAAACTCAAGTTAGCTTACTTTGGCACTCCAAGCTTTTCCGCAACGCTCCTTGAAAAACTCATATTAGACAAATCTCTGGGAATTGAAATAGCTCTCGTCGTCACTCAACCAGATAAACCCGTGGGGAGAAAGATGATTATGACCCCCTCGCCGGTGAAGATCATAGCGCAAAAATATAATATTCCTGTCTTCATATCTCTTGATACGTTACACGTTACACGTAGCGCGTTACACGAAGTAGACCTTTGTCTTGTATACGCTTACGGCTTTAAGCAACTCATCCCTTCAGACCTTTTGAAAGCCCCAAAGATACAATTTGTAAATATACATCCTTCCCTCCTTCCCCTGTACCGCGGCTCCTCCCCCATCGCTTATCCTATTTTATTAGGGGAAAATAAAACGGGAGTTAGTCTTTTTGTGATGGATGAAAAAATGGATCACGGACCTATTATTGCTCAGGAAGAAATGGAAATAACATTAACCGA
>CAYITZ010000061.1:0-6325 GCA_964366485.1 uncultured Gammaproteobacteria bacterium
AAAGAACTACTTGAGGATAACACAAGAATACTTCACCCAGGAGACGATCGTCATGAATAGGCTCATCTTTATAAGAAAATGAAAGCACCGGAAGAGCTACGTCCTCTTTTTTGTAACGGAGCGCGATTGATTTCATCTTCGTTTTTCCCACAAAAATACAATTCAAATGAAGATCACTTCCAACCCCTGCCGACGAGAGAAGAGTCATGATAAATTGCGTGATACGTTTACGATTAACCTTATATCTTGAGGATGTAATGATTTGGATCATATTTTTTTTTCGCGGCGCTTAAAAAAGCCCATACGTCCTCTTTTTCGTCGTGCGCGCGCCTTCATAAGATCCTTTGCATCTTCTCTTTTTTTGATTGAGGGTTTTCGATAATATTGTTTTTTTCTGAGCTCATCGACAATATTCTCATCCATGAAAAGACGAGAAAATTTTCGGAACATACTGTCTTTGGTCTCACCACTTCTTCTTGTTATCACTACCATAAAACAAACACCTCCTTAATTAAAAAATTCAAAACTCTAAATCCCAAACTCTAAACAAATTCCAAATTCGAAAAATCAATATAAAACGTTTGAAGAAATAGGCCTCAGCCATTCGAAATCAATTCTATTATATTTCCTTTATTATTTCAATGAGTTGTTTGAGGGTTAAGGGAGACGGAACCTGTCCTGGTTTCTTGCTGGAGCCATTTAGCAACATATTGCGACCAATATGGAGAAACCAAGAGCCTTTTCTATCTTTTTTCATTATTTCCTCATATAACGGAGTCAAGTCAAGTTCTTTTTTGGGCGGGGTTTTAATACGGATTCCTCCTTTATCCGGGTCCTTGATTGCGACCAACTGAAACCCTAATTTCTGAGCCAGGCGTAAAGCCTCATCATTGCGCGTATTCATGATGAGAGTTTTGCCCCACTTTGATTGAAACACATAGCCATCTTTTATTTCCTTTTCCGCCTTAATTTTATTTTTGAAAAGTTGCAGGTGCGCGTCCAGAAGGGTAAATACAATCTCCATGACTTTTCGGTCATCGCCTAAAGATTGTTTAAGCGCACCTACTTGTTGGACCAAGCTAAGATCCCATTTGTCTGAGGCGGCATCCGGGTAAAAACATTCGGCAAAGTGATCCAGTTCATTCACAAGTGAAACAAGACGGGCCAGGGCTGTTTGTGTCTTTTCATCTGGGGGGAAATGGATGAGTATATATTTATAGACAAGTTTCGTGGCTGAAGTATATTCCTGCAACTGATGGTGGTCAAATTTTCCAAACCCGGTATCAAGATATAAGATGTTGGGATTACTGTCTGGAACAACTTCCTCCCAATTCACTTGCTGTGGGGTAAATACAATATCCGCCTCATCCCACTCGGGAAAAAAGCGTTTTACGAGCCACATCGAAGTAATACAATCGAGGTCGACGGAAAGATGGGTGACTATTGTTTTCATAGGAAAGAATAATGATTATAATGGTTATAACTGCTATAAAAGAGACAATAACTCACTAGCGGTAATAAGGCGTGAATCTTTATGAGTTCTTTCCTTATATTCAATCTTATCCCCTGTTTTTTTGGAAACGACGAGTCTTACGGGAATACCAATCAAGTCTGCATCGGCAAATTTTTCTCCTGGCGAGGTACTTCGATCATCAAATAAAACGTCAATTCCTTTATTCAATAAATTTTTATAAAGGTTATAACAGTTATAATTCACATCTTTATCTTCAAGGTTGAGGCCGATTAAGTGAATTTGGAAAGGAGAAACTGCTTTAGGCCACATAATACCTTTTTCATCATGGTGTTTTTCAACAATTACTCCCATGATGCGCGAAGGCCCTATACCATAACAGCCCATATATACAGGTTTTTCCGTTCCATCTTGATCGGTAAACGTATACCCAAAACTTTCAGTAAATTTTGTATATAGAGGAAAAATATTCCCCACTTCAGATGCTTTGTAGACCTCATATTTTTCGCCTGTTTCTGGATACCTATCTCCCTCCTTGGCAACTTTGAAATCGAAGAATTTTTCGGGTCGGGGTATATCTCGTCCAAAATTTACATTGATACTATGATAATGAGTTTTATTGGCGCCAGTCTCAAAATTCATGCGATTATCAACCGATTCATCAAGGTATACTTTGACTTCTGATGGGAGGTCTAAAATGCCGGCATAACCTACTTCAGCCTGTGTTACTTTTTTGACAACATCTTTACCTGCTAATTTCAACGACTTACAACCAATAATTTTCCTCAATTTATCCTCGTTGATATCGTAGCCACCTCGAACAGCTGCGGCAATAATATCACCTGTATCGGTCTCAAAAAGGAGAGTTTTGGTGGTCTTTTCAACAGGAATATGCAGAAAATCTGCCAATTCTTGCACACCAATAATATGTTCTCCAAGCACATCCTCGAGAGGTAACATTTCCTTATCGAGATATTGAACTTGAGGAGCTTGAGACGGAGCAATCTCTTTGTTGTAATAAATATTTTTGCTTTTAACATAAAAAAGACTATCTTCCCCTGATTCGCAAAGGGTTTGAAACTCGTGTGAAAAATCTTCAGTAAAGGAGCCACCTGAGGCAAGCGCGATCACGGTATCATCTCCTAAGCCCAATCTTTTGAATACATTTGTATATACCTCTTTTGATTTCTCGTAATATTTCTTAAAATCTTCAACCGACGTATGAAAACTGTACAAGTCCTTCATTCGGAACTCGCGTCCTCGAAGAAGGCCTGATTTCACCCGCGGTTCGTTGCGGAATTTTGTTTGAATTTGATACACTGCAAAAGGAAAACTCTTATAACTGACAGTGAACTTTTGAGCAAGAGGAGTAACCACTTCTTCGTGTGTTGGATTGAGAATATATTCTGAATTGTGCTTTTGCAAAGATACTTCATTCGCAGGCGATGCCTTCATTAGTACATCAACCGTATTTAATCTTTTGGTCTGCTCCCAGGCGGTTTTAGGAGTTAAAGAAGGCATGAGAACTTCATCGGCTATCGTGTTCATTTCTTCTCTAATTATTTGCTCAATTTTTGTTAAGACTCTTAGGCCGAGTGGTAAATAAGTATATACTCCGGCCATAACCATATCGATAAATCCACCCTTTTGCAATAAAGTCGCATTGACCGAACTAAACTCTTTATTTTTTTTATTTGTTTTTCCGAAAAGTTTTGAGTAATACATAGAATAATTATTATAATGGCTATAATTATTATAGCGGTTATAACGATAATAATTATGGGAAATTTAATTCAGTACTGCGATGGTAAGCCGACTGAACTGCTTCATAGAAAATCTTTTTAAACTTTCTTTTTTCGAACGAATTGATAGCGACCTCAGTGGTGCCTCCTTTGGAAGTGACTTGTTTTCGAAGCTCCTCAACATTTGTCCCTGCTTGAAAAAGGGTAAGAAGGGATCCCTTAAAGGTTTGCATAACAAGTAATCTACTTGTTTTGTCATCTAATCCTAACCTACGCGCCGACTCAAAGAATACCTCGATAAAATAAAAAATATAGGCCGGCCCGCTTCCTGAAATCGCGGTAACTTTATTTAGATCGTCTTCCTGTTGCATTTCTAGCTCTTGTCCAAAGGATTGGAGTAATAATTTTATTATTATTTTTTCGTCCGTCGTAACTCGTTTACTTTTTACCCAACAGGACATCGACTCTCCTACTTGCGCACACAAGTTGGGCATGACGCGGACAATCTTGGCTTCAAGTCCGAGTTTTCTTTGCAGTGAATTGAGGGATATGCCGGCGGCGACGGAGATATAAAGTTTATCCATAATAGTTATATCAGTTATATCTGCTATATCGGTTATAGCAGATATCATGTCCTGCGGTTTGACGCATAAGATTATGATCTGGGATTTCATTACAGCGGTTGCGTTTTCATCGGATGAGTTACTTATATGAAGTTGTGAACGCTTTACTATTTTTTTATTGAGTAATCCCCGCTCAATGGCGCGCCCCATGTTTCCATACCCAATGATGGCAATGTTTTTATTCTCTAATATGTCCTTTTCCATAGGCGATCCACTTATAAATTGTTAACTCTTTCAAACCAACCGGGCCGCGTGCATGAAGCTTTCCTGTTGCGATCCCCATCTCACTCCCCAATCCAAAAACATACCCGTCATGCAATCGCGGAGAGCAATTGACAAACAATGCGGCCGTGTCAACCTGCGAGGTTGCCAAGGCTATGACGGCGGGGTCTGTTGCGATTATACCTTCAGAATGGCCATTACCATATTTATTGATGAACTTTATTGCGGCCTCTGCGTCATCCACAATTTTTATGGAGACTTTCATATCAAGAAATTCGGTACTCCAATCATCTCTTACTATCGTCACCCCCTCTTGTATCAATCTTTCGCATAAAGGATTGAGTAATGTGCTTTCCAATTTCTTGTGAATTACAATTGAATTAAGAGAATTGCACGCGGAGGGCTTTGTCACTTTTGCATTTATGATTATTTTTTCAACTATCGAAAGATCTGCACTTTTATCAATATATATCCGTGAACCACCTGCCGAGTGAGCAAGGACAGGAATGGAAGAATGTTGTTGTACTGTCCTCACCATAGCATAACTTCCCCGCGCTATGACGAGATCAATCAAATCGTTTCGTTTAAGTAATTTCATTATGTCACTTCTCTTCGTTGAGGTAATAAAATTGATTGTTTCTTTTCTAAAACCTGTTTCTTTGAGTGATTCGATTATGCATTTATACAGAACTTTATTTGTATTCATTGCCTCAGACCCTCCCTTGAGGATGGTAACATTGCCTGATTTGACACAAAGCGCGGCAACGTCTATGGTGACTTCCGGACGGGCTTCATAGATAATGGCAATTACCCCGATCGGGACTCTTATTTTTTGCAGTAATAGATCGTCTTCAACTACTTTCTTTTCTATAATCTCTCCAATACCAGCACTAATTTTTTGCATTTCAAGAACTTTATTCATAAGATCATTAATTCCTTTTTCATCAAGAGTTAAACGTTGGAGAAAAGTGCTTGAAAGATGTTGTTTTCGGGCACGCTTTATATCAAGATGGTTTGCGTCAATTATTATTGTTTTATATTTTTTCAACTCAGTTGCTAATTGTTTAAGAAAAGCATTTTTTTCAGCTTCTGTTTTTTGGGATAGTTCTAAAGCGGCTTTTCTCATAGAATTGTTTTTAATATGATATTTTTAACTTTGCCATTCACTATTGTGGCATCTACATGTTTTTGCTTCAGTAAATTGATAACGATCTGTTTTGCTATTCCTCCACCAACTCCATAAGCGGATCCTTTCATGGTTGAGAGCATGATGAATTTGTTTGCGTTAAGGGCAAGTGCAACTTCGGCGCCAAGATAATCGTTACCCTTAAAGCTATTGAGTTGTAAGACGTCGTTTTCATTGAATATAGGAATAATGCCAAGTTCGATATAAGACTTGATAAGTCGGGATAAGTCGGATATGAGGAAATCATCACTTTTTAAAAGTATTTGGGCGATAGTAAGGCCTTTTTCCTTAAATTTTTCATAAAATGTTGAAGTAAGATATGCTTGACCGATACCTGCAGAGAGACGACGGCTCATAATGTCTTGTTTGACGTCTACAAAAGCAGAGCCACATCCTACGGCGCCAGAAACAATCAAAACCACACCAATCCCTGCGTTTCTCATACTTGAAACTTGTTCTGCAATACAGGCGATACGATACTCGTCCAGTTTATTTCGCCTGGTAAGAAGGACGCTTCCGCCGATTTTTATGACATATATGTTATTCATATTTTCCAAAAAAAAATCCTCGTCGTTACTTTCCATCAAATAGACATTGATAGAAAAGCAAGGACGAGGACTTTAATACTCGTGGTACCACCTCACATTCGATCTCAAAAAAATACACCAAACCAAGTTGGTGTAAGACTTTTCAAGATCCTCTTTAGTGCTCCTCTTCGCTACGCTCAGAGTAAACTCTTTGCCTTGCAAAATGACACACCTTGGTTTATTTGTACGGTGACCTTCCGTACTGCTCATCGCAGTCAGCCTGCCTGACGGCAGTCAGGCTTGTCTGGCGGGAAACCAAACTGTAACGCTTTTCCGAATTATATGTAAAGTATAACAGAAAAAAGGAATAAATACAATAGTACAACCTTCAATGTTAAGATTGCTTCGTCATTTCATTCCTCGCAATGACATTAGGGGCAGCCGGCGGATTTGAGGAAGCCTGCGCGAGTAGCCTCATCTTCAGTACAAAAGTATTGTTCTCCGATATCTTTTTCCATGATGATCTGGTTGTATTGTTTGCAACCGGGGAGATG
>CAYITZ010000062.1:0-6221 GCA_964366485.1 uncultured Gammaproteobacteria bacterium
CCTCAGCATTCCTCATCCTATAACATGAATCATCGATGGTGGTTTAGGGAGAGAAATGTCTCCTCAACGGGGACAACCGTACAGGGGAAGTTGGGGAAGGCAAGACAGTTTAATGGGGGGAGTGATTATATAACAATCCCTGCTTCAACAACAATGGATCCTTATCCGTATACTTTTAGTGCATGGATTAAATTAAACCAGTATAGCTCTGACACAAACACAGGATCTGTGGTATTAAATAATTACGATGGAGCAGATTCAATTTTTTATATAAGTAATACTGGTAAATTATCGATTAGACCGCATCCTGGTACCGATCTCAAGGGAAACACCGTAATACCATTAAATACATGGACACACATTGCTACAACTCTTGAGGGAACAAATCTTAAAGTCTATGTAAACGGGGTCTTGGACGGTGGTATAACATCGTCCGGATATGCAGGCGGAACATCGAAAACTATGACTATTGGAAAAGCGTCTTGGTTTAATGGTAGTTATTTCAATGGCGCAATTGATGAAGTCCACATTTCAAACATAGCCCGTTCCTCTTCAGACATCCGTCAAGCTTATGAGATCAGTCGCAGATCCCATCCCATAACCATTGATTTTGTAAACTCACTGAATGCCTCCGATCTGATTACCGCCTCATCCGACCTTTCTTTTGCCGTCAATGATGCGACCTATCTTTACCTTGCAGATAAAGTTATTATCAAAGAAAATATTGGAGGTACTGAATACGTCGCCCAAGCAACCGTAAACACCAAGGCAGGAAATACCATAACGGTAGCCTCCTGGGATTCGGGTAGTACTTTCCCTTCAAGCGGCTATACCGCAAACGCGACTGCTATCAAATGGCAAAAGGAATACTTTGATCTAGGAGGGGTATCTGCTGAACAGAGAAACGCTATCACGAAAGTTACCCTTCGGACGTTCTTGAATGGAGCAGGGGCAAATGTATGGTTTGATGATTTCAAATCCGCTTCTTATTTAGGTGACAATGCTCCTGACAGCTTTGATACACAAAATGGGATTGGGACATACAGTAACCTCCCCGATTCAACTCCCAATTTTTACTATCAATACCGGGCTATTATGAATTCCTGGGACTCCAATGTTTCTCCCCAATTGAATGCGGTCTCTGTGGTTTATGGTAATAATCTTCCGCCTACTGCGCCTGTCATAACGGTCCCAACCAGTGGAGCTACCGGTGTATTATTAACTCCCTCATTCAGTTTTTCTTCAACGGATTCGGATGGGTATCTTCGCTATAAAGTCCAGATTGCAACTGATAATACTTTTACGACTAACTTACAGACTTTTGATCAGACCACATCTCAAACCGGTTATTCGGGACAGGATACCCAAGGAAGCACCGCTTATCTCTCCGGCTCAACCGCCACCTATACCATGCAGACCGCCCTGAGCCCCAACACCGTTTATTACATCCGTGCTTATGCAAAAGATCCCTCCGGAAGCAATTATTGGTCTTCTGCATCAGCGACTACATCTTTTACCACCAACGCACCCCCTGCGACGCCTACTTTGAATGCAGGAGTTCTCTTTGATAAAGCCAAGACGCCCAGTACCACTCCTTCTTTCAGATTTGTTTCAACTGACCCCGAATCTAATGCTCTTGTGTATGAATTTAATATTGATACTAATTCCACGTTTGCAACTCAAACTGTTCGCACTTCGGGAACCGACGCTGGCTTTTCCAACACCCAAAATGGCGGTGAGTCTTCTCCCTTCACACAAAATCAGACAATTCAATTTACTGTTCAGGCAGGAAATGCACTCGTGAATGGAAGTACTTATTACTGGAGAGCTCGGGTAAAAGATCTAAGCGGGACGAATACCTGGTCATCTTTTTCATCCGTCCGTTCTTTAACCATAGATACTTCCCTCACGAAAGAAATGTGGTTTGAGAGTTTATCTCCCCAGTTTGCAAGCGATCTGGGAGGTTCAAATACCCAAACTACGGGTGATAAAGTATCTCTTGTTTCACAAGGATTACAACTTTTAGAAGGGGCAAATAACTATACTCAATGGGTCTCCTCTACCCCTCTTGTGAGTACTCAAGACACGGTTGATAAACAAGAAGGCACCGGTTCGGTGAAAGTGATACGCGCGAATGATGGGGCGTTGAACGTCACAAGTGGAACTACCACCATAAACACGGTTGCCTCCGGTGGCGTAACCGGCACAGGAGGAAGTCCAACTTTGAATATGATTTCCACGACCGGACTCGCGGGGGGAGATGAAATATATATTGTACAAACTACCGGAACAGGAGTAGGTAACTATGAAACGCGTTACATATCAACAGTAAACAGTGGAACGCAAGTTACGCTCGCAAGTAATCTTACCAATACCTACAGCGCTGGCGCTCAAATGATCCGTATCCTCCACTATACTTCCGTCTCTGTTTCAGCAGGTGCTACGTTAACTGCTCCTGCTTGGGATGGTACAAAAGGTGGCGTTCTTGTCTTCCGCGCAGATGGGGGTACGGTAACTAACGCAGGGACGATAACCATGGTAGGAAAAGGAATTGATACGGGTACAGGTGGCGGTGGGGGTGGAGGAGGAGGAGGAGGTCGTTGCCATTGTAATCCAGGGATATCTCCTATTACTGATGCTTGGCCTGGAGGTGGATCATCCGGCGGAGGTGGTACAGGTGGGGCTGGTGGTGGCCCGGGTGGTGGAGGAGGAATAAGCGGCGGTGGTGGTGGAGCTGGATACGGCGCCGCGGGTACTGCAAGCTCGGGAACTGCAGGATCAGCTTATGGACAATCAACTTTATCCTCATTATTCCTTGGATCAGGCGGAGGTGGGGGTGGAGGAGGAAATGGAGGCGGTGGGGGTGGCACTTGGTGTAACCACTGTGGAGGCGATGGAACAGAAGAACAGGCATGGGGCGGAGGTGGTGGAAGTGGAGGAACAGGTGGGACCGGAGGCATTGGAGGAGGAATAGTTTACTTATCTACCTCAACACTAAATAATACTGGAACTATATCTGCTAATGGAAGTGCGGGCGTTGCGGGAGGAAATGGCGGCGGAGGTGGAACCGCAGGAGGATGGGATTCAGGACTACCTTGTAACTGGTGGGGGGCTGGCGGAAACGCAGGCTCTGGCGGAGGCGGAGGTGGGGGTGGAAGCGGAGGAAGTATTCAGATTCAAGCATCAACCGTAACCCTTGGTACCATTCAAGCTTCAAACGGAGGAGGAGGCGGTGGAGGATCTGGTGCATCAGGAGGGGGTGGATCAGGGTGTGATGGACCTGCAGGGTCAGGAAGCGGTGGCGGTTCCTCAGGTGGCGCAGGCGCAGTCGGTCGTATCCGTTGTGATAACAGTGCGGGTAATTGTACTGCGACCACACCAGTCGCATATTCAGCCGTGAATTCGTATACTCCACCTTCTGTGTTAAATGCAACCACGACCTTTACCTATCCTTCCTCAACCAATCTCTTTGGTTCAGGCAGTCTCACTTTCTGGGTCAAGTCAGACACCACAGGGTCCTATCGTTTCCAGATGGGAGAGACAGTCTCATCCGAACAGACATTTGACTTTACTATAAATACGGCAAATACATGGGAACAAAAAACATGGAGCATAGGTGCTATTCCCAACGCCAATAAAAATGCCATTAAATATCTTGCGTTCAAATTTACTCAAAATCTGAGCACTGTCAATTTCTGGTTTGATAAGATTGAAGCAACCGGATCAATCAACTCGTTTACCTCGTCAGCTATCACCGCCTCTTCGGTTTATCCATCGGGTGCTGATACGTGGGGTCCGATGTTTTTTAATCAGCTAACCAATGGCCAAGGATCAATTGTCTATCAGGTTTGGTATGACAATGCAGGTGTCCCCACCATCATTCCCGACGGCAACCTACCTGGCAACTCAGCGGGATTTTCAACTTCCCCCATCATGCTTAATCTTTCCCCCGTTACCTATCCGACCGTCTACCTGGTCGCACAGATGTCTTGGCCATCAGGTCCGACTCCTCAATTACTTGACTGGGGTATAAAGTTAAATAAAAGAAGTACTGTGCCCACCATCACTTCCCCCACGAATGGAGCAACCGGTCTTACCACATCGCCTGTTATTCAGCTTAATTCAACCGATGATGACGCAGACTATATCCGCTATAAAATCCAATTGGCAACAAATAATACCTTTACAACTGGTTTGCAAACCTTTGATCAAACCGTATCTCAAACGGGCTGGAGTGGACAAAATACCCAGACGAGCACCGCATACACCTCGGGAGCGACCGCAAGCTATACCGTACAGACACCTTTGAATGCAAATACCACTTATTATATCCGTGCCTATTCCATAGACCAAGGAGGCACCGTCACCTGGTCAGGAGCTTCATCGACCATATCTTTTGCCACGAATGCCACGCCAAACGCTCCCACGATTTCCGCCCCCACCAATGGAGCGACTGGGGTAAGTATTATTCCCGCAATCCAACTTGCCGCAACCGATCTGGAAAGCAATTATCTCCGTTATAGAATCCAATTGGCAACTAATAATACCTTTACCACAGGCTTGCAGACCTTTGACGAGACGGTGTCTCAAACGGGATGGAGCGGACAAAACGCACAGACTGGTACCGCTTATAACTCAGGCTCGACCGCAACTTATACAGTACAAACAGCTCTTTCCTCGGGTACGGTTTACTATATCCGCGCCTATGCCATAGATCCGGGTGGATCGATCCTCTGGTCCGCGGCTTCTTCAACCATATCGTTTACGGTAGGCACATTCGTAGCACCCTCAAGCTGTTCGGTGAGCGCAGGATCCAACTCAGGCCCCTCGATCATTACTTGGACTGATAGTTCGACGATAGAAGATAATTATTATCTGGAAACATCCGTGAATGGCGGAGCCTTCACTCCGACCGTCACTCTGGCCGCAAATACGATCACTTCAAGCCAAGCAGTGGGATTCAACGCGTATCAATACCGTATCCGCGCATCTCATGCAGGTCAGTACACAAGTTACTGTACCACGAGTGTCATCACCTATTACGCCCCAGGCAACATCCAGTTTGAAGGAGTTGGTTTGGAAGG
This sequence comes from uncultured Gammaproteobacteria bacterium, assembly GCA_964366485.1. Classification (GTDB taxonomy): domain Bacteria; phylum Patescibacteriota; class Microgenomatia; order UBA1406; family GWC2-37-13; genus YC2-FULL-38-9. The sequence goes on from CAYITZ010000062.1 coordinate 5,085, forward strand.
AATCCAGGTGCATTAATCACACGTCATTCCCGCGTAGGCGGGAATCCAGACTAAAAATACAAATTTGAAATTATAGCATGGATCCCCGTCTTCACGGGGATGACAAACGAACTTATTAATATTGAAAATATTTATTATATTTATTAAAGTTAGAGTATGAAAACTGAGTATCGAGTCCTTGTCATCCTCATCTTGGGAGTGTTATTGTTTTTCCTGGGAGCCGGTGCTTTGAAAAAAAATAATCCGTCGCTAAATGGGCCCGCATCAACCATCCTTTTCCTCACCCAACCGGTCAAAACATTTTCAGGAATTATTGAAAAAATAGAAGGTGACACTCTCACTATTTCCCAAAACATGACGACGAATTCCGTCACTCAAAAAGTTACCTACCGCGTCATCACGGACAAGAATACGCAGATTGAACAGCCCGAGTCCCCCATTCCCTATCTTTTTGCAAAGACAGCGGGTGCCGGAAACAAGAAAAAAACAATAAAAGATTTAAAAGTCGGTCAAGCGGCAGTAGTCAATACCGATGAAGATCTGCGAACTTTAACTTCGCAAGAATTCAAGGCAACGCACGTTACCTTAAACGCAATCATGAACACGCTCTCCGGACCGGTCTTTGATGTTGGTGGAAATACTCTTATTATAAAAACAATTCCTCCTTTCACGCCTGTATCTGAGACTCCAAAAGAAAGAAATTACCGCATCAAGATAACAAATAATACGGAAATATCGCGGGGTGCCGCAGACGGAACACCCGTGCGCCTAACATTAAACGATCTAAAAAGAAATATGTGGGTGGTTGCCTACACGGACGGCGATGTCAACTTGGGAACCGATTTTACCGCCTTACGAATTGATCCCTCGGTCAATGTCGAAGCCCCAACTCCTACCCCTACCAGCCCGCCCGCAACTCCCACCCCTTCTCCACGACCCATAAGTCCTACAACAGTCCCTTTGCAAATGGTTTCACCGGCAAGTCCATCATCAAATACAAGATGATGACGGCCTGAATAAGTGTATAGTTTTTGTTAACAGTTTTAATCATGTCATTGCGAGGAGTCTCGGCGAAGCCGGACGACGAAGCAATCTAACACATATAGATCGCCACGGTCGTTTCACTTCGCTTTTGCT
>CAYITZ010000063.1:0-6071 GCA_964366485.1 uncultured Gammaproteobacteria bacterium
TTTAGATGTCATTGCGAGCGAAGCGAAGCAATCTCAAAATCAGATTGCCACGTCGCCTGCGGCTCCTCGCAATGACAGTGTATTTTTTGAACAAATAAATACTATCCAACAAGAACTCGCGCAAATAAAAAACAATCCCCTCCCCAACGCCGCGTATTATCAGAATCTCTCTTCTTCTGTCATTGCGAGCGGTAGCGAAGCAATCTCTCAACAGATTGCCACGTCGCCAACGGCTCCTCGCAATGACATATTTGATACCCTCACCGTCACCGGCAATTCAAATTTGTATAATGTATCAATCGCCAATTCCCTCATGGCCGGAAATATCTTTATTCAAAACAATGAAATTCTTTCTCTCTCCTGGGAACTGAAACTTTCCGCACTTGCTCAAATTACCCTCTTTGATGGATCGGTGACGATCGCAAAGAATGGAAATATCACGACGGAGGGTGAGCTCATCGCCGAAGGCGGTATAAAAACAGATACGATACAACCAATTAATGAAGGTGAAGATCTTTCGATTGTATTAAATTCTAAATCCGAAACTCTAAATCCTAAACAAATTAGAAATTCGAAATTAGAAATTAGAAATTCGGAAAGCGGCGAGGTTGCCTCCATCGACGCCTCGGGCTCGGCTCGCTTTAACTCCCTCGGCTTTAACCAGATCGCAACCAACTCCGCAATCATCGCCGACTCAGGACTTCGCACAACATACAATGAAATTATTCCCGCTATGCAAACCAACGCTGAGGCCGCGGGGCAAGGAATCCTCCCCTTGGGCGCACCGGAAATCATAATCTATAACGATAAAATCACGAAAGACTCGCTGGTGTATTTAACAAAGACCGGAGACACGGGTAATGAACCGTTGACGGTTGTAAAGAAGGAAGCAGGCGAACGCCCGTATTTCTCGGTATCATCCGGGAACTCACAACACGGGGAAATTAGATTTAATTGGCTGATTATTAATTGATGCTTATACGACCTATAAGTCGTATAGGTCTTATAAGACTTATATGAAAGACCAAACAAACTCAAATGGTTTCGGTTACGAAAAACTCATCGTCTACTGGCTTGCGACCACCATATATGATTTGACTGTTATCTTTTGTGATAGATATATAGATAAAAGATCCCGAACTCACGACCAGATGGTGCAGGCGGCCCGCTCTGGCAAACAAAATATTGTAGAGGGATCACTTAGTAAGAGCCATGAAAGCAATATAAAACTTGCGGACGTATCACATAATAGTTATGGAGAATTACTTGAGGACTACAAAGATTATATCCGCCAAAAAGGACTCGCCCAATGGTCAAAAGAAGACCCACGCATCTTGTCTATCAGGCGGACACCTGATAGACCATATACGTCTTATAAGTCTTATACGACCTATACGACTTATATGCAAAACCATGAAGCGTTCGCCAATCTCATGCTCACCCTTTGCTACAAACAGATTTACCTTATGAGCCAATTTTTAAAAGCCAATCAACAGAGATTTATCAAAGAAGGAGGATTCCGAGAAAATCTTTTTAAAAAAAGATTGGAGTATCGAAAACAACCATGAAAAAACCATATAAATATGTACGGGCGGGGATATTCCCGCCCCAGTCTGTCATTCCCGCGAAGGCGGGAATCCAGTCTATAATTACCTCTATACGATTCATAGGGCGTGTGATTTTACGCCGCAAAATCCTCATCATCTCCACCTGCGTCATTCTTTTCTTCCTCCCCATCGCCTATTTGACGACGAGATACCAATCTAAAACCGAAGCGGCGTGGTATGACGATACGTTCGCCTATAGGCAAACAGTGGCAATAGCGAATGCAGGTACGGCCCAAATTGATTTTCAGGTTGCAATCACCCTCAATACTTCTGCCTTAGTAACCGCTGGTAAAATGCAGAATGATTGTGATGATATACGTATAACTGACATAAATGGAAAACCGCTTCCGTATTGGATTGATCCAAGCTTTGATTGTAATACTACAACCACTAGAATATGGACAAAAATTCCAACAATTGGAACAACGGGAAATACTGTCTATCTGTATTATGGAAATCCATCCGCAATCAGTATGCAAAATGGTAATAATGTTTTTGATTTTTTCGATGATTTCTCTAGCTCTACTCTTAAATCAAATTGGACTACCAACGGAGGAACCTGGACACAGGCCGGTGGTATTATCAGTCAAACAAACAGTGCTAATGCTGAAAAAAGATTAATTATTCCAACAAGTTCTGCTAATTTTGTTGTAGAAGCTACCGTGAGACCTGATTCTTGGGGAAGCGATTTTAGAATGGGAGTAATGGCAAGAATGAATAGTGTAGACGGATATGCTGGAATTGTAACGGCATGGGATAAAACTACTCTGGCAATACTAGATGACTGGATTACCTGGGGTTCTCCTCAAAGTACTGGTTTCACTTATGCAACAGGGTCATGGTATAAATTTAAATTAGCGGTAAATGGCAATAGTCAGTATGCTAAATCCTGGGGTTTAGGATCGGCCGAACCTGGGAGCTGGCAAACCACACAAGCATATTCTACAAAATCCAATGCTAACGCCGGATTAAATGGAGGCTATAATTCCACGGCTTCATTTGATAATTTTTTAATCCGCAAATATGCCGCCACCGAACCCTCCGTCGCCGCCCCCGCGAACGAGCAAAAATCCCTCGGCCCGGTGGCCTATTGGAAATTTGATGAGGGGTATGGGACAACTCCAAAAGATAGTTCACCAAATAATTACACATCTTCGTTCTCAGGAGCACCTACCTGGAAACATGATAGTGAATGTATTAGCGGAAAGTGTTTGTATTTTGATGGGTCGGATGATTATGTAAACATACCTACAGGGCCTACTTTTGGAACTGGTGATTTCACTATTTCAGTATGGGCAAAGTATCAAAATGTGAATTCTCAAGGAGGAAATCCGCAGTCTATCATAGCGAATGCAACTCATGCATGTTGGGCTCCTTCAATTACAGAAGATTGGGGGAACTTAAAATTTTTTGGCTCGGACGCGAGCGTATTTCCCGGATCTATCTCTAGTATCTTAAATCAATGGCATTATTTTACTTATACGAAACAGGGAAATAATATAACTGCCTACATTGACGGTGTAAATAAAGGCACTGCTTCAAACCCAAGCATGAATGTAACAAATGGAAATTGGCATATTGGAGATAATGGCCACTGTACTGGAACAGTAACAACGTTCAAGGGTTATATCGATGACGTCAAAATCTACAATTACGCCCGCTCAGCCGCGCAAATCAAATCCGACTTCGCATCAAAAGGATCTGGTTCAATAAAAGGCACCTCGGCCGCCCTCGGTGTAAACACGAAAAACAGCGATGCGCTTTCAAATGGCTTAGTTGGATATTGGAAGATGGATGAGGCGGCTTCACCGGCTGTTGATTCATCGGGCAATAGTAATACCGGTACCTGGCAAAATACTCCAACTGCTACAGCGGGAAAGTTTGGTAATACAATAAGCCTAAACGGTGCTTCAACCAGACAAGGAATAAATGCCGCAACAAATACGGTATTAAATCCTGGCACAGGAGGACTTACCCTTTCCGCCTGGATCAATACTACTCAAACTGGTTCTTGGAAAAGAATTCTCACCAAACGAGGAAGTTCAGGCACTTGGTACTCTATGGCTATGACCAGTAATAAATTGGCTTTTGAAACATCAGTCTCTTATCCCACATATTACACTTCATCTTCCGGATCAACAACTATAAATGATGGCAACTGGCATCATGTGGTGATGGTGCGAGATACAACTCAATCAAAAGTCCTCCTTTATGTTGACGGAAATCAAGACTTAAGTATAGCCGATGGTACAGCTGGTCAATCAATAACAAACAGTGAAATATTTGAAATCGGCACATGGGGACCGGAAGCATATGATACAGGTTCATATACAGGAAAAATCGATGAAACCCGCATCTACAACCGCGCCCTGTCCCCCCGCGAAGTCCGCGACCTGTACGCTTTCGCCCCGGGACCGAAAGCATATTATAGTTTTGATGAAGGCTCTGGAACTACACTCCGTGATATTTCGGGTAATGGTTATGATTCAACTAGCTTTACCGGCTCACCTACTTGGACTACTGGTAAATTTGGTAAAGCTCTTTATTTCAATGGAACAAGCGACGCCGTATCTTTACCGGTCGGTGTTCTTGCAAATAAACCAAAACAAATAACATATGAAATTTGGCTTAAAGGAAAAGATCAACCCACTAATACTTCCATTTTTGCGGCTCAGCCTGGCCAAAAAGTAAATGTCCATGCACCATGGGGTGATAGTAATATGTATTGGGACTATGGTGAGGGCTGTTGTAATGGCCGAATATATAAAGCTATGCCTAGTAATTACATGAATAATAATTGGACTCATTTTGCCTTTACGGCTGATATGGATACTAACTTTATGCAGATATATGCGAATGGTGTCCTCTGGCACAGTGGAACCATAACGGCTAATGCCATGGTAAACGCACCAACGAGTTTTGTTTTAGGAGCATACACTATTTCTTCATATTTTTATAAAGGCTGGCTTGATGAATTTAAAATATATGATTATGTTCGTACTTCCAAACAAATCGTCGAGGACATGAACGCCGGCCACCCGGCTGGAGGATCACCTGTTGGATCACAAGTGGGATATTGGAAGTTTGATGAGGGGTATGGCACTAATACGGGTAATTCGGGCAATGCCAGCTCTGTAATTAATGGAACCTTAACTACAAATGCTTCAGCTATCCCCACGTGGACCAATCAAGGTAAATTCAATAAGGCATTAAGCTTTAACGGCACTAGTGCCTATGTCACATTAGGAACTAATGATGCTCTAAATATTACCGATGCTATTACTGTTTCAAGTTGGGTTAAGTTACAGGATGTTGGTGCATGGTATAACCTCATATATTCGCGAGGAGATTCAAATTTTAGAGTTGGAGTATTGGGTACTGGTTGGGGTGGACTTCCTTTAATTCGAATAGGAACAACAGATTATTTGGGTGGATCAGCTTTTCCTTGGAATATCTGGACCCACCTTGTTTTTACTTTTGATGATGCTAGTAACACTGTTAAAATCTATATTAACGGAAAACTTGACTACCAAAATACGAGTGCAACAGCAACGATTCCGTCTTCATCTGGAACTGCAACCAATATTGGTTTTTCAGTCGGAAGCGGATATTATGCTAAGGGAGACGTTGACGAAGTTAAGATTTATAATGCCGCCCTCACGTCCGATGAAATTGCCTTAGACTATAACCGTGGTGCTTCCATGGTCCTCGGGGCTATGTCTGATACTTCGGGGCTCAGTGGAGGCTCAATCGCTTCATCTTCCGCAACTGCATCATACTGTGTACCAGGTGGCACAGACTCATGCACTCCCCCGGTGGGAGAATGGAATTTTGAGGAAAAATCGACTTCTTCAGCTTATGATACGAGCGGAAACAATATTGCCCTTACCGCAACCGGACTTACATCTTCAAATATTGTTCCAGGAAAAATAGGAAGCGCATATAAATATACTACTTGGACCCAAAGACATACAGGAACAGCTGTAAATGTATGCAGTACAAGTACAATGGAAGCTTGGGTTTATCCTTTGACTACACCCGCCGAAAGATACACTATTATTCTTCAAAATGGCACTAGCGGTCAATACTTAAGTATAGATTCTAGTAATTCTGTTAGTGCTTATTGGTATGGAAAAAGTGTTGAGGGGTATCACTCTTCTGGAGCTGGTACTGTTCCAAATAATACATGGTCTCATATTGCAACTACATGGGATGCGAATGGGGTGAATATATATGTAAACGGAGTATTAAAGAATTCCGTTCCCTCAACTGGTTCTCCTTGCACGGGAACAAATTTAACTATTGGCGCTGAAAACGCAGGAAGACAGATGAATGGATATATAGATCAAGTAAAAATCTTCAACTACGCCCGCACACCTGCCCAAATCGTCTATGATTACAACCGCGGAGCGCCCATCGCCCACTGGAAATTTGATGAATGTCAAGGGATAACCGCGAATGACT
>CAYITZ010000064.1:0-6054 GCA_964366485.1 uncultured Gammaproteobacteria bacterium
CCAGTAAAACATCTATTATACCTATATACACTCCAATTATCAATGATATTGCAATTACGATGGTTGTCAAGCGGATCGTCTCTTGTTTGGTCGGCCACGTCACTTTTTTGAGCTCGTCAATGATGTCACGGGCAAAGGCAGGAGTTACGATTGTCTTTTGCATGGTAGGAAGTATAACACAAAAAAAATTATAATAATTATAATGATTATAACGGTTATAACTGTTATATTCAAAGTATATGAATTCCGAAATTATTCACTCTGTGGTATTAATTGGAGCGATTGGCATATCTTTTCTTTTTTCCTCCTCCTTTTTCTCCCAATTTGACTTACAGATTTCTGCCGCACTTTTTATCATATTTTTTATCATGCGGAAGGTTCTAGGGAGTCGAATAAAGTCGCATCTTCTTGAGTCGGTCATCTTTACCTTTGTTATCCTGCTTACCATAAACTCAACCGGAGGGATCAATTCTGCCTTTTTCTTTCTCCTTTATTTTCTTTTATTTTCCCTTGCTCTCCTGCTTGAACCTATCATCTCAATCACCGCAACCGTTGCTCTTATGGTATTTTTCATGATCTCTCTCCCCTCTGGTCAAAGCGTAAAAAGCCTTGTTCCTCTTTTTTCGCTCGCTTTCCTGACACCTTTTGCCCTTTTTATGGGGCAAGCATACATAGAAAGTAGAAATTCGAAATTCGAAATTCGAAATTTATCAAGTAAATTGACACAGAAACAGGAGGAGACTTTTTTATTTCTTTCTCTTATGTTGAAGAACCATTTAAAAAGCATAAAGAATGCCATTGATAACTTCATGGGTGATCATGAACTCCATGAAATTAAAAAGCACGTCCGTAATATGGAGAGCTTAATAGAAAAATTTGAAAAAGAGTCATGAGAGTTATAATTATTATAACGGTTATAATAATTATAATGGTTATACTCGCGCCCTCTGCGATCCATGCCGTCAACATGAACTCCAACCAATACCGTATCCAGTTTGGAAATATCAACATGGGGGGGCAGAAGATGAGTGACCCTGTTGATGGTACTTATAATCTCTCTGCAAGCTTAGGGCAGACGGCGGCTGGGCAGTTTGAGTCTGCTGGCTACATTGTGAAGGCAGGATTTCAATATATTTATTCAAAAATACCTTTTACTTTTTCCGTGTCCAGTATCCAAGCTAATCTGGGAACTCTCATACCGAGCACTCCTTCGACCGCATCAATAAATATCAGTGTGTCATTCGGTGGAGCGGGACAGTATGTGGTCACGGCCGCCGAAAGAACTCCACTCAAAAATTTTACCAACAATCCTATCCCCAATACCGCCTGTAATGGAGGAATAGATACCTGTACAACCTCATTGGCTAAGGTGTGGACAAGTGCGTCGGCATACGGATTTGGATATAATATGACCGGTTCAGATATTCCGGCTGATTTTATCAACGCCACTTACTACCGGCCTTTTGCCGATCTATCAGTTCCTGAAAATCCGTTCACCGTAATGACAAGCACCAACGTCACCCAAAATCTCACTCCCACCCCTAATCCAACCCTTACCTCGGCTCCTCTTTTGACCGGTACTCCGCGAAACACAACTCATCAATCAACCATGACCTTTAAAGCAAATATTTCCCCTTTACAAGCGGCAGGGAGTTACTTTACCGTTATTCATTTTGTGGCCACTCCTAGTTTTTAGTATGAGAAAAATTATAATAATTATAACTGTTATAACGATTATAACTGTTATAACCAAGCCTGTAAGCGCTCAGCAAATAACTCTCTCCATGTCTCCCCCGATTGTTGAGATATTGGTCAAGCCAGGAAAAATACTTCTCATCGGTTATACCGTGCAGAATCTGGGCGACCCCACTGCGCTTTCGGTGAAAATCCGCACATTCTCCCCTCAAGGTGAGTACGGAGAGATGCGCATCGATCCCGAACTCATCTCCCCCATCCGTTTTTCGCTTGATAATACGGATATGCAGTTTGAACAACCCCTATTCATGAAGTCCCGGGACACAATCCAGGCTTTAGTCCGCATCAGGGTGCCGGATGGGACCCCCGAAGGCGACTATTACTTTAGCATACTGGCCGAAACCGAACCCGCACCTCAAATCGGAGGAGCTTCTACATCTCTGGCGAAGGCAACGATTGGATCTAATCTTTTGCTTACCGTCACTAAGTCAGGAAGGGTTGAAATAAAGGGACGCATAGCTCTTTTTCAAATAGCTCCCGATTTTACATTCCGCATGTTTGGCCGGGAATATCAGGTGGTTGAAAGCGGGAGGAACATACCTGTGGACTTGGTGGTTCAAAATCTGGGGAAAAACCTTATCAAACCTCAAGGAGAAATAATTCTACGAGGTCCTTTTGGCCAAAAAACTTCTTACTCTCTCTTTTCCCAAAATGTCCTCGCTGATTCTTCACGGCTTCTAAGAACATTAGAAAATAGTGAGTCACCGGTTTTACATACCGTCAACATGTCCGGATATTTTATGGGGGTATATGCGTTATCCGCGAACGTGAACTTTGGAGAAGGTACTCCTCAACTGTATGCAAATACTTCTTTTATTGGTTTACCTATCCGGTTTGGGATAGCGATGCTTGTGGTCATAGCCATTTCCATCCTAATCATCGTATCAAAGCGAAAAAGAAGGAAAGAGTAATATTGAGAAAAATTTGCCGATCTGACAGGCCAATACTGCATTTTTGTAGCATATAGTCCCTGGACAACTCATTGGAATCCTAAGATACTTAAGTTACTTAAGTTTCTTAAGTAACTTATGAATGGATTTGTTGAGTCCTTTCTCCCCTTTTTCCGCCGGTTTGCGGTGGAGTCAATCCTTTTGGGAGTTGCTTTTATATTGACGCTCGTCTCGATCACTATATATGTATATAATAGTCAGGAAAAAAGTGAAGAGACTCCTGCCGTAAATAATCATGTATCCGTTCGTGAAAATAAAGGATCGATGATGATTGAAGTTTCGGGTGCGGTGAATGGACCCGGGGTTTTTGAAACGACGGTTGGAGCGCGGCTGAAAGACGCAATCGCGTTGGCCGGGGGAGTATCCGAAACTGCGGATCGGGAATTTTTCTCCCGCAACTTTAATCTTTCCCGTTACCTCACCGATCAGGAAAAAATATACGTTCCCAGTTATCAGGAAGTTATAAATGACGTGTTTGCCTCCCGCAAACAACTCCTGGATTATACTGCGCCTCAAAATGTTCCCATCGTTTCTATAGAAGCAACAAATCAAGAAGTCGTGAATATTAATTTAGCAACGGCCGAAGAATTGGACGCTCTTCCTGGTATAGGCGCAACTATTGCCACAAAAATAATTCAGGGTCGGCCTTATAACACAATCAATGAACTTGTCAGTAAAAAGGTGGTAAATAAGGGGGTGTTTGAGCAGATTAAGGGGCTTATATCTCTTTAAACCCTAAATCCTAAACTCTAAATCATAAGCAAACTCTAAATAATAAATTCCAAATCTAAATCGTTTAGAATTTGATATTTATAGTTTTAAATTTGTTTAGGATTTAGAGTTTAGAGTTTGGAATTTTAATCATGTCCCCCACCATCTTTACTTCGATAATAAACTCATACCTCCCCGACCCCCAAGCCGCACTTTTAAACGGAATTATCTTTGGAATTCCTCTGCGTTCTTCAAAGATTTTTTATCAGCAATTACAGGTTGTGGGACTACTTCATCTCGTCGTCCTCTCGGGTATGAATATAACCATACTCGGAAATATTATTGCCGTCTTGACCCGTAATCTCCCAAAAAAAGTTTCCCTTTTTCTTGCCCTCGGGGGCATCGTTGCGTTCACGTTATTTGTAGGACCTCAACCGCCCATCGTACGGGCGGCCATCATGGGAAGCTTGGGACTCATTGCAACGCTTTACGGACGAAAGAAAACGGCATTTATAAGCTTGTTGGTATCGGTCGTGTGCATTGCGATCATAAAACCGGAATGGCTTACCACCATATCCATGCAGTTATCAGTCGGGGCAACTCTGGGGATTATATTATTTGGGACAGGAAATGCTAGTGATTCTTCAATCATAAAAGATCTTCGCACTTCACTCGCCGCTCAAATTTTCACCGCTCCTATGATATTTTTCTATTTCAAGCAGGTTTCTTTAATCTCGCCTCTTGCCAATCTTTTAGTCTCCCCACTCGTTGCACCTCTTATGATATTTGGGTTTATGACGTCTATTCTAGGAAAATTATACTGGCTTTTAGGCTTACCAACGGCCTATATATGCTATGGATTACTGACGTATATGATTGCGGTTATAAATATGCTGTCAAAAATTCCGGGTGCGTTTTTTCAATTCAAATGAACTACTCCCCCATCACCAAAAAATCTCTATTCAGGGCTTTTATTTTTTCGGCAATAATTGTGTTAATTGTTTTTATTTTGCAGTTTTTTGACAACCGCACGACCGTGGTGTTTTGCGATGTGGGGCAAGGAGACGGGGCGTATATACGCATTCATAATAAAATAGATGTGATAATAGATGCCGGTCCCGCAAATGGAATGATGATGCAATGCCTGGGTAAATATATGCCTTTTTACGACCGCACCCTGGAATATGTATTCCTCTCCCACCCGCAAATAGACCACTATGGAGGACTTCTCGAGATATTAAATCGATATCATATCACTCATTTTTATACCATCCCTCTGACGGGTTCGGGGAAAAATATCAGTCGGCTTAAACAACTCGTGAATGAACGCCACGTCCGTACTTCAATACCTACAACGGGGGATGTATTCACTGTACTTGATGCAAAAATAATAGTCCTTTCCCCTTCAGATCAACGCTTAAATGCGGGAGCGGCAGATGAAAACGATCTTTCCGTTATCCTTGGGGTTACATTTCCACAAAAACGTTTCCTTTTTACCGGGGATGCGCCCATTCGTGTCCTGAATAGCCTCAATATATCAAAAAATGCGGAAGAAACGATTCTCAAAGTCCCCCATCATGGCTCCGCAAAGAGCGTATCCCGAAAATTCTTCACATTAGCACACCCGGTGACCGCTGTGATAAGTGTGGGGAAGAATAATTCATACGGTCATCCGACCAAGAAGATGTTAGACCTTCTGAAAGCCCTGAAAATAAATATCCGACGGACGGACGAGGAGGGGGATATCGTATTCAAAATTCCAAACTCTAAATTCTAAACTCTAAACAAATCATAAACTCCAAATCACAAACTCAAAACGTTTTGAATTTCGAATTTATTATTTAGAATTTGTTTATGATTTAGGGTTTAGGATTTAGAGTTTATGAAAGTAAGATCCCGCGTATTTCCTTGAAGATATTCATGGCTTCAAACCCAATCCATGACTCCCCCATCAGATCAACGGGAAGTCCGGGGTCGACCCGAAGAAGAGTGATGTATTCGTCAACTACATGCTGAAATTTTTCAATTTTGTCTCCGTCTTTTGATAAAATCTCATGCCATTTTTTGAAAAGTCCACGGTATTGCTTGTCTAAAGCACTCTTGCCCCACACCTTCTCAATAAGAATGTCCCGGTTGCCGAAAGAATGATCAGATTCAAAAGCCTGTATATACTGCTCCTCAGCCTTGCCGGTTACAAGCGTCTTTAATTGCTTTATAACGGGATGAGGGGTGAGCCAAAATGACCTGTGCCAAGGCCCCAAACCCCAACCTTGCATCTCACGACGTAGACGATCTCGAAGTTCTCGTTTGGCCTCCGGAATTTCGTAGGAAATGATGCGCCATTTCATGTCCCATTTGTTTTTGAGGAAACGGAAGAAGGGAAATTCAAAACTGAGCGACTCAAATCCGGAATCAGTTAATACATACTCTTCATTCTCAGATATTTTCTTGATAGCGCCTTCTTTAATAAGTGAGGAAAGGGTTGTCTGCGTCTTCAGATTGGGAGAGTAGTCGAATATCTTTTGAGCGTTGGCATCGATTTTGACGCTTTTAAAATCAACGTCTGACAGTAAAAAGAATGATAGTAATATCTTCGTTCGTCGTTCTTTAACTCCCATATAAAGTCAACTGTAACAGA
>CAYITZ010000065.1:0-5977 GCA_964366485.1 uncultured Gammaproteobacteria bacterium
GTCGTCCCGATGCCGACTTTTTGATTAACAAAGGTTGCAAAAATCCCACCAGCATCTGACACCTGCATTGTAGGTCTTGAATCGCTTGATTCTTGCGTATGTGCAAGCAACGCCCCTCCGACTGCACCAGCGGTATAGGCCGAACGAAATTCAGCAACATAATTTCCTGTAAATACTCCAGTACTACCTGTAGCATAGTTTCTAACCCGCAACATTTGCTGACCGCCGTTTTCATCAGCTATCTCTAATGTTCCACCCGGTCCCGTCGTCCCGATGCCGACGTTGCCAGATGAAGGCGGGGTAATGATTAAATTATTTGCAGAAGTCGTATACATTTGAGTCACTTGACTTTGATCATTCATATTTGTTGCATTGAAATTATTTCCAACAAATAATGGTCCGTAATTTAGGCGTCTTAAAGTAACATGGTCGATTCTAGTTACCTCATTTGCAGATGATGCGTAATTAATAAATGCAAGTACACGAACGAATTTAGTACCTACAGGAAAATTGGGCATTGAGGTACCTTCACCGGTTGTAGTTGAGTTAAATTTATGCCAGTTGCCGTCAAGAGGAATTGTATATCCAGATGCCGCAAAATAACAATACGTGCCACAGGGAGCTGTGGTTATGGCTACTTTGCTTGCATTATATGCAATATAACCAAAATATAGAATGCCGGGAGTAGGAGAACCAGTTGTGGTTTTTTTAAGCCATCCTTCCAGCTCAAATACATCTTTGGTTGGATCTACGGGAATATAATCATCGTTCAAAAAAGTGGCAGTTGCGCCAGTAAATTCAAGCGCATAATTACCGCTATAACCTCCAGTAACTGAAGTAAGCGTAGTTGAACCTATCTTCCATCCTTCTTGACCTTGCTCAAAGTCACCATTAAATAGCAAATTATTCGTTTCTGCATCGGCAAGCATGTGGCTTGAACTATTGTTAAGGAGAGCCGCTGAACCGCCAGAGATATGTAATTTATATCCTGGTCCCGTCGTCCCGATGCCGACGTTGCCGCCATCTCTTTGTAAATACAAATCTCGAACAACTCCAGCAGGAGTATATGCTTGAATTACAGCACCACTAGAAGTTTGACCACCTATTCTTAATTCACCAGAAGCTCCACCAAAAGATGCGTGCCATACATCAGAGTCATTATAGACATCAAGATTATAAGTTGGTGCAGCGTTTATTCCCAAACTACCAGTAACTTGTGCGCCAGTTGAATTTACAGCAAGTCGTGTTGTTGATACTGAAGCGGGTCTAAAAATAATATTAGTTACAGCATCAAGATACAATTGTCCATCACCACTCCCACCGCCAGTCATGCCAATTCGAGCATTGTCAGCATTATTACCGTTTAGTGAAATGGCGTTATAGTTAGCATTTGATGTATTTACGCCAAGAAACATCTTAGTGGTACCACCTGAATTTATATCCAGCTTCGCCCCCGGTCCCGTCGTCCCGATGCCGACGTTGCCGTTAAATGCGGCGACTCCACTTGCTCCAACAGAGGTGTAGCCCACACCAAACTTTCCCGAGGCAACCATAATGTTGTTAGAATAGGTAACATTGGGATATAAATAGTCTCCTGCTACGTTGTCAAGCCATAATCCCGAAGTGCCGGAGGCCAGCTGGTTAAAGGCCCCAATGACGGTCGGATTAGTTGCAAATGTTGATTTGAAATTATTCACATCCGTTGCCGTTGCGGCAAATCCGATTGGTGTAGTGCTGGTTGCCGCTTTTACATTACTGTCATAAAATTTTATGGTACCTGTTGCACTGGTTGATCCGCCAGCGTCCAGTACAATGTCCCCTGAGTTGTAAGTTTTAAGATTAAGGTCTGAGGAGTTGAATGTTTCACCTGAGACAATATACAAAGGAGCTTGAGACTTGATATAGGAGGCTGTTGGATTGGTAAATAGTAAATCATATGCTACAGATATATCACCTGGGGAGGTGAAAGAAGTGGGATTATTGAAAGTTGATTGGGTATCGGAGATGATGACGATATCTGATCCTGCGCTATTGAGATTCAGAAGATTTCCGACCGTACTATTATATACGGTTAATTTGGAGGTTGGTGCGGTTGTCCCGATACCTACATTGCCTGTTCCGGTCATAAGTCCTAAATGGTTGTTGTTTGATGTATTTATAGAATTGGCATTTGCGGCCGCACCCGTAAATGATATACCTGCCGCATTTCCCGAAAGGGTTATAGCCGTTGAGGCTGCGGCCGTATTGGTCAGCGTACTTGACATACCTAAAGTTGTTACTCCCGATACCGCCCCTCCCGTTGTCACATCAAAGGCGCTTGAGTCCACTGAGAAATTATTGGCCCCTGAGAAGGCAAAGGTGCCTGAGGCTTGTGCGTATCCTGTGATGTTTTGTAAAGCGCCAGCATTAGTTAGCCGTGAGGTACCGGCTGTGCGAAGTTCTGCACTTCCTACCAAGTCCACATAGGAGGCGCCGGTGTTAAGATAGGTGGAAGCAATGGTACCAATATTGGTTAAGTTTCGAGAAGCATCTATGACGGTCGTGCCATTTGCTTGATAGCTTCCCGATACTAAGTTTAAAGAGTCTCCGGTTGCCAGATCCAATCTGTTTGCCGCTCCCCGTGAAAGACTGACGTCACTTGTGAACGTAACTGTTCCTGTATCCGTTACATAAAAAGGAGCGGCAGAAGTGGAGCCACCAATTGCCAGCTTATCCGTTGCCGTTGCCGGATTCAGGACGCCTGAGGTTCTATTCCAGTATCCCAAAGCCCCGCTTCCCACAATGTTATTCACATATATCGTGTTATATGCTTTTCCCACTCCTCCAATATTTCTTGTATTATCCCCGTCCGGACCGATGTTTCCAGCAACCTCGAGTTTGAAGGTGGAGGGAGTGGCGGAGGAGATACCTACATTACCACTCGGGTCAATAGTTAGGGCAGTATTGGTGATACCTAATCCATAGTTGTTTGATGTTCCGAACTGAAGATAGCTACCAGCTCCGTCAAATCTCGCTCCTATGGCTGCATTGGGAATATTACTCGCATAGGTGTTGGTGAATGTAAGTTTGGTATAATTTGTCCCTGTTGTCTCCGTTCCCGCAAGATGTACTTGTCCGTATGCAGCATTTGCAAAAACTGTAGGGCCAGTAGAAACACTCCCAACTACATGTAATTTCCCGCTCGGTCCCGTCGTCCCGATGCCGACGTTGCCGGCTGCATATAGATTGCTTTCAGCATTTACGACGCCTCCCATACATACACCATAACTACATCCAGATCCTCCACGATTAAGACTGGTAATACCAGTCAACCATTGTGAACTGTCATAAATATAAGCCCCGATTCCTGTACCTGAACCACGTAGTTGTAATCCACTACCATTTGCATCAATAGAACCACTTGTGAAATATACTGTATTATTAACTTTAATATTTCCATTTACATCTAATTTTTGTGTTGGCGCCGTCATTCCCACCCCCACATTCCCCGTACCATTTGGCATGAGGGCAAGATGTTCATTGGTTCCGGTAACTATATCATTCGTCACCGCATTAAAAGTAAGACTTCCGGTTGGGCCTATGGTTGCATAATTACTCGCGCCACCTGAACGTAAAGCATCATTTGTCCCGCTTGAAGTAAATGTTGCAACCGTGGTTCCCGACGAGGTAGCGGCTATACCATCACTTAACACGTTCGGATAAAGAACCCCAACTCCTCTTTTCCAGTAACCTAAAGCTCCACTTCCCACAATGTTATTTGCATAAATATTTGCATAATATCTTGAAGAAGATCCCAAGTCTCTCGTATTATCCGCATCCGGCCCAATATTTCCGGCGACTTCTAATTTGAAAGTGGTTGGGGAGGTGGAGCCGATGCCGACGTTGCCGCTAGTATCCATAACCAATCTATCTGCTATACCGTTAGAACCCAAGGTTAAAGCTTTTGTGCCGTTTGCAATTATATTAAAACCACTTGCACCCCAAGTTATAGTCCCTTGTTCGTCACTTGCACCGAAATACTCTAAATCCCTATGACGAGTGATGCCATTTATGTCTAATAATCTTCCCGGCGCCGTCGTCCCGATGCCGACGTTGCCAGTGCTATCAATTGTCATCCGGACAGCGTTGTTGGTTGCAAGTTGAGTGCTGTAAGCCCCGCTATGTCCATAAACTGCTGCATAACCGCTACTACCACCAACAATTCCTCCACCTCCGGAATTTTCAATGCCAGCGTATGCAGCACCACCTGTATTAACAAAAGACGCGTACGATCGATTAGTGCCGGTTGTTGACTGAATATTGATAATACCAGCCCCACTTCTTACATCTAAAACTTGGGTGGGTCCCGTCGTCCCGATACCAACCTGACCTGTGGGATCAATAACCATAGCAGTATTCGTAATTCCTGTTGCATAGTTATTACTAGTTCCAAAGTATAGTTTTGATCCGCTTCCGTCACCATAAGACCATATACCTGCTTTTGGTTTAGTGGCACTATTATCAGTTGTATACCATTCGATACCAGGGAAATAATTACTTCCTGCACCATAGGTTGTGGAAAGAGCCAAACTGTTAGCACTTACATTTTGTTGTATAGTAGTAAGAGTTGCTGTTCCCGCCAAATTAATATCTGTTTTAGTGCCCGGCCCCGTCGTTCCGATGCCGACGTTGCCTGCTGTTGTTCCTGCAGTTCCAACATACAAAGTTTTGGAAGCTGTTGAGGCTCCCATCCAAAGACCAGCGGTACTACCAGCATTATTGACCCAACCTATTCCACCTTGACCATTTGCAAACTCTATATATTTACCAACACCGACTGTTCCAACTGCTCCATTAATATCCAAAACTGCTGTTTCAACAGCGTCAGCTCCACCGTAAACTTCCAATTTATTCCCCGGTGCCGTCGTCCCGATGCCCACATTCCCTGTCCCATTTGGCATAAGGGCAAGATGTTCGTTGGTTCCGGTCACGATATCATTCGTCACGGCGTTGAAGGTAAGACTTCCGGTTGAGCCTATGGTTGCATAATTACTCGCGCCACCTGAACGTAACGCGTCATTTGTTCCGCTTGAAGTGAAGGTTGCAACCGTTGTCCCACTTGATGTAGCCGCTATTCCATCACTTGTCACGTTCGGATAAAGTACCCCGACCCCTCTTTTCCAATAACCCAAAGCTCCACTTCCCACAATGTTATTTGCATAAATATTTGCATAATATCTTGAAGAAGATCCCAAGTCTCTCGTATTATCCGCATCCGGCCCAATATTTCCGGCGACTTCTAATTTGAAAGTGGTTGGGGAGGTGGAGCCGATGCCGACGTTGCCGTTTGTATTATTAATATTGACTGCCCATGTCCATGAAGGAGTTGCATCTGCTACCCCTGTTGGAGCAACTCCGATTGTAGTGTGTCCTGCTGCGGCTCCGGTCGTGAGCAAAAATGCATCTCCGGCACTACGAAGTTTCCAGCCCCCCGAATAATAAGCGTTTCTAGACAGTCCGTTGGCGCTTTCAAAAGTGTCTCTTGAACGAATAAAACCATTTACATCTAGAGGTTGTAACGGCACTGTTGTCCCGATGCCGACGTTGCCAGCGCTGTCTATCCTCATCCGTTCCGTCCCAGTTACGGTTGTAGTATTTGCGGCAGTATAAAAACTCAGTAAAGTAGCAGCGTTCATTACACTTGTCCCGCCTCCAAAAGATATTGAATTGTTCACACTCCCAGTGGAACCTACCCAGGCAGCAAGAGGTTCTTCTGCATTAGTATAGTGAGGAACTCCAACTCTAGCAGCTTTATCTGTAGCATCAGTTAAAGTGGTTACGGAGTTATCTGCCCCAATAATAAGTGAACCAGCGTCTTGGCCACTTTGTATACGTGTGGTCCCAAGCACATGTAACTTGCCTGTTGGTCCCGTCGTCCCGATGCCCACATTCCCTGTCCCATTTGGCATAAGGGCAAGGTGTTCATTTGTCCCAGTCA
>CAYITZ010000066.1:0-5742 GCA_964366485.1 uncultured Gammaproteobacteria bacterium
CTTTTTGAGCTGGTGAAAGGTTTGCCCCTTTCTCAAATACAAGGACTAGCATGGCGGAAAAATAACAAGGTCATCGAAAATCCAATTCGTCCCATGCTACAGGATTTAAACAGCCTATCCCCACCCGCATGGGAACTGGTGAATCCTCAAATTTATCCTGCACGTGGTGAGGGAATAGTGAACGGAGTAGATCTTGCTCGAGAGGTACGCTTCCCTCTCATTTTTTCAAGAGGTTGTATGGCTTCATGTACGTTTTGCTCGAGTTGGATGATTTGGAAAGGATACCGGTGGCGTAATGGTAAGTTAGTGGCCGATGAGGTTGAGTCTCTCATGAATCGATTTGGAGCGAAACATTTTGTTTTTCAAGATGACACTCTTACCGGCAGTCGTGAAGACATCATTCTTTTTTGCAAGGAAATTATTAAGCGAAAACTAAAAATTGCAATTTATGGAACCACACGTGTTGACAAGGTTGATATCAGATTACTGAGAATTATGAAGAAGGCAGGGTTCTATGAATTAAGTTATGGAATTGAGTCCGGATCACCCGGTATGCTCATAAAAATTAACAAAAGAACTGATGTTGAGATGATAGAGAAAGCAATTAAAATCACCAAACTGGCAGGAATAAAAGCAAATGCGCTTATGATGTACGGTCTTCCTCGTGAAACAGAGCAGGATAAAATTATGTCAAAAAGACTTATTAATAAGATGAAACCCGATGAGGTTGGGACGGTGGGATCAGTTTGGATATTTCCGGGCACTGCTTTATATGAGCAAGCGAAAAACGCAAAGCTCATCGATGATTCTTTTTGGCTCGGACCGAAACCGTATTATATATACCGGGGAGGTATTGGAGGTGATACAATAGATACAAGGCAACAATTACTCGATGAAATAAATTTCAAATTGAATGATATGCCATTCAAAACTTACACTTTTGTTATGGGCTATATGGATAGGTTTACACGCAAATATTTACATAAACATTTATTTTTTACAAAATAATGAAAATTAACGAAGTACTTGAAGAGCTTAAAAAAACGTATCCGGGAAAATCAATCATATTAAACAATAAAAGTAATCTTACCGAGATAGTCTGTGAGACCGAACCTGCAAATCTTCATCCATCCTATAGCGTTGCCATATCAGTAATTGACGAGACTACCCCTCACTATCATGAAAAAATTACGGAGAAATATGAAGTAATTAAGGGAGAGCTTGATTTGATAGTCGAAGGAAAGACATTTCATCTTAAACCGAGTGAGTCCTTCACCATTCAACCGGGGGAGATACATAGTGCCAAAGGGAACGAAACATGGATAAAATGCACTGCAAAACCTGCCTGGAATCCGCGAGACCACATACGAGTAGAAGAAAAAGGAGTATAATAGATCCATGTTAATAGATGAAGCCTATATTATTTTAAGTGGTGGAAAAGGGGGAGCTGGCAATGTTTCTTTCTTTCCGGGACTGAAAAGCGGACCCTCCGGAGGAGACGGTGGACAAGGTGGCAACGTCTTCGTACGAGTAAATAAAAATCTTACGACACTTCATAAATTTACTGAAAGGACGAAATACGAGGCAGAAAAAGGAGAAAATGGCGGTGGTGCGACCAAGACGGGTGCGCATGGTACTGATCTCATACTCGACTTCCCGATTGGCACCGAGCTTCGCGAGCAATCAACAGGTATGATTGTTACCGTTCCGTCTGATGGAAGCATGATTATGGTTTGTCAGGGTGGACTAGGGGGACACGGTAATGATTTTTATAAATCACCCACAAATCGAAGTCCCCGTCAAGCTGACAAAGGGCAATCGGGTGAGGTGCGCACTTTTAAAGCAGTTATGCGCCTCATTGCAGATATTGGATTTATTGGTTTACCCAATGCAGGAAAAAGTAGTTTGTTAAACGAATTGACTGCGGCAACTGCGAAGATTGCGCCTTACCCTTTTACCACGATTGAGCCAAATTTGGGCGCATTAGATAATATAGTACTTGCTGATATTCCAGGATTGATAGAGGGAGCTTCAAAGGGGCGTGGATTGGGTATTCGATTTCTCAAGCATGTGGAAAAAGTGAAGCTTCTGATCCACTGTGTGGCATGTGACCGGGATGTATCTGTCATGGAAGAAGAATACAAGACGGTACGTGAGGAATTGGGTGCGTACAATCCTGAATTGTTAAAGAAACCAGAACTACTTCTTTTAACTAAATCAGATTTGATCTTACCCAAAGACAGACTTCAGAAATTAAAAACGTTCAAGAAGATAAATCCACAAATATATTGTGTATCAATATTTGATGCAGATGCCCTTCCTGAACTTAAAAATATAATTCGTCATTCTTTTAAATCCTCACAATAAGCCTCAAGCAAAGGAGAATCAAAGTGAAGACGGTAAGAAATAAAAAGAATCGACTGACGAAGGTGTCAATTTGAGTTACTTCTTTCATATAATTTCGCCTCACTGATTTAAGTTGGACTGTCCTTGTTTCGTATGCCATAAGTAGCTTATAGTATATCATTTTGAAAGGAGATTGTCAAGGTCTGTCAGATTGACCACTTTCATAAGGCGGTCTCGCAAAGCCCTACTTCCTTCAAATCCCGTGCAATACCAGGCGAGATGTTTACGCATCGGATAAAGCTTGAGTTCAGGACGGTATTTCAAATATAATGCGCTGTGCTCTCTCATTGCATCAAATCTTTCTTTCTGGGAGGCTATTTTTCCTGAGAAAAACCAGGGGTTACCAAGTGCGCCTCGACCTACAAGAACCCCATCCAGGTTATATTCTTTTATTTTTTCTTTTGCCTGCTCCATAGATTTGACATCTCCATTTCCCAAGAATATTGTACTTGTTTGTCTTACTAATTTCGACGCTTTTCCTATTTCTTCCCAATCCGCCATGCCTTTGTACATTTGTAGAAGTGTTCTTCCATGAAGAGTAATTGCCTCGGGACTCACCTCAAGGAGTTGCGAAATCCAAGACTCAGTTACTGCGTAATCTAACCCCGTTCTTGTCTTCAAGGTGACAGGAAGCTTATTTCTTTTTAATGGTAGGGGAGTAGTAATTAATTTTATCCACTCAATTATCTTCGGCGCCACTTGGGCGCTTTCCAGTGTTTTCCCCCCATGCCAATCTTGTATTGCTTCCTTGACAACTTTTATTATATTTATTGCGTGATCAGGTCTTCCGATGAGCGCCCCTCCCCCACCTTTTTTCATAATATTACTATCAGGACAACCCATGTTGATATCAATCCCATCAAACCCTAATTCGGCCGCTATAAAGGTAGCTTTGTAAAATGCTTTCAGGTCTGATCCAAATAATTGGGCAATGATAGGAGTTTCTGTTTTGTGGCGTAAAAAACATTTAAATAAACTTGTAACTCCGTGAGTAATACCTTCAACCGCCACAAACTCAGTAAAAAGAACGTCGGGTTTGCTATATTTGTCAACCAATTCCCGAAATGCGGCGTCTGTGATACCATCCATGGGAGACAAGCCAATAATGGGTTTCTTTAACTTTGTCCAATTGATCATATTGTGTTTATCCTGAGCAAATTCATTTGCGAATGGGTAAAATAGAGTATGACTAAGAAAATTATAACTATTATAACTCTTATAGCTGTTATATTAGGAGTGTTTGGGGTAAAATCGGCCTCAGCCTTTGAAATCGATACAGATCCTCAATATCTCGTCATAAATTTTGCCAATTTTTACTTCCAAGATTGGGCGGCTCCCGAGAAAGAATGGCAATCAAAGATTAAGCCCCAAATTAAAACAGAGTTGAGACGATGGAAAAACAATCTGACCGTTGGCAATGATACTCGTCGTCTAGCATGGAGTGCCCTTCTTGAATACATGAATTTTCCCAAAGATACCCCATCCTCTCATTCAAAGTATACAATACAGGCCAGGCGTATTATGGAAGTTGCAGAAGAAGAGGATTTACCCGTATTCATGCCGTTGAATGGAGTACAGTGGTGGGACGAACAGCCTGAGCTTTGGAACTATTGGGATAAGGATGGAGATCAAACGCCGGGTTGTGAAAATGATGACTTTTCGTCCTGCGGCTTTAAAAAATTAAGAGATCCCTCATACCGTAAGCGTTTTATTGCAGGATATAGCCCAGATAATAAATATAATGTCGATTGGAAAGACTGGGAGAACCCCATGGGTTTCAGCACTCGGAACTGGGGAGGTGGAGACGTCTTAGTTGCCCCCTCACCGAATATCATTGGACGCGATTTTAGCAAAGTCAATAAGGAACGTTTTTCTATTATCCTTCAGGAGATTTCCTCAAAAGCTGAGAAATGGAGCAAGGAAAAGAAGGGTTATCTTTTTGCAGGCATATCAATCGGCACCGAAGTTACATTAAACGGAGCTATTGAACAAGGAGATGCAAATTTCAAACCTTTTGGGTACCGTGCAATTCAGGATATGTTTTGCCCGAAAAATGACATTACTTGCGGAGTAAACAAAGAATGGAGTAAAAACGATTTACATGAAATGAGAAAAGAAATTTTGAATAAATACTTTACGGATATGACCCGCTTAACCGCTGTTTATGGCATTCCTAAACAACGCATCTATAGTCATGTCTGGAGTGAGGCTGAAGTGGGAGAGATAAAATACACTGACGCAATTGGAGCGTCTATAACGTTATTTTCCCGTCCTGGCATGAGTCTATACGGCAAGGCAGAAAATCCGATGGGATTTAATTTGCTTAAAAATACAATTATTGATAACGGATATATTTCCTGGGCTGCACCCGAGTTTTCCCCCCTCATTAAAGAAGCCCCTAACTGGCAAAAAGCGTTGAATAATTCCCTGAATAACCCAATTGAATCTGCCAAACTTATTGATATCTATAATGAACGTGACATAGACACAACTCCCGCAATTGCGGAAATTAAAACGATGCTAGGTGAAGAATATGAAAGGGAAGCTTGTTTTGTATCGGAAACTATTCCGACCACTCCCAATATGGCTTTAAACCCAAGTGAAATTACATGGAAGAAACTTGACCAGATTGACGGGAGTGTTGGACAAACCCTCTTTTTATGGAAGAGCTATGCACCGCGTAATTTGGAGTCTCCGTATAAACAAATTGACATTACCTTAGCAAATGAATCAGTGAAGATAGAAGATATAAAACTTGACAGCGGGTATTATTGGTGGTTGGTAAAAAGGACAGGATGCCAAAACACGAAATGGACCCTGTCAACACCAAAATACTTCTTAGCACAGAAACCTTACAAAGATACAACGCCATGGTGGGTCAAACTTTTACTCAAGATTAAATAATCTCGTCTTTTCGTTTCCTCACAAACGAAATCCACTCTTCAACCACTTCAAAGATAAGTTTGAACGGGGCTTCGATAAGAAAGTCAAACACGAAAATGAGAAAATTGAGCCTCGCTAGCCCTCCACTAAAGAATTTTCCAAGGGAAAGGATCGGCATAAAGAAAAAATCGATGATGGGAGTAAGTACACCTTCTTTTTCTTCAAGCCGGTAAAGATTGACGATCTGACGGATGCGGTAAGAGAAGAAGCTGACGATGCTCACAAAGAACACAAATACGCTCATGCTTATGAGGTTGAAGTCGATGTAAGAAAGACCTTCGTAAATGAGAGATAACGTTACCATGAATGTGAGGGTATAAAATATGGTAAATCCGAATATAAGCATGGGCTTCTTCACTCGTGATTTTTTAGGAATATAGGAGACGCTCGTTT
>CAYITZ010000067.1:0-5733 GCA_964366485.1 uncultured Gammaproteobacteria bacterium
TTTCAGAATATCATATCCTAGAGTAATGGAAGTTTCGTTTTGAGGGGACTATAGATCTGAAGCGGCACCCCAAAAAATAGTCGCTCCCAAACCCCGATCAGTCATAAATATAGAGAGAATCAAATCATCCGTCAACAAGCGGGAAACATCAGAGGCTGTGCAACAAGACCAGAAAGAGTTGGAACGACTAAATACTCTATCAGATAAAGCTAAGAATGCTTGTGATAAAGCTTTTCAGTCTGACGATACAAAAGAATTTGATGATCTAATCAAGAATCTTGTTAACAATCCTAATGATTATACCGACGATGCAGTCATCGAAGCCGATGCAGTCATTGGAAGTATTGCTGTAAGAAGAAGTCCCTTAAAAGCTGGGGCTGTACTAAAAAATAATCCAAATGCTCTTTATTTGCCGACCACCCAACATGCACTCGAAGGGGTACTCATCAACTTGACAGGAGACGTTAACGATCTGCTTGATGCCGCCAATACCAATCCAAATAATCAATTAAATCCTGATGATTTACTGAGGGTAGCCACCGACGAAAGTTCACCCCTAGAAGATGGCTTAAAACGTCAATTAGCAGACGTATTTGGGTTGGTCAAGGGAGCCGAGGCACAGCAACTAGTCGATTCTATCCGTAGCCCATCAGCAAGAGACCCAAAGGCGGTTTCCCTGACAGATGAGCATGTGAAGCTCATATCTGAAATTGCCAGAATTAAGTTAAACCTGCCTTCTCTCCATAATGCCCTAAAAGAACATAGAGGGATACTTATTGATAGAGAAATCATAACTAAAGCCTATTCGCCATCAATATCACGTACCAATTTTGGTGAGGCTTTGGCCGCCTTATCCCAAAGAACCGAGGATCCCGACCAAAAAAGACAGCTTGAAGCGCTCACACTCGGTTACGCCACTGGTATTAAGAGGTCTGAACAAGGTCAATACGACGAAAAGGCGGTGAACATTCTTGTGGCTCTCTTATTAGATCAGAGAAATCCAGAAGTTACCATTAACGATCAAGTTAAAAGAAGTGAAGGGGCAGACAATGATATCTTAACCAAACAAGCGAGGATAGTTTTTAAAGATGTTATATCTGGTAGTGAAAAAACAAATCGAGATAGTATTCTCAACAGACAAAGCCTGTCCGCTCTCATGGCCAAAGATGCAAGAGGAGCTACCAAACAAGTTGAAAAATCACAAGCTGATAAAGCCAAGCTTGTAGAAGTAAGAAGTGTTATTGAGGAGCAAGTTGCGTCTAGAATTCTCAAAACTTAAAAAGTATATAAAATGGATAACCGATATCACAAAGGTATCTCCAGTAGAAGTGGAGTTGTTTAAAGCACCCATTGATCAATCTCCCTCAGACAAAATTTTAATTGAATAGACACGAATATATAAACGATTATTTCTCCAACTCCACAAACGTAAACCTCTTTCCCTTCTCCTCCCCCTCCTCTTTTGAAATAACCTTTTTAAATATCGAATAATCAGGAAAATATTTATCTCCTTCAAAAACTCCTTCAACAATCGTTAAATATAATTTTTCTGCCAAATGAATTGTTTGCTTGAATATTTGTTCTCCACCCGAGATGAAAATTTCTTCTTTTTCGATCTCTTTTGCCTTTTGCAAAGCCTCATCAAGTGAATTAACTACTAGTGTATCAATTAATTGATTAATTGATACACCTACATTACTTTTTAAATATTTTTTATCTCTGGTAACGATGATATTATTCCGCTCCGGCATCGGTCTCCCGTTTCTTTGATAGTAACCCAACAATGAATCAAATGTATTTCGCCCCATGATGATGGTATGGTGAAGCGTCTTTTCTTTGAAATGAATGAGATCCGCTTTTATGTGCCAGGGTATCCTGTCTCCCTGCCCAATTACTCTATTCTCAGACAGCGCGCAAATGATACTAATTTTGGGATTGTTCATAGTTTTTGCTTGCCCCTCGAATCCCGCACTTTTGCGGGAGAAGTGGGGTCATTCCCGCGAAGGCGGGAATCCAGTCTACAATTTCAATTTCTGTAACTTCTTTATCATGTCTTTAACATCAATATATTCAATTGACTTTGTTGCAATTGAAAGGGCTGACCCTGATACATCCAGACCTTTTTTATAGATGCAATAAATGGGGATATTGAACATATCTGCCCACCCCAACTCAATCCCTTGACCAGTTGCTGGATAAGAAATCTCTGCCAAAACTATATCACACCGTTTATCCTTAAATAGTTCTTTTGTATTGAATGGTTTCTGACTTTTACTATGAGGAAAAATGAAAGTGTGCTTTTCAGCCAACCTCGATGAGAGAAGAGATTTATATAGTTCCTCTTCATAATTTCCTCTCCGAAGATGACTTACATATATTTTCATAACCCGTCAAAATCCTCCAACTACTGTTACTTCTCCCTTGATGGGTGGATGCGGTTGATAATTTTCCAACGTAAAATCACTGAAAGTAAAATCATCGATGTTTGTAATTTTCGGATTGATGATCATTTGGGGAAATGGCTTTGGCTTGCGTTTAAGCTGTTCCTTAATCTGATCAAAATGATTGGAGTAAATGTGTACATCTCCAAACGTGTGCACGAAATCGCCCGGCTTTAGTCCTGCTATCTGGGCAACAATGAGAAGCAATAATGCGTATGAGGCAATATTAAACGGAACGCCGAGAAAAATATCCGCACTACGTTGGTAAAGCTGGAGATTGAGACGATCCCCCATCACATTAAAATGAAATATGGTATGGCAAGGAGGGAGTACTACTGAGGTATCGTGAGAAACCGCCATTTCATAAATGTATTCGGGATTCCAGGCGGAGACGATGATATGTTTTCTAAAACGTTGTTTTGGATCTTTTAACTTGTTTATTGCCCACCCCAATTGATCAATTGTCCTGGGTTTACCGGGTTTACCCTGTAAATCTTCTGATAAAGATTTACAGGGCCATTTACGCCACTGGACTCCATAAACAGGCCCTAATTCTCCATATTTTTTTGCAAACCCCACATCCTCTTTTATTTTTTGTATGTATTCTTCCTGTGATAACTTTGGATTTTGGGATTTAGGATTTTTGATTTGCGCTTCTTCGAAGCGCTTATATCCCCACGCATCCCAAATATGAACGTCGTTATCAACCAAATATTTTATGTTTGAAGATCCCTTCAAAAACCAAATAAGTTCATGAGTAATTCCGCGCATAAAAACTTTTTTTGTGGTAAGAAGGGGGAAACCCTTACTTAAATCGAATCGGATTTGCCTTCCAAATACTCCGCGGATAAACACTCCAGGATTGCCCCACACGGGTTTATCTTCTCCTTTTTTTAAGATTTCTTTAAGAAGATCCAAATACTGATATTCGGGATGTTTCATAAGGTTTATTATAAAGAGTCAATTTAATATTGCAACAATATTGTATATTCCAGTGTAACACTTCACTGGATCAAGTTATCCACATTCTAACTTGACCGCGTCGCTATTGACAAACACTACAATACAGACTACAATTAAGTGTAGTATGAATACTACAATTCCCGACCAACAAACCATTAACGCAACCGATATTCGTTTTAACCTGGGAAAAATTCTCGATGATTTGGGCCGTCAGGGCAATCCATATCTTATTATCTCCCGCTCCAAACCCAAAGCCTGGCTTTATCCTTATAAGCCGGTTCATTCTTCTTCTGAGGCTCTTTTTTTAAAATGGCAGAAGGAAGTCTTGCCTAAATATAAAAAAATAAAGGCAAAAAATTTGATTGATATTATCAGAAAAGACAGAGCCCGAATATGAAAAACGCAATTATAGACACTTCAGTTGCAATGAAGTGGTTTTTTCCCGAGGCGGGTTCTGAAAAGGCGCTCGAGCTCAAAGATAAACATATCAAAGGAGAGCTTACGCTATACACTCGCGACTTATTCCTCTATGAATTCACTTCCGCCTTTAAAAATTATTCTGTGGAAAAAATTGAGGAAAAAGATTTCTCTCTGGCTGTATTAGCTTTGACGTCTTTAAACATCAAGCTACTTCCCCTCACATTTCAAGAAATGGAAGTACTGTATCCTCTCTCAAGAAAATTAGATATATCCGTCTATGACGGGTCGTTTGTGTTATTGGCCAAACACATGAAAGTACCTCTTTTTACCGCGGATAAAAAACTCTATCTTAAGGGGAAGAAAGAGGTAAAAATAGTTTTGGTGTGACTTTTTTTAACACCGGGGGTTAAATAGCTTTGAACCTAAGGATTGTGGGTCACACACTTTCCAACAAGATAACTCCATATACACATAATGGAATAATTGTCACATCCTTTTACATCCATTTGTGACGAGCATATTGTGTTCAGGGGCATTTGTGTGGGATGTATAGTTAAGTCCTTTGTTGCGGTCCCCGAATTGGGTTGTATTCCGGTTATATCGGTAATCCATTCCGAGTGAAATGATGTGGATGTATAATAGCTTTGATATCCGGGACAATAACCCCCCGCCGTGACTCCAATGACATATTTTTTTCCATCGGTATTCTCAAATATTGCCGGTCCTCCCGAATCACCTGAACAAATATTCTGCTCCGGTATCCTGGGTGATGACAAGTAAATTATGCTTTTTGGTTGACCATCATAATGGTTAACACGTAGTGGTGCTTTCATCAGGTCTTTTGATAAGTACTCTTGTTCGTTTCTTCCGACTCCTATGACTATAATCGGAACCGGGTTCAATAGAGGATATCGAGCCACAAGTTCGTCCACACTGACATCAGATATGGATAAGGTTGGTATCCCAACGGCTTTTGTCTTAAGTCTGAGCAAGGCTATATCATAGGAGTCTTTTTTGTCAAACATAAGACGAGTATCTTTATATTCTTTGGGGATGTATATATTTTCCGGATAAACAAATTCGTAGTAATTATGATTTCGTTTTGGCGGGGTGTGCTCTACTTTTCCTATATAGTGCCCTTTATATTCGCCGTAATAGTGATTAACGCCGATCATAACCCTAACTACACCTCCATATGTGAAATCATCATAGACACAGTGTGCGGCGGTAAGCACAAAATCTTCACTAATAAGGGTGCCCCCGCATAGGCCTTTTGAAGGTTTAATTTTTACAAAATATGGAAATTCATTATCGAGGGCAAGTTCTCCGTTGGCAATCGAAAGGTTATCATCAGGAGTAGAAGCTCGCGACTTTGTTGAGATTTTTTTTGAAAGAAGCGACTCTGAAAGAGAAAAATAACCGATGAGGAATAAAATGAAAAGGACGATAGTGCCAGACAGATAAATAATTTTCTTGTTAAAGCATATCTTTGATTGCATGTATTGATTATATATCAACAAAATTGCTACACCGTATTGTTACACCGTAGCAACTTTTAACCCCAGGGGTTAAATAGCTTTGAATCTCAGGATATTTAGCTTCTGCTTCGTAGATATTGCAAAAAAAGGGCGGGGGTAAGGGTAATTGCTTTAAGATTTTGCTTGATGATATCTTTTTTGAAGTGTTTGAGATTGTAGGTTATGAGAAATTGAGCCGAAGATTCCTTCACTCCGGCGACTATGTGCGCGTCATTTGTATCAAAAACAAACTGACCATATTTTGTTTTTAGAACATCAATATTATCCTTTAATTTAACCAATCTAAATTGGTAAAATATATTTTTGGCGGATTTCATATAGCTCTCGCAAAACCAAATGTCATATTGTATAGTTGAAAACTTTGTTGTTGA
>CAYITZ010000068.1:0-5661 GCA_964366485.1 uncultured Gammaproteobacteria bacterium
AAGTAGTTGTAAATAAAGTCATACAACCAGACAGTAGCAAAAAGGTTAACTAGCTTTGTAAACCACCTCGTAGCTCCTCACATCACACATAGGGAGCGAAGTGTGGAGATGCCGGGAATTGGACCCGGGTCCGGGGAAACACTCTTATAAACGTTTAGCGAGGGATATAATATTTTTGACTCTATTCCGATTTTGAAAATATTCAAAAACCATCGGAAAGCCAGTTTAAGGGTTTATTCGAACTCCCCGGCTGACTGAAAAAGCCGGTTTGCTCTATCTCAATTGGTTAATCTCTTATCTAATATTGAACTGAGAAAAATATTAGTAGGAGTCAGAACTTAGGCTAATCTTGCTTGCGCAAAACTAAGAGCATTTTGGGGGGCAAGAATGCCGGCCAATTGACTCTTAGCAAAAGCTTTAAGCTCTGCAACGGCTTCATCAAATGATGTATTAGCTGTTATTGTTTTTTCTATTTGACGCATAGATACGCCCACGCCGTTTGTAAAAGTGCAAATTCCTCGTCGATGCCTTGCATCCCCTTCGTCACTTCGTTCCTCAGGATAAACCCTGTTTACGTTTTTTCGTACTCGCGCATTTCTCTTTTTTGATTCCGCTCTATGTCCCGTCCTTTTTCAAGCTTCCTCTTTTCTATCTCTTTTCGTGGTCGGCACAAAGCTACTTCTAGCTTGATTGTGCGGCCTCTATTATAACATGAAATAGGAGCTAAAGTCAATCTGCCACCCTGTTTTAACTTGATCTGAAGACGCAAGATTTCCTTACGGTGGAGGAGCAACTTCCGCGTTCTTTTTGGGTCATAATCTTTTACACTGGCAAACTCATAGGGAGGGATATTGGCGTTTATGAGATAGACCTCGTCTCCCAACATCTTTACAAATGCTCCGTCCAGTTGACATTGACCTGCACGAATTGACTTTACCTCGCTTCCGGTCAATACAATCCCGGCCTCGACGGTCTCAAGGCTTTCATAGTCACGACTAAACTTGCGATTCAGGATTTTCATATACCTATTGTATCAAACAGAGGCTTCGTATCCCACACCCTCAGAGGTGGTATTAATAATTTATTGCCTTGTGACATTTATGTTATACTAATGCTCTAAATATGAGTGAACAGCTCCTCTATATGGCTGAAGTAAGGCGGGCAATGTTTAAGAATAAATCTGAGCCTGAAAGAAAAGCCGCATGGAATGAATTACAAAAGCCATTTGGTGGAAAATTTTGGTTCGGAGCAAAAGATGCATTTGTGCTGAAAGATACCGTAATATATGAACCTGCACTCACTAAAAACGGATCAGGGGCTCAGCTAATAGATATTGCTTACAATATAGATTGTCTACCTCCACTTGATTGGATTACTAATCAACATGCGGCTCATTTTGAAGTCGATTTACGAAGTAGGCTAGGACAACACGGTATTGATATTGACTCTATAACTGTTGCTGATGATTTTGCGAGACAATTTGCAGAAAATAAACGAAAATTATTAGAAGGCCAAACAATAACACAAACAATTGGTATCTCAAATAAAAGTGGAAGGAGATTGAAAATACCGGTAGGATTTGGTTTTTTTAGATTCTTTTATCAACACGCGGCTGAAAGATTACGGAATAATAATTTAAAAGCTGTAGTAAGTAATCCAGAATATATGCAAATAAGTGGTGAAGAAGGAACGGATTGGGAATACATTAAAGTTAAAGATAATATTGTTGGATTAAATTTAGTAATTGACCCTTCTAGTTTTAAATATCATGCAAATAATAATCCTCATCCTTTATGGTTAATGGATGGGCCGGAATATAGAGAAAGGGTAGATAAAATAATGGTTCCATCTACAAATCCACCGGATCCTGAAAATTACGTTTTATGGGTATGTAAATCTAAATCGAGAGTTACGATCAATAGCGATGGGATTAATACTATTGTTAGCGAAGGAGTAAAAATATATGACATAGATGAAAGTCACGCTTATTTTGTACATCATTCAGGCGCAATATTGGTCCCTGGTGGCTATGATGAGGGAGGCAAGATGCGCACAGATTGGAATATATATTTTGAAATATATTGTAGATCGAAAGATTTACCGACAAAAGTAAGATTAGATGTATATAAAAATAGAGAACAACTTTAAATTTGCCTTTTAGATTTTGGCCGAACCAATAAAAGCCTTTTCTCTTTTATATGGATTAAAGCAACTGTTTCAATGATATTTTTCATGATGCTATTGATATAGCAAAAGAAGAAGAGATATTACTTTCTCGAAAAGAACTTCAGGAATTCCTGGAAAAAGGAATAAGCGGTTGAAACTCCTTTTACCTCCGGAGGTTTTTCATTTTCTGGAGGATGAAGCTCATTCGTTTGCTTATTTTCTTCGC
This sequence comes from uncultured Gammaproteobacteria bacterium, assembly GCA_964366485.1. GTDB lineage: Bacteria > Patescibacteriota > Microgenomatia > UBA1406 > GWC2-37-13 > YC2-FULL-38-9. The sequence goes on from CAYITZ010000068.1 coordinate 2,393, forward strand.
GTTGTTTTTCTTGAAAATCTTTTCTCTCTTCCCGTCGCTGTTCTTCCCCCTGTTTTCTCTGTTCCCGTTGTTGTTCCTCCCCATCTTTCTTTTGTTCTCTGAACTGCTCTTCCATACGTTTTCCTTGCTCTCTGAATTGTTCCTCAGATCGTTGTCTCATTTCCTGCGGAGGAAATTGTGAAATAAACGGAGGGGGTGCTCCGCCACTCGGAGGGGGTCCGGAAATATTAATACCCGGCATACCTGACGGATTACGTTCCTTAGACCCAGAAAATTTTTGGCACTCAGTAGGATTTTTTTCACAATAAGCTCGACAACTTGCCTCAGAATTACATCCTCCCGGACCGTTAGTTTCTCCCAAACCTCGTCGTTCGGAGGAATTTTCCCCGGAGTCGCCGGGCGGGCGTTGACATTCATTGGGATGTTCATTACAGTATTTTCGACAGCTTGTCTCCGAATCACACCCGCCGGGCCCTTTGTTTTGATGTTCACGATCATCTCTTTGACTATTTGATCCAGCAAACTTTTTACATTCATCGGGACTTTTTTCACAGTATGATCGACAACTTTGTTCAGAATTACATCCGCCCGGACCTGTATGGCGTATGCCGCCCTCTAAACCCGCCTGTTTTGCAAACTCGGAACATTTTTCTCTATTTGTTTCCTGTTCGCATATAGCTTTACAGCTGGTAGGCGAATCGCACCCGAGGATTGTTTTAGCTTTTTGTAAAATAGCATTGTTTGGCTGATTTTTAGGAACTTGACCCAACCCGTTTTTCTGCGCAAACTTCTGGCACTTTTCAAAATTAGCATCCTGTTCACATGTTGCACGGCAACTTGTCTCCGAATCGCACCCGAGTTCAGTTTTAGCAGTCAGGATGAGGGCCTGTTTTTTAGTATCAACCTCTTTCTCCTTATAAAAGCCCTTTCTTTTAGCAAAGGCGATACATACATCGCTGTGAGTAGCATCATCACAATAGGTTCGACAGGCGGAAAAAGAAGCGCAGTTGCCAAGTTCAGCTATAGGAAATGTCACCTGATATTTTTTTGCCTGCTCTTCAGGGTTTACTTGCGCGTAAATTGTTTTATTAAATGACAACCACGTAAAGACGAGTAATAAAGTCAACAGTATAGATAAAATATTTTTTTTCATTGGGCAAGTGCGTCAAATGGATTAACGGTACCAAAAGGATTTACTGCCTGCGTCTTTGTATCAAAGGGATTATCGTACTGTTCCTTAAGTAACGTGGTGGGAACGGGGAGCGGAGTGAGAGCCATCTGGGTAGGATTTGGCGTGTTTGTGGGGAGAAGGAAGGATTCGGCTGAAAAAGCGACGGAAGGGGTTGGTGTAGAGATCACAACAACCGGAAGAGTAGTTTTTTTAGAAGACTGGGTAAAAAAAAGAAGAGGAACAATTACTGCAAGCGTAATAAAAAACCCCAAACCCACAAGAGGCACCACATTGGTTTGTGGAGGAGAAACAGGTGGGGGGACAACGGGGGGTTGTCCTATGGGTGGTAGAATAGAACTCTCAGTCATTTTAATAGTATGGATTATTTTAGGAAAAAAGTCAATTATTATTTTACTTCTTCTTTTTTCTTATCCAATCTGTCAAGCCGTAACCACTTAACGCCAAAATAAACAACAGCCGCAACGACCAGAAAATCCATAAGTACACTGATGAAATGACCGTACATTATCTTTGTCTGAAAAATCGGAAGGTATGCATTTTCAAGCCCCTTAGTACTTCCCAAAATAAGACCTAAAAAAGGATTGAGGATATCGGCAAGAAAAGCGCTTACTACTTTTGTCACCGAACCGCCCAATATAAAACCGATTGCCAAACCCAAAACTCCTCGTTCGCGAATGAATTCAAGAAAGCCTTTCATAAAAAATTATCATTTAAATCCACTAAAATCTGGTAAATCGATACAGGCAAATATGGCACCCGCTGACGTCAGTGCATCTCCTATCACCTTATCGAGTTTTATTCTTGCGCTATCAAGGAACTGAATATCAAGACTTAATATAACTGATGATTTGTTCTTTGACTCTGTTGCGCCGAAATAAGGATTAATTGAAAAATATTTTTTAAGATTAGGCGAACCATTAATTTTTTCTAAGAGAGCATATGTCTCCGCGCTATATAAACTTCTATCATAAGATAACGGACTCAGACCGCCAGTAGAGACAACGGTTACATCAACTCGGTCACTCATAGCCTTAACGTTCGCATAGACATTACCCTTAAACGGCAAACCAGAGCCGTAGACAAAAATAGGAATATTTATGGAAGAGCCCTTCTTGAGTTCGTATTTTGGTATTTTATCCCAATCATAGCGATCTTTAGCTACCAGACAGGACCCTCCAAAATTAGATGTTCCGAGTAAACTTAATGGAATAGTTTTAGTTCTATTTCTAAAATCACTTTCTGATGAGACGCTGGAAAAGCCTTGTGGATATATAATAAAACTCAGATCTCCAGACTGACCTCCCTTACCCTCAACTTTTGTGCCAATTTCATAACCGAGGACCACTCCCATTTCAGAATTACCTGCTTGTTTTGTCGTTTCCTCTTTTCCACCTGCTTCTGAGACTTCACTGGCCCGGCTATTTAGCGCTAATTTTTTATTTGACAACGAATCAAATATCTTATTCAAAAAAAAGCCAAAAGAAAAAATAAGAATAAGAACAAGCGACCAAAGAACTATTTTTTTATCAAAACAGATTTTGTTATTTTTTATAAACGTATTTTCTCCCATAAAATAATAAAACTACTAACATATACTTATGCTAGCATGTTGCTTGCTTTTTGGCAACAATCAACACCGCTTCACCGGTAAAGAAGAGCTCGTTCATGAGAGAAAGTAATCGGAAATAGATTTGTTTATGAAACGGATATGATTTTCGTGCATCATCTTCAAAACTAGTCTCCAGAATCTTAAATCCTTGTTTAGTTAAATATCTTTTTAAATATTTTGTATTAAAATGCCACACATGTTCATTGGGTAAAAGCGACTCCCAATATTTCCTTCTGATTTTGAAAATAATGTTATCAGTGTTTGGGACCCCGATTATCAAAATGCCATTTTTTTTGAGAGCGCTTTTTATCAACAAAAATTCACCATTTACGTCCTCGATATGTTCAAGGACGTGGTTATAAATAATGCAGTCGAAAACCAGCTTGTCATTGCGAGCGGAGCGAAGCAATCCCGTTGAGATTGCCACGTCAGCCGACGTACGTCGGCTTCCTCGCAATGACATGAGGA
>CAYITZ010000069.1:0-5655 GCA_964366485.1 uncultured Gammaproteobacteria bacterium
AAGATAATTAAGAAAAAGGGAGCCAGAAAAAATATAAACTTTCTTCCTAGCACAGGGCGGATATTTTTGTCGAAAATAAACAGAGGAAGGAGAATAAGTAGATTTTGCTTAAATGAAAAGAACAGCGCCAAGAAAAGCAAAGATAATGTATATTTCTTTTTTTGAAAGCAATAATAGAAAAGAAGAAAAAAAGAAAAAATAATGGGATCCAGATACATATGCTCAAGCATGTAAAACGAGCGGGGTAAAAATAAAAAAACTGCAATTAAAATGTCTAGGTGATTATCCTCAATTTTATTCTTAAATAGCTTTTTCAGTATAATAGCCGAAACAAGATTAAAAAAAATTATTGTATATCTTGGGTCATGAAGAATGGCTGAGAAAGGGGAAGTAATCAAAAAACTGAAAGGGAGGTAGTGAAAATGATTGTCAATTTGCGAATAGGTTCTGGTATACGTTGCGGTGTACGGATTTTGGAAAGTGATAAGTTTTTGGCTCACCTGCGAAAAAATATCAAAAGTATCAACGATCGGTTTGGGAGATCCCCACAAGGTCCACATACTCAGAAAAAGATATATGATGAGCACCAAGGGAAACATATGAAACTTGTTTTTCAACGCATAATGATTAAAAAAAAGGAAAGCAACAAAAGCGAAAAATAAAACAATCCCTATTAAAGTACTCGTTTTATTTTGATATAATCCTCCATAGTAGATACAGGCATAAAATAAAAGTATAAAGCACGCCTCAATGGTCAACGGTGAGCGAATACGGCCCGACCCATTATTAAATATGAGAAATACGAATAGTAAAGACAGCAATAAAAAAGAAAAGAGGGTAAAAAACCCAAGATTCGGTGTGATTGCAAAAAGGAAGAGTATAAATATTAGACCATATATCCCGTTCATTTTGATCATTGTAACATATGGGATGTTTTTTCTCTTATTGCGAGGAAAACTTCTCTTTACACCTGATTTTGACCGAAGTGACGCATTTCACCTTAACATATCTTTAAAATATTATCTTGCGCAGACCTTGAGGCAAAATATGCTTCCCTTTTGGACTAATTTGTTGCAAGGAGGGTTTCCTTTACTTGCCGAGGGACAGATAGGAGCTTTATTTCTTCCCAATATTTTATTTCTTCGTTTTTTCGAGTTTGTCAGTGCGTATAATGCACTTTTCATATTTTCTCTTTTTTCCCTGACAATAGGGATGTATATCCTCTTGAGAAGTTTCTCAATCTCAAAACCTGTTGCGCTTTTATATGGATTCATTTTTACTTTTTGCGGCGCTATCAGTTTCAGGTGGGTTCACCTTAACGTATTACAAACTTTTTCTTTTGCCCCTCTCCTGTTTTGGTGCGTGATAACATGGCACAGAAAAAAGCAAAATCGTTATGCATATCTCTCGATTTTTTTATCTTCTCAAACATTGTTTGCCGGACATATACAAATTGCCTTTATTATATTTTTGGCACTTTCCTTGTGGTATTTTTTTATTCTTCTCATCGAGGTTGGGCAGTTAAAAAAAGTTATCATTCCTTATTTTCGTTATGTATTCATACTAGTGAGTGCGGTAATCATCGCGCTTCCGCAAATTATTCCAACTTTTCAGTTAACTCAATATTCAACCCGTAGTATTGTTGGGGGCTATCAATATGCAACGCAGTATTCCCTGCCTGGAAGCCATCTGGCATCATTTATTTCGCCCTACCTATATGGTAACCCAAAACTAGGAACATATCCCGAATTCCCTTCAGACTCCGGCGTATTTTGGGAAAATACACCATACATTGGTGAATTGTTATTTCTTCTCATTTGTGTTCTTTACCTGTATTTATTGGTGAGAAAGAAGATAAATATACAAATTAACCTCTATTTTTTTCTTGCCATATTGTTTATCTTACTTTCCCTAGGGAAAAATTCACCGCTTTATTTTATATATGACATTTTTCCTTTTAATATTTTTCGGACCCCGGCAAAATATTTATTGATGGCTGTTTTTTTTATTATTATTGGGGCTTCATTATTATCTCAACGTTTTATAGATGAGGTGAAAAAGCCCTTACTAAAAGTCTGTGTGTATATATTATTATTCGGTAATTTAGTAATACTCATATATACCACCACTTCTTATCATTTATTTTTTGATGCTAACAAGGTACTCACTAAACCTCTTGTCTCGCAGAAACTTAAACTCAATGACACCTATCTCACTTTTGGGTTTGATAGAGTTTGGCATATCTATTTTGCAAAAAATGGGTGGAAAACAAATAAAGATATTGATTCCTATCTTGCAATGAATAATTTTCTCATACCAAACTCAAATCTTATTTATGCAAATAAGTCGTTTGATATTAATACGGGTGGATTGAGATTGCGGAGGGTCGATTATTTCATTGACCAAATAAACGAAGCATTATTTGCAAGCGACTCGGCCCAACTCTCATCACCCCAAGCTAAGAATTTATTTGAAGTTGGAGGCATTGATACCATAATTTCATCAAAACCAATTGCGGCACCCATTTTTAACAGTGTTGATAGGATTAATGAAGGGAATGTGTCAGTATATCTTTCCAAATATAACCTCAATCCCTTGCCATATTATATTCCTCAAGTAGGTCGTCGTATACAATACCTGGATGATTTCATTAGCTTGAATGATAAAGGTTTTATTTCAATCAATGAGGCAGTTCTTGAAGGGTATAAGGACTTTATACAAGATCCGAAAGATCAGATTACAGCGTTTACCGAAACTGAAAATCAATTGACGTTAAACACATCATTTTCCAAAGATACTTTTGTAGTGTTGAGAAGGAATTGGTATCCTGAGTGGTCTTTGAAAATCGATAGTACATCAGCTCCTTTTTTTCGAGCAAACTTGATACATATTGGTGTGTTGATTCCAAAAGGTAATCATAAAGTCACTTTATCATATAGACCATTATTCTTTTACCAAGGAATAATCATTGCCATTAGCTTCGTCTCCCTCATTGCCTTGTTAAAATTCCTTAAGCGGAGTTTTTGAAGTGTCAGAATTTTTGTCAATAATGTTGTTTATTTTTTTGAGATTTGGATTATTCTTCTCACATTTTTCATAATATTCTTTTAGTGAGGGTAATAATCCTGGATTTTCATAGAGGTTTTTCAGCTCAATAGAATTTATTTGAAATTTGGCATCATTACACTTCATCTGATATACCAAAAGATTCACGAGAATTAATTTTGTTTTATTGTCATTTTTTTGATATTTATTTATGATGTTCTTCACAATCAATTCAGATTGTTCGACATGACCTGAAGCAAATAAAAGTTTACTATAATTAAAATAACTAGTTATATAATGATCTTGTACCACATTGAGATGCAGTATCTTTTTTAATTCAGAATCCATTTCGGGTATTTTATAAAGACGATTCCATAGACGTTCGTTCTCCTTGAGGAGTTGTTCTGTTTCAGATTGTGTTGACGCCTCTATTTTATAATATTTCCATAAAAGGCCATATGGTTTCCAAGTTCCTCCTCTGGCGTTATCAAAATAGACTCCAAAGCGGGCGTTGCGCTTAACGAAGTCGCTCAGGTCTTTATTTTTATCATAGGGTTCAGGAATTGAGAGCTCAGGATACTTCAGGCGAATTTGATCCCGATAATATTTTTTATCAAGAATATTGATAAAAATAAATTTTATATCTTTCCGATACCCTTCCGCGAAATGATAGTAGGCTGTTGTGAAATAGCTATTATCAGCTCCCACAAAAAATATGGCGCCTTGGGGGACCGTATCCAGCAGATTTTTTGCATAGACGGCAAAATAATCAAGCCTGGGAATCCTTTTGATCGCTTGATAATTTTGATAAATAATTATGCCTAAATAACTTGCAAGAAAAATGCAGTAACCATACAGGAGAACTCTTCTTAAAGCTCCATTTTTTAACCATTTGCGTGAGTACTTCATTAATACTTCAAATAAGTATGTAACGCCATGGGCAAAGGGAATGATAAAAAGTAAGTAAATAGGTATAAGAAACCGTTCATACATAGCAATGGTAAAGGAGCCAGAGAGGCTGAAGTTGGTATAAAAAAGAAAAAAGAGGTGCAAAAGCATCGTTGTCACAAAGAAAACGAACATCTGTTTATCGTTCTTTTTCAAACGGAATATTCCAATTATTGCAAAGAAAAGACCGATGACACGAAAATCATGGAGAGCAAAAATGAAAAATGAGAAACTGTCAAAGATTTGATTTGTAATGTTCCCCGATGATGCATCATAAGCTTTAAATACACCGTAGGATGATCGGGTGATGAGTCTAATAAAACCAGCCAATGTTTTGGCGTTTTCCCAATCAAGTGGAGGGATGTAGCTACTTGCGATTATGGAATAAACATAAAATGAAGTTCCAAGTGTAAATGATACAACAACAAAAACAAGCACATTTTTCGTAAATTGCCTTCGTAAAAAAGTATGCCATTTTGACTTAAGCAAATAGAGCCATCCCGGAATAAACAAAATAAAAATATGGTGATGACTTACGTTTAGACCCATTAAGAAGGCTATGAGATAGAGATAGAAAATACTGTTTTTTTTTGAGTATCCAAATATAAGCAATGTGATTGTTATAACTAGTAAATTATGGAGCGCAAATACTTCAGGTATTTCAGCATATTGCCAAACAGGGAAAAGAAACACGTATAGCGTCGATGAAAAAATTGCTATTAACCGAGGAATACCAATGCGCACCAGTAGTCGACCCAATATATAGCTTGTTGCGATGGTAGCTACTGAAGAAATCAGCGCAACTCTCCAGGGGGTTGTATAAAAAGGAAGTAGATAATTTATAAAACGTGAAAGCACAGAATATAATGGGTAACCAGGGGGGTGCGCTACGCTGAAGGTGCGGGCAACGAGTGAAAACTCAGCACTGTCACCGCTGAAAATGTAGTGCGACTGATTTAAAAGGAGAACAATAAACAATAATAAATAATAGAGAAGAATCATGTGTGGATTATAACAAAAACACCCTCCAGATCGGAGGGCGTTTTCTTCTTTTCAAATTTAAGTTACTGCACGCACCAGAAGCATGCTTGTCCACCTGCGGCTGATGTGCCACCGGCTGTACAATCTGCATAAGTAGTCATGGTACCATTCTGACCCGCTATCGTGCCAAACTTGGTGTTTGCATCAACCCGGAATGATTTTGATCCGGGTTGAAAGCACACCATCGCACGTTGCGTGCCCGTATTGTTGACGGCAGTAATAAAAATCTTATCAAGTTGATCGCTTGAGAGAGTAAAGAAGTCCTGTTTCAACTCACCGGCATCTATAACTGATTGGATAGAATCACGAGCTGTTCCTGACTGGCCAACAGATCCCCATACAAGAGTTGAGAATGGTAAGGATCCACCTTTAACTGATGCATATCTAATAAATGAACCTGAAATTTCAGCTACAGTATTGCGGACACCAGTATCTGTTCCTTTCTTGATCTGTTCAAGAGGGTCAAGTGCGGCAAGAAGAGCAACTGCTAAAGCACCAAGAAGCGCAATCACTATCAAAAGCTCAATAAGGGTAAAACCCTTGGATTTATTTAGGTTTTTCATAATATATTCATATTAGTAGAAACTATTACTGCTTGTCAAGGGGTATTTAAATTTTATT
>CAYITZ010000070.1:0-5655 GCA_964366485.1 uncultured Gammaproteobacteria bacterium
GTGATTTGTTATTTGTGATTTGTGATTTCGTAATTGCTCCCTTACTATCCGAAACCGACCTCACTCGGAATCCATTTTCCGTTGCAATCTTGGCAAAATAATATCCCACATTCCCAAAACCCTGGACCGCAATGGTTGCATCTTGCGGAATTTGAAGTTTGAAATTTGAAATTTTTAAACTATTTGAATTTAGAATTTGTTTAGGATTTGGGGTTTTGGATTTAGGATTTAATTTTGAAAGCAACGCTTTCAAAATCATCACCCCTCCCCTCCCCGTCGCCTCAGTTCGGCCTAAAGTCCCTCCCATATCCAACGGCTTCCCCGTAAATGTTGCCAATAACCGACTTGACCGATTTAACCGACCCTCCGATTCGGAGGGACTGATTTCAACCGATTTTAACCTCATATACTCCTGTATCATCCACTTCATAATCTTAGGATTCGTATTCACATCGGGAGCGGGGACATCAACTTCCGGTCCGATGAATGAAGAAATTGCACGGGCATATGCTTTTGAAATCCGTTCCAACTCGGATTCGGATACACTTTTAGGATCGATGATGACCCCCCCTTTTCCGCCTCCATAGGGGAGTCCTGCGACTGCGCATTTGATTGTCATGAGAGTTGCAAGAGCGCGTACTTCATCGCGGTTTACGTTGGGATGAAACCGGATACCACCTTTATAAGGGCCTAGAGCATTGTTATGTTGGATGCGAAATGCAGTAAATAACCTGTCTTTCCCATCATCCATCTTGACGGAAAAATGAAGTTCATGAATCGCATTGGGTTGTATGAGTCGCTCAATCACCGATTCTGAAAGGTGCATTTCTTTCGCTGTCTTCCGAATAATCTCAAGAGCACTTTCTAACATCTTCGTCCCGGTATTGATACTCATATAAAAGTTATAATTGTTATAAAATTTATAATAATTATATCGATTCAAGCCACCGCTCAACATCCAACGCCCCCCCCACCCCCATACCCGCCGCCGTCGCCGCCTGACGGTACACCGTATCAACACAATCCCCCACGGCAAATACGCCATTAACGGAGGTTGCGGTTTGGTAGTCTAGATTATAATTTGAAATTTGAAATTCTAAATTTGAATTCAAATTGGAAATTTTAAATTTTAAATTTTCCAAGGCCACTCTTGCTGTCGTCAGTATATAGCCTTTACTATCCATCTCAACTTTACCCTTAAAAATATCCGTATCCGGCTTATGGCCAATTGCCACAAAAAGTCCGTCAATTTTTAATTGACGGTCGGTTGAATCGGTTGAAATCGGTTGAATCGGTTTAGAATCAACCCCTGATTTAACTGACCCTCCGACCCGGAGGGACTGACTCGCCGGAGGCGAGACCGATTTTAACCATAGGCCCTCAACTTTCCTTTCACCCAACACTTCACTTACAGCCGTATTAAAAATCACCTTAATTTTTGGATTCTCAAACACTCTTTTTTGCATAATTTTTGAAGCTCTGAACTCTCCTTTTCTGTGAATAATAATGACGTGTTTTGCAAATTTCGTAAGGGTTAGAGCTTCCTCAAGCGCCGTATCCCCTCCCCCAACTACTGCCACAACCTTGTTTTTAAAGAAAAATCCGTCACATGTTGCACAAGCCGATACCCCTTTTCCACGCAGACGCTCCTCCCCGGGTACTCCAAGCCACAGGGCTTTTGCACCGGTTGCGATGATGAGTGATTGAGTCAAAACGCGATAGGTGGCAGTGATTCCAGGGCTCCCAACAGCGCGCAAGCTCGACGGTTTGTTAGTCGGCTGAGCACTGGTGGGAAAAGAATCACTGACGGAATCTGTCGCGTCATGTAAATAAATTTCAAATGGTTTCTTGTTCACAACAATAGATTTTATATTCACATCCCGCACTTTCGCCCCAAACTTTATGGCTTGTTTACGCATTCTTTCAACCAATTCAGACCCCATAATTGATTCATATCCGGGATAGTTTTCAACTTCAGAAGTAAGGGTAAGTTGCCCTCCGGGAGGAGATCCGGCGAAGATGGTGGGGGCTAAACCGGCCCGTGCCAGATAAATACCGGCAGATAGTCCCGCTGGCCCGCCGCCGATTATAACTACATTCTCCATATATTTTTCTCGTAATTATAACAGTTATAATTTTTATAACCGTTATAACAATTATATGTTGATCTACAAATTAATCGCCCTTTTAATCATCTCTTCGACACGGCTCACATCCTTTTCCGGCAAAAACTCACACATATCCGACACCACAATCTCCCGAGAAAGGCCGTCTATCGCCTTCTTTATGGCGGATATCTGCTGGAGCACGTCACCGCACTCCCGCTTTTCCTTCACCATGCGCTGTATCCCCTTCAGTTGTCCGACGATCCTATTTATTCGTTGGTCTAAGTCCATGTTAAAAATTTGAAATTTAAAATTTCCAATTTGAAATCAAGCTCAAATGATAAAACAGTTAAAAACTTAAACATTAGTACTTCAGATTTGAATTCAAATTTCGAATTTCAAATTAAAAATTACTAAATATACTCTGTACTAGTACCCAGTATACTACCCACATAAATTATTTGTCAAGAGCAATAAGAAATGAAGTGACGTCGCTAATTATTTCTGCGGGAAATAAGTTATCCACAACCTAAACACATTTATGAGGTTGAGGATTTGTTTTTTATGCAATGGCTTGGGGGTGCCCCCTCGGGGGGTGAAGCCGCATAAAAAATAAACCCGAAAAATGAATAAATAAAATTTTATAGTATATTTTTTAAGAGAGAAACGGCGGTTTGGAATATGAGAGAAACGTCTTTCATGAATGAATGATTCCGAACATATTCCACATCCATCCTCATCCAAGTCGTGAACGGGAGCCGGTGCGCCCCCTTTACCACCCACTCACTCGTCATGCCGGGAAGGACCGAAAAACGAGCCTGGAAACGCCTCGGGATCAGCCGTGCTTCGTTTAAAGGAAGCGGGCGCGGACCAACCAAACTCATGTCTCCTTTGATGACGTTCAGAAGTTGAGGAAGTTCATCTAACCCACTATGTGATAAGAATTTTCCCACTCGGGTATAACGGGGGTCATAGCGGATTTTGAAAACCGGCCCATCGGCCTCATTTTTTTTACTTAAACGGGCCTGCTTGATCTCAGCCCCTTCAATCATGGTACGTATTTTGTAAAGAGTGAATGGCTTTTTGCCCAATCCCGCCCGTTTTTGTCTGAAGATAAAAGAGCCCTTTGAATCCAACCGCACTATAATATACATTATAGAGAGTACCGGTAAAAGAAGAATAAAACCAGCCAACGCAATGAGTCGATACATAATTTTCTTTACCCCTTACTCAAACTCTCCAAAAACTCCTTGTTATTTTTGGTCTTGGAAAGCTTGGTGATCATGGCGGTCAGGCGCTCCTCAGGGGTCAGGAGGGACAACATGCGTCGCAGGGTATTTACACGCGCCTGTGTCTCTTTGTCAAATAAAAGCTCTTCATGCCGTGTGCCTGATTTTTCCACGTCGAGTGCGGGGAAGATCCGTCGGTCTGCAAATCCGCGGTCCAAATGAACCTCCATGTTACCGGTACCTTTGAACTCTTCATAGATGAGATCATCCATCCGCGACTCGGTTTTGATAAGACAGGTTCCGATGATCGTGAGACTTCCCCCTTCTTCACAGTTCCGCGCGGCTCCCAAAAATTTCTTCGCAGGGAAGAGTGCCGCCTGATCAAAGCCTCCTGACATACTCCGTCCGCCACTGCGGTTACCATTTTGACGATTGTCCACCGAAAGATTGAGGGCACGAGCTAAACGAGTTATGGAATCAAGGAGAATAACCACGTCATCTCCCATCTCCACCATCCGTCGGGCACGGTCAAGGGCCAAATGCGCAACCTTTACCTGTTGACGAGGTGACTCGTCAAAGTTGGATGCGGCTACTTCGCCTTTCATAAATCGTTTTATTTCGGTTACTTCCTCAGGTCGCTCACCGATCAGGATCGCCATAAGTTTTACTTTGGGATAATTTTCAGTTATGGCCTCGGCCATTTCTTTCAAAAAGGTCGTCTTTCCTGCTTTTGGTTGGGATACCACAAGAGCTCGTTGTCCAAATCCTACCGGCGAAATAAGGTCGGTAATGCGCATGGAAAGGACATCTTGTTTTGTCTCAAGCATGATTTGTCTATTGGGATGAAGCGAGGTTAATTCGTCAAAGTTTTTTCTTTGTCTGCTTTGTTCTTCGGTCAACTCAACTCCGTTGATCTTTTTGATCAAAAGGAGGGAATGAAAACGCTCCCCTTCTTTGGGTGGGCGGGCCAATCCTTCAACCAAATCGCCTTTTCTCAGCCAAAACCGGCGGATCTGTGAAGTTGATACATAAATGTCTTCGTTTGGATTGATAGCATACTCTTTTCTTAAAAATCCATACCCGCCAAAAGTGACATCAAGGATGCCGCTTGCCTCATAACTCATCTTCAAATCTTCTTTTAATCGAACCTCAAGCGGCACATCTCGTGAAGATGTGCGAGGAACTGAAACGGGGGGAGCTACTTTGGGAGCCGCTTTCTTTTCCGGTTCGGCCATGTCATCCACAATCATAATGGGTTTTTCTTCATAAGCTCCTAACATCGAAGACACGTCGAAAGCTTCCTCCTTAGGCTCTTCCGCCTCTGTCTTTTTTTTGGTGAACATAAAAAATGAATGAAAATAATAAAGGAATAACGATAAATCCTACTCGTTACACGTTTTCAATAATACTAATCATGATATGGGTGATATATACACAGAAAAAAAGGAGTAAAGGATCCTCTGCAACGGGCTCGGCAATGATACTTTTTCTATTGATTAAATGGGTGGGCGCGATCAGATCCGAAGATCCAATACATCGCTTTATAGCCATGACTTGCGCCAAGACTTTCCCTTAAGGTTACAAGCGTTAGAAAAAGTTTTCAATTTGCCTAAACTCCCATCAAGAGGATCAACTCCAAGTATACTAAACCCGTATCTTGTTTGTCAAACGATGTTTGGGTTTACTTTAGAGACGCTAACTGCAAGTTTTTAATACGGGAAAAGTGCTTTGTATTACGAGTTACCAGAGTATGTTTATGGGTTAGGGCCGTTGCGGCAATGAGAAGATCAAAGTCGGCTAGTGATTGTCTCTCTTTTTCTAAACTAATTTTTAATTTGACAAATTCCTCGGCTATCGATGTATCTATTGGAACTATTTCTACCGAAAAATCACTAATAAAATTATTAAACTGTTCTTTCTTTTTCCCTGGGTTATATGATTTCTCTATCCCATATCCTATTTCTGAAAGAGTAATTACACTTGTTTTTAATAATTGGTTTGTCAGTTTTTGTAAGAATGTAATCGCAGGTTGTTGATTCTTTAGAAAATCAATTATAATGTCCGTATCAAGCAAATATTGCATGTTAGACTCTAATAAATTTTGCTTCCCTTCTCAATTTTCGAGCATATTTCCTTACCATATTTGCTTCCTTATCCGACCAAATACCCGCATATTTTTTTATTTTATCCTCAGTTACATATTCTTTCTTTTCTTTATAGACACTCACTTTAGCTACAATCGATTTACCCTTTTTTATTAAAAAAGACTCGTTCTTATATATGACCCGATTAATATAATCGGCTATATTGTTTCTGAATTC
>CAYITZ010000071.1:0-5652 GCA_964366485.1 uncultured Gammaproteobacteria bacterium
TTCCGCTTGAAGAAGAAATGCAATTGGCTCGAAAAGTGGTTGAAGCAGGACATGCAATCAGAAAAACAAGGAATCTAAAGGTTCGGATTCCATTGGCACGGCTTGAAATCGATATAGAGTCAGATGTTTCTCAAGTTTCAGATGGAGTATGGGATATAGTACTTAAGGAATTGAATGTCAAAAATATACGAGTGAACAAAAGAGTACAATATCCCAAAAAAGAAGTGAAAGTAAGTGAAGAAGAGCTACAGAAAGAAGGAAAGTTAAGGGAGCTCATCCGTACAATTCAAACTAAAAGAAAAGAATTGGGTATCAAGCCAACCGATTTGGTGTCACTTACCCTGCCTGCAGAATTTGAAGGTCAGCATGAGTATGTAAAAAAGAAAGTTTTAGCTAAAGAAATAAAAACAGGACCTGAACTGCGGGTTACCCTATGATACAACTGCTTCTCCCGGTATGTTTCCTTTTCATTTTT
Organism: uncultured Gammaproteobacteria bacterium; assembly: GCA_964366485.1. GTDB lineage: Bacteria > Patescibacteriota > Microgenomatia > UBA1406 > GWC2-37-13 > YC2-FULL-38-9. Next base: position 476 of record CAYITZ010000071.1, read on the forward strand.
GGTTTTTTTAACCTTTTTGGTATTCGAACATCCCTTGGTATAACGATGCTTTTGAATTTTGGCATCGGTTTTGTCCTTTTTTTTGTCATTAAAAAACTGGGGTGGAAGTTCTTCCGCAGTAACGCGCAGTTTTTTTATTGGTCATTTATTGGAGTTCTTATCATAACTTATATCATCGGTCTTGAGGTGAAGGGGTCCAAACGATGGATTGATCTTCTCTTTTTTCGGTTTCAAGGGAGTGAATTTTTCAAAGTTTTTTTTATTCTTTTTTTTGCTGATTTCTTTTCCAAAACGAACCGTCAGGTAAATATTTTTATTAACTTAACAATAAGTTTATTTTATTTTCTTCTCCCTACCTTTATCATATTCAAACAACCAGATCTTGGAAACGCCATGGTGTATGTATTTATCTATTTTGTCATGGTTTTGTTTTCATCCATTCCCAAGAAAAATGTTCTATATCTCATGGGGGTGGTTTTATTCCTTCTTCCCTTTGGATGGATTTTTTTGAAAGAATATCAGAAACAACGCATATTCAGTTTTATTCAGCCGCACCTGGACACTCAGCAAAATGCATATAATATGATTCAAGCGATGATCACCATAGGGTCAGGAACTTTTTTAGGGAGGGGTTTGGGTTTAGGGACTCAATCAAGACTTTTTTTTCTGCCGGAGAACAGCACTGATTTTGCATTTTCCTCACTGGTTGAACAATTCGGGTTTGTGGGTGGTGTTACCACCCTTATTCTCTTTGCCATTATACTTTTCCTTCTTTTCAGACGCGCCCATTCATACGTATCAAAAGAGGAGGAAACAAGCCGCTTTTCCTTTTTGTATCTGGTGGGTATTATTTCCTTTATTTTTTTCCAGGTATTCATCAATATCGGCATGAATTTGGGGATCCTTCCGATTGCCGGCATCGCCCTCCCTTTTATTTCCTATGGGGGATCGATGCTGGTGTCACTTATGATAGGTTTTGCCCTTATTCCTTAAATTGACAATCAGTGAAGAATATTTTATAGTTATACCATGAATGGAACATTTTGCATTGACAAACGGATTGGTTACTTGGCACTCTTTGCGGTACCGCTTATGGTCTTAACCATATTTTCTCTCATGGTGAATTCGCAGAAAGTGACGCAAAACAGTCGGGCAGGAGGACCGGTACCAACCTCAATTATATTAGTAGAACCAACATCTGTTCCCGTAACTATTCCAATGAGCTACGTATGTTTTACTAAAAAAAATACGGGGGGAGCAATAATAAGTAAAGGCGCTATAAAAGAGAAACTCGTAATGAGTGTTTATGACAGTAAAATGAATCTACTAACCATCCTTGACAGTCTTCCCATCAGTATTCCGGTAAACCTTCGAGAAGACTCATATATTGGAATTCAAGGACAGAACACCGGGCTCGCAAATGTTATGAGTCAATGCGGTCAACTTTAATTGTGAATTCTAGGCAATTCATATTGCTTTTTAGGGGGTTTTCCTATATACTTGTACCTTATGACAAAGTTTGCAGTGGTTAAAACGGGCGGTAAGCAGTACGTAGCCAAAGAAAGCGATTTCCTTGTTGTGGACCTTCTTGACGTAAAGGAAAAAGAGACAATCGACCTTGAAACTCTGGCTGTATTTGACGATAAAGGAGATATTGAGCTTGGAACTCCTTTTTTAGCCTCAAAAACTACCGCAACAGTCATCGAGCACATGAAGGGTGAGAAATTGAGGATTGCCAAATTCAAGGCAAAAGTCCGCTACCGAAGAGTCACCGGATTCAGATCAAGGTTAACGAAAATACAAATTACAAAAATTAACTAAATGGCTCATACAAAAGCCCAACGGGCTGTCCGTGGAAACAGAGATTCAGCCGGCCGTCGATTGGGAGTAAAAAAATTCGGTGGTGAACTGGTAGAGCCAGGAAATATCATCATGCGCCAACAGGGAACTAAGTTTAAGGCTGGTGAAGGAACTATGCTATGTAATGATTTTACTATTATGGCCTTAAAAAAAGGTTCAGTAGGTTTTAAGACCAGACTTGGACAGAAATACATCTTCGTAAAGTAATAGAGCTTTTGTGCTACAATTCCTCTATATGAGCTCCGAAGTTGGCGTGCTAATTGAACAGATAAAAAAAGAAGGTGACTTCATTACAAAAGCTAAACTATTAAGATTTTTAACCGTAGATAAAGAATTGAGGATCAAAGACGTAAGTCATATGATTGGGATGAAAGAATCATATGTCTGCCATATACTTCGTCTGAACAAATTAGACGATATGATCGTTGACGGGTACTATTCCAAACTTATCTCCATAAGTCATCTTTTTATCATTTCCCGTCTGCGTACGAAAGAGGAAATAAGATTAGCATATGAAAAGGTTATCTCAGACAATCTGACCGTACTACAAACAGAGGAGTTAGTACGCGAGATTCTCTATGAGATGAAGTCCACGGGTGAACACATTCCTCAAGAGGAGATAGAAAAAGCAAAAAAGGGAGTTTTGGATATTTTTACCGGAACAAAACTAAAACTTATTCAAACGAGAGTCAAAAGCAAACTTATTCTTGAAATAAAAGGCAGTTTGGCCGATTCAACGCCAATCATTCGGACCATCTTAAAAAAACTAACTTCACTTACTTCTTAAATTATCCGGGAAGGGGTTGTCAATTGAGCCCATTTTAGTAGACGGAAAATAACGATAAAATACCTGACCGATTACTCCGTCTTCAGGAACAGGTCCAAACTCGCGCGAATCAGATGATCTTGGCCGGTTATCTCCCATGACAAACAATTCTCCATCAGGTACGGTAATTTCTGCTCCGTTCTTGGAGAATCCGTTTTCCCAGAGGTTCGTCTTTGCCGCAATATAGTTTTCAGTCAACTTGATTCCATTTACATACACTTCACTGTCCTTGACCATAACTTTATCCCCGGGAAGACCTATGATTCGCTTGATATATTCAATATCTGGGTTTCTAGGAGATTTAAAAACGACTACATCTCCTCGATTATATCCCCTGAATTTATAGGTTACTTTACTGGTAAAGATATAATCGCCAGTATTAAAAGTCGGGTCCATAGAGGCGCCCTTTACCTGATTGGGTTGCATGATGAAGAGGTATACCACGATAAAAAGAGAACCGATGAAGACAACTGTTTCCAGAATGTCCATCACAAACTCAAGTATTGCCTTAAAGACCTTCAGCATACCTTCATTGTATTGAAAAAAGTTGCAAAAAACAAGGTATACAACTACAATAAAGAAACATATTTGCAGGATCGTTAGCTCAGTTGGCTAGAGCGTTGCATTCACATTGCAAAGGTCGCAGGTTCAAGTCCTGCACGGTCCACAAGAAATATAAAGAATGTTAATTTTTTGCTTCTAGTGTTTCAATCCGTGCCTCATGGTCTTGGATCATATCCCGATACCCGGTTGTAACGGTTATATCATCTCTTAATTTGTTTATTTCAAACAAGATCTGGTCTTTAAATGAAAGAATGTCATTTTTTAATTCGGTCTTAACTTCTCCAATGTATTTTATAAGTTCGATAGTGGTATTCTCTAATTCTTTCCTTGTAGAATAAGGATCTAACGCATTCTTCAGATCTTTTTTTGTTATAAATACTTTTGAGAGTTTTTTAATATCCACATCGGTAATCATAGGGTAAATATAGTAGAAAATTTATAAAATATCAATCGAAATTAGGCAATTTTGTTATTTCTCTTTCTTATTTTTTCACATAATTTTATTATGAAAAATAATAATGACAGTAAAATAATTGCTCCAATCAAAGCATATTTCCAAACGTTACCGCCTTGTTTTACGTTCATTCCCCTCACATCTCCAGCACTTGAACTTGAACTAGTTTGGACTCCGGCAACTTGGCCACCTTGGCCCGTTGGTGTGAGGGACAAAGTTGGAGGTAAACTTACTGTAGTCGGAGTGAGTACGGGTGTTGAGGTAGGCACAAGATAATTTTTCCCATCCCCAATTGTTGCAATACCGGTAGTTGCACCCTCCTTACAACCATTCACCGCACGGACTTTAAAATAATAGGTATAACTAGTAAGATTAAGACCGGTGATATTTGTTTCGGTTGTTTTTCCTACAGATCTGGATCCTTCCCCGTCTCCGTCTACATCGGTATCTTTTGACCAACTTAATCGATAACCTGTGACAGGGTCGGAAGCTGATCCCCAAATTACCTTAACTTCGGTATCATTAATTCTACTGAGAATTAAAGGTCCAGGTGTAGCTGGTGTTACATCTGTACAAGGAGCTGGCGTGGGAGTTGGTGTGGAAATTAAACCTATTGTCAGATCAAACTGTGTAGTCATACTTTGATATTCATTGCCTGAAGTGGAGTACATAGTTGCTTGAAACGAAAAAGTTTCGGATGAATGTGAAGCAAGGTTTTCAAGCAGCTGAACTTCTCCCGAGGCATAAAATACATGAAGAGAGTTTGAAAATAATACTGTGGAATCAGATTTAGTAATAACAAGGTCAATAATCTGGTCAACACCTCCACTTGTCGTTGTTTGCGATGCCTGGACGCCTACTTTTCGATCGATTGAGCTGTTATTGGTAAACTGAACCGTTTTGGTGAGAGTTTTTCCCGGATACCAGATTTCAGAAGCAGGAAAAAATGCGGATAGACTTGGGGAACAGCCGGAGCTATAAGTACAAGTGAGATTATAATCTGCGGCCTTTACTCCATCAACAATAAAAAACAACGACGCCAACAACAAAGATACAATAATTATTTTTTTCATATTATGGACCTTTCTCCAACTTCGTTTTCTTACCGTCTTTATCTATCAAAGTAACAGTTAATTTTAAATTCTTAACATCTTGGTCATAGGTGCAAACTTCTCCTGAACAGGTAGCTAAATCAAGAGAGTTTTTCTCAAATTTATCTGTAGATGAAATATCATCGATCATCAAACGAGCAATTAATGAAGCTTATTGGTGAAATAAGAAAAGAAATCAGACACTTATAACTTTAGCTTATCAGGTGTATAATAAAACTAATTTTCTTAGAGATGAATATGAAAAATAAACTTGAGTTACAGTGGATAAATAAAAACAAGGCTTTATATTATGATATTTTCTCTGGCAAGTATGAATGGGTAGATAAAAAAGATCCTCGAGTTTCAGAACCACGCATCCTAA
>CAYITZ010000072.1:0-5575 GCA_964366485.1 uncultured Gammaproteobacteria bacterium
AAATTAGGTGTGAAAATAAGTCGATCTGGCAACACAATTAAAATAATGGGAACCGAAAAATTACATCCATACTCAGGAAAGATATCCGTTGGAGATGCAGGTACTGCAATGAGGTTTTTGACGTCAATCTGCGCGTTAGTGGCAGGAGACATCATCCTTGATGGATCGGAGCGTATGAGAGAACGTCCCATTAAGGTATTGGTTGATGCATTGCGTAATTTAGGAGCGCATATTAATTACCAGATGGAAGAAGGATATCCACCCATTCGTATAAAAGGTGGAGGGATGAAAGGTGGATTGGTGTCTCTTGATGCCTCGATAAGCAGTCAATATTTTACATCACTTCTGATGATCGCGCCAACTTTTAAAAAGGGACTTATCATTGAGGTTGTGGGCGATCAGATATCGAAGTCATACATTGATATGACCATTGATGGAATGAAGCACTTTGGAATCGATGTAATGAATGAAAACTTTAAAAAGTACCTTATTAAAAAAGATAATACATATAAAGCTACCACATATTTAATCGAGGGAGACGCATCGGGCGCGTCGTATCTATGGGGTATTGCGGCACTAACCGGTGGGACCGTAATTGTCAAAAATATAGATCCAAAATCAGCGCAGGGTGATATTCATTTTGTGGATATATTAGAAAAAATGGGATGTAAAGTTATAAGAAACGAGAAAGAATCATGGATTTCGGTGACAGGATCAAATAAACTATCCCCAATCACTGTTGATATGAGCTCAATGCCGGATACTGCACAGACTCTTGCGGTTATTTCGGCATTTGTCCCCGGGTCGACAATAATAACAGGACTGTCAACACTCAAAATAAAAGAAACCAATAGATTACAGGCAATGCATGATGAACTTTTGAAAATGGGAATGAGGACAGTAATTACTAATGACAGCATTACCATCCATGGAGGAAGTCCAAAAAGCGCCATGATTGAGACATATAAAGATCACCGGATGGCCATGGCGTTTGCGGTTGCCTCAGCACGCCTTTCGGGCATGAAGATATGTGATGAGCAGGTTGTCAGTAAATCCTTTCCGACATTTTGGAAAGTACTTAAATCATTTACTATTTCATCATCAATCCAATGAATATCATTCTTATTGGATTTATGGGTTCGGGTAAAAGTTCTGTAGGTAAGTTAATTGCGCAGAAGCAGTCTAGAGAGCACATTGAAATGGATGAACTTATTCTAAATCGTTCAGGAAGATCGTCAATTTCTGAGATATTTACCCAAGATGGGGAAATAAGATTTCGCGAACTTGAAATGGAAATAGCAAAAGAAGTGAGCAATAAAAAAAATAACGTTATATCCTCAGGAGGAGGAGTGGTGATGAACAAAATAAATATTGATTATCTAAAAATAGGTGGGCCTATCGTATACCTAAAAACGAGTTTTCATGAACTTGAAAGACGTTTAGAAGGTGATACGACTCGCCCCCTTTTTCAAAACAAGAAGAAAGCCCGTGAGTTGTATGATATGAGGGCTGTTCTATACGAGACATATGCGGATCACGTGGTTAAAACTGATAATAAGTCAATAGTCGAAGTCGTTACTAGCGTAATAAATATAGAATTATGAATATTTCAGCAAAAACAAAAATATGTATGATCATCGGTGATCCCGTCGATCATTCATTATCACCTGCAATGCATAATGAGGCATATAAACATCTTCATATGGATGGACAGTATGTATATCTTGGTGCTAATATAAAAATTGAGAGGTTAAAAGATGCGGTTGAAGCGGTACGTGCATTACATATACGAGGATTGACGTGTACAATCCCTCATAAAGTCAAGGTACTTAAATACATTGATGAAGTCGACAAAACAGCTCAAATGATCGGCGCGGCAAACACCATCGTAAACACAAATGGAGTACTCAAGGGATATAATACGGATTGGTTTGGTGTGGTAACCCCACTTGAAGAAATGACTTATCTTAAAGATAAAAATATATCTGTTATTGGTGCAGGGGGTGCCTCTCGCGCAATCGTGTATGGAATGAAGGAGAGAGGCGCGAAGGTAGCTATTTATAACCGAACCATTGAGTCTGCCCGTCAATTAGCTCATGAATTTGACTGTAAAGTATATCCAATTCAAGACCATCGGCGTATTTTGGAAAGTGATATCATAGTCAACGCAACATCAGTTGGCATGGGGGATTTAGAAGGCCAATCACCCATACCGGAAAATGCGCTACGCAAAGGACACATAGTTTTTGATATTGTATACACCCCCTATGAAACTGAATTGTTAAAAATAGCAAAGAGAAAGGGAGCACATTTAATTCATGGGATGGAGATGCTTCTTTATCAGGGTACGGCTCAATTCGAGTTATATACTGGGGTAAAAGCCCCCGTTGAGGTAATGAGAAAAACATTACTCAGTGCATTATCACTATGAGAGATATTCGTGTCTGCGCAGTTGTAATGAGTTCATCAATGGATAAACTCCTTCCTATGATTTCGCAAGCAGAGAAGGAAAATGATCTTGTTGAGATACGAATCGACTATTTATTAGAACATAATGAAAGAGATCTGCATAGAATTAAGGAACATATAAAAAAAGACATTATCATCACGTGCAGAAGAAGAGACGAAGGAGGAAAATGGGCTGGTTCAGAGGCAAGTCGATTATCATACTTACAAACGGCTTATGATTTAGGATTCAATTATGTTGATGTTGAATTAAAAACACTTAAAGAAGAGCAGTTTAAAATTCCACAAAATTCCAAGACAAAGACCATTGTCTCATTTCATGATTTTATACAAACCCACTCAGAACATGATTTAAAAGAAATTATTCTGAAAATAAAACAATACAAACCTTACATTATAAAAATTGCAGCGATGATCAAAAATGAGAATGATGCTCATTTATTATATAAACTACTTATCGAAAAGAAAAAAGAAGATAGGTATATAATTATAGGAATGGGAAATAAAGGAGTGTCAACAAGGATAATAACACCCCTTTTAGGTGGTTATATGACCTATTGTAGTGTTGATAAAATTGGATCGGCACCAGGGCAAATTTCATGTAAAAAAATGAGAAAAATTTATTCATTTATATTATAACCATGGCAGGGAATACATTTGGAAGACTATTTCAAGTGACGACCTTTGGAGAGTCACACGGTGGGTATGTGGGATGTGTCGTTGATGGATGTCCGCCGGGGATGAAGCTGAGTATTGAAGATATTCAAAAGGAGCTTGATCGCAGGAGACCCGGTCAAAGTGATATTACATCTCCCCGAAAGGAAGAAGACAAAATAGAGATTTTATCGGGCATTATTGAAGGAAGAACAACCGGAACTCCACTCCTCCTTCTTGCAAAAAATAAGGATGCTCAACCAACGGATTATAATCATTTAAAAAATCTCTATAGACCATCACATGCCGATTACACTTATGAAAAAAAATATGGTTTTCGTAATTGGCAAGGATCAGGTCGAGCTTCGGCAAGAGAAACATTAGCTCGGGTTGCGGCCGGCGCAATTGCAAGAAAATTTCTCAAAGAAAAATTTGGAGTAGAATTTTTGGCATATGTTGAACAAGTTGGTGAAATAAAAGCAACAACAGATTTTACAAAAGTTACGTACTCTCAAATAGAGTCAAATATTGTCCGTTGCCCGGATGTGAAAGTTGCTGAAAAAATGATTCAGTTAATCCAAAAATTGAAACAAGAAGGTGACTCGGTAGGCGGAATTATTCGGGGTGTAATTAAGAATGTTCCCATTGGGTTAGGAGAGCCTGTATTTGACAAGCTATCTGCAGATTTGGGAAAAGCAATGCTATCAATTCCGGCAGTCAAAGGTTTTGAAATTGGATCAGGCTTTGAGGGAGTAAAGATGAACGGTAGTCAGCATAATGATCCTTTCTACATGGATAATGGCAAAATAAGAGCAACGACTAATTTTTCCGGTGGAATTCAGGGAGGGATTTCTAATGGTGAAGATATTTATTTTCGTGTTGCCTTTAAACCGGTTTCCACAATTAGAAAAGAGCAAAATACCGTTGATAGAGATGGTAACAATATAAAACTCACAGCGACCGGACGTCATGACCCATGTGTCTTACCACGTGCTGTTCCCATCGTTGACGCGATGGCCGCCCTTGTTATCATGGATCACTATTTAAGAGATAACGCATATACCATATAATGACAATATGAATACCCTTGAAAAACTGAGAAAACAAATAGATCAGGCAGATGCAAAGCTTATTAATATACTTAGTGACAGAATGAAACTGGTGAAAAAGATCGGAATATATAAAAAAATAAAAGGAATTCCTCCCCTAGACAAAAAACGATGGGAGCAAGTTCTTGCTTCGAAACTAAAATTAGCGCAATCCCAAGGGCTTAATATTATTTTTATCAGGAAAATATATGAGCTTATACATGAACAAGCATTATTAATAGAACAAAAGTCATGAATAATTTTTCAACTGCACGACGCATTCTTTCATTTCCAGAATATCCTTTTGCGAAAATCATGAAGATGAAGCGAGAGATAGAAAGAGAGAAGAGGAAACCAGTTTTAGACCTCACCATTGGTACTCCAACCTTCCCCCCGAGCAAGGAATACGTGAAAAAATTAAATGAATACTTTTTGATGGACGACGCACATCTTTATCCAGGATTTGGTGCCATTCCTGAATTAGAACAGGCTCTTATAACCTGGTATAGTAAACGATTTACCGTTATCCTTGAGAAAGAAGAGATATATCCGCTTCTTGGGGGAAAAGATGGTATTGCACATATACCACTTGCCATCCTGGATGAAGGTGATGAACTACTTATACCCAATCCTGGTTATCCGGGATTTATCGGTTCTACCCTCATGATTGGGGCGATTCCCGTGGATTACTCAGTGAACGGGACAACATCAAGCATTATTTCATCAATCAAAAAAAACACAACGGGAAAAACAAAAGCGATATGGATCAATTCACCCGGCAATCCAACGGGATTGACATTTTCAGATGAAGAACTTAAGGAGATTGTTGATTTTGCACACTCAAAAAATTTAATTCTCCTTTATGATAATGCGTATAGTGAGATAACTTTTGATAACTATGTTGCTCCCAGTATTTTGAAATTTACAGGAGCAAAAGATATTGCTATAGAAATCGGGTCACTTTCAAAAACAGCTTCCTTTGCGGGTTTTCGAATAGGATGGATCGTGGGAAATAAAAAAATTATATCAGCAGTTGCGAAAGTTAAATCGCAAATGGATTCAGGTCTTACGCTTCCTTTTCAAAAATTAGCCTCCCATGTGTTAAATAATTTTGATAACACATGGTATAGGGCCATGCTTTTCCATTATCAAAATAATAGAGATACTTTAGCCCGGGCATTTACTTCACTAGGTCTTCATGTTATCAAACCAAAAGGCGCTTTGTATCTTTGGATTCGTATACCCGACTCTTATACAGATGCAAGTGCATATGTTGCCTATTTACTTCAGACATATCACATACTCGTTACACCGGGTACAGCATTTGGCACGGAGGGGGAAAGGTATATTCGAGTAAGTATTTCCTC
>CAYITZ010000073.1:0-5520 GCA_964366485.1 uncultured Gammaproteobacteria bacterium
CACCGAAGGACGCGGCGTTTCCTACATGGAACCATCCCATTACGAAAATGTGCCCGCAAATGTCCTGAAGGCTTTGACTGAAAAGAAATAAAATAGTGATCAAATCAGATCTCTTATTCAAAAAAAGATTTCGCATACCCACAACCAGACTCCAAAGCTGGGATTATTCATCTTCTGGTTATTATTTTGTAACAATATGCACGTATCAGAAGAAAGAATATTTTGGAAAAATACATAATAGAAAAATGGAATTATCGAAAATGGGGAAGGTCGCACAAACCTATTGGAAAGAAATACCAAAACACTTTCCTTTTGTAGCATTGGATGAATTTGTAATAATGCCCAATCATATGCATGGAATTGTAATAATCACAAATAAAAAATGTAATATAAATAACGGTCGAATATTACATACATGTAGAGACGGGGCATGCCCCGTCTCTACACATAAAACAAACGTATTAGGTAACATCATTGGATCTTTTAAATCTGTGGTAACCAAATACGCCAACAAAAACCATATCCCCTTCCACTGGCAATCCCGCTACCACGACCACATTATCCGTACCGAACATGAATTTCACTCAATCCGTGAATATATTTGCTACAACCCACTGAAATGGGACGAGGATGAGGAAAATCCGATAAATTACGGATGAATTTTTGAATTCTATTACTTATAATAAATACAATTATGGTATTAGATGGTAATGAAGGAATACAAATTACTGAGGAAAATACTCCTCAAATTAAAGATAGCCTAAGAATGCCAATACAAGTGTTGTATGGCGGTTCTTCTGTGAATATTGTTGTTCCAAACTTCGATTTTGCAAGACAATTAGTGGGGGGGGCAAATCCTCCTATGAAACAATGGGTAGATGAATTAAGTAGAATCAATGGTATCAACAAATTAGGCTCTGATTCAGTCAATTTTCAAATTGTAGATTTTACAAAATTCGGAGACCCTAATATATTATGGAGAACTGCCATGTCCCAAATTCCTGAAATTGAGAAGGTTAATATATCGCAAAAAGGGAAAGGCTTTAACGATTTTTACCCAGGAAAAGTTATGGTAATAATTGGACCACAAAACATCCCTGATAATGTTCAACTTGATGGTTTCGGTAGGGTCTCAAAATTAGCACCAACAATATTTATTCAAAGAAAGAATGTTGAATTTGCAAGAATGAACCCCATAGTAAAAAATGCAATTGCCGCAAATACCTCAACATATCATGCTGTATCAAATTCCTCTTGACAAATCTTACATTTTAAATGTACAATTAAACTGTATGAATATCATAACTACCACCCTATTGAGAAATAACCTTGCGGATACTTTGAAAGAAGTATCGGGAAAGAAAGACTACTTGCTTGTGGCTAAAAAAGGCAAAATAACCTCCGCTCTGGTCAATATTGACCTTTTTGAAGATCTTATTGCCCTGGTAAACAAGCCTTATGTGGAAAGCATTAAAAAAGCACGCTCTGAATATGAAAAGGGAGATTTTTTTACTCACGAAGAAGTATTTGGTAGTATTTAGATATGACCCATCAACTTCTCTATACCCAAACGGCATCTAATGATATTAAAAAACTTGATACAATCGCAAAAAAACGCATCAAAAAAAAGCTTGAAGAATATGCAAAAAATCCTCACTCCTTCGCAAAACGACTAGTAAACCATGCGATCGGATCATATCGTTTTCGTATCGGAAACTACCGGGTGGTATTCGATATGGACAAAGATAAAATCGTTATACTTCGTGTCGGCCACCGAAGGGAAATTTATAAATAAGCCTCCCTATAACCTTCTTATAATTCGCTTGACAAAGTAAACAATTGTTCACTATACTGTGAACAATAGTTTACTAATTTTATTTTATAAATATGGGAAACATTGATCGCCTTGGGGTTATAAAAAAATTCTTCCGCAAACATCACCGCCTCCCCTCTTACTCGGAGATGTTGCACCTCTTTGGTATTTCTTCAAAGAATGCAGTATTCAAGATTATCAATAAATGGATTGAGGAAGGATTTTTCAAAAAAGAAGGCCATAAATTAGCTCCTACTACTAAATTCTTCGCTATCCCTCTATTGGGAAATATCCGAGCCGGCTTTCCCATCCTGGCTGAGGAAAACCGTGACTATGTATCGCTTGACGACTACCTTATCGAGGATCCACAGTCATCCTTTCTTCTCAAAGTAAGCGGAGATTCCCTTGAGGGAATTGGCATCTTTGAAGGAGATATCGTCATCATCCAGCGGAAAAAGGAAGCAAGCATCGGCTCAGTCGTCTTGGCCCAGATTGATAAAGAATGGACTTTGAAGATTTTACGCAAAGATCGCATCCAAAGACTTAACTATCTCTCAGCCGCAAACCCCAAGTATCCATCTTTCTATCCGAAAGAAGAGTTGCAAATCTTTGGAATCGTAAAGGCAGTCGTGCGAAAGTTTAACTGACAAACAATGTTTCAAATACGTTCCTGGCCCGAAACCATCCTCCATATCGACGGCGATGCATTTTTTGCATCAGTCGCTCAGGCAGTGAATCCAAAATTAAAAGGTAAACCCGTGGTTACCGGACATGAGAGAGGTATTGCAACCGCTATATCTTATGAGGCAAAAAAATACGGAATCACCCGCGGCATGCGATTCTTTGAGATGCGGAAATTATGCCCGGATTGCGCCTTCATTGAGTCCGATTATGAACTCTACGCCCTTTTCTCTCATCGTATGTTTGAGATACTCCGTCAATTCAGTTTTGAAATAGAAGAATACTCAATAGATGAGGGATTTATGGGTCTCAAAGGATTGCGCCGCCCACTCAATATGACATATGAGGAAATGGGGAAGAAAATCAAAGACACAATCGAATCCAATCTTGGTATTACTGTATCTATTGGTATTTCTTTAACGAAATCACTCGCTAAGATTGCCTCAAACTTTCGTAAACCTTCAGGCCTTACGGTGATTGATGGGCGAAGTATCGAAACATTCCTGAAACAAGTCCCCGTGAAAGATATTTGGGGTATCGGTGAACAAACATCCTCCTACCTAAAAAAATTAAACATACATACTGCTTATCAATTCGTCATGCTGTCCGAAGATTTTGTCCATAAAAATCTCAGTAAACCTTTTTTTGAAATTTGGCAGGAATTGCGGGGGAAGAAAATATTTGAGTTGAGTCTGGAGAAGAAAACCACTTATCAATCCATTTCAAAGACGCAGACATTTCATCCACCTACAAATGATAAAGACATCCTCCGCGCGCGCCTTTTCCATCATGTTGAGGAAGCCTTTACCAAAGCCCGCAGTTTTCATTATCGAGTGGGGAAGTTGTCTCTTTTTCTGAAGACACAGGAGTTTATGTATCATTCCATCGAACTTAAGTTGCCAAGTAAAACTTCTTACCCTTACCTTGTAAGAAAGCAGTTGGAAGAAGGATTCGAACATATTTATCATAAGGGAATTCTCTATCGTACCACCGGATGCACGATAACTGATCTGGAACAAAACACCACCACTCAACAAACTCTTTTTCAAAACACAGATTTGGAGGAGAAAATGAAAAAAATATATCCTTTTATTGATGCACAAAAGATTGACTTTGGAACGCGTTTATTTGATAAGGCGGTGATCGAGGAAGGAAAAATAAAAATTAAACCATCATTGCCATTTTTAGAACTCTCCGTCATCCCAACGTAAATAATATGATGTCATTCCCGCCCCGTGTCAGGGCACGGGGTAAACTCCGGCGGGTTTACACCCGTTAGGGTGAATCCAGTCTAAAATTACAATTTGGTTATTAATAACTTTGTCATCGGACACTTCCCATGCTCATGTTTTTTTGCAATGCAATACATCCTTCCATACTCAATCGTGCGGTAGGTGAAGGTAAACCATTCTTCTTTTGGCAATAACCTCATCAAATCCTGCTCAATTTTTACCGGATCGGTATGCTTAGTGAGTCCCCATAGTTTCGTGAGCCGTATGACGTGAGTATCCACCGCAATCCCCTCAACTATGCCGTAAGCATTACCGAGGACGACATTTGCTGTCTTTCTTGCTACTCCTTTGAGAGAAATTAACTCTTTCATGGTATGAGGAATCTCTCCATGGAACTGTTCTTTGATGATTTTGGCAGTTGCGAGAATATTCTTTGCTTTATTATGATAAAAACCGGTGGAATGAATATCTTTTTCAAATTCAACTTGTGAAGCTTTTACGTAGTCATCCAACGTTTTATATTTTTTGAATAATTTCTCCGTCACTTTATTGACCATTTTATCCGTACACTGGGCGGATAAAATGACGGAAATAAGGAGTTCCCAATTATTGCTGTAATGCAAAACCATCTTTGCATGAGGAAAGAGTTTTTTGAGTTCCATGAGGATAATTTGTACGCGCTTTTTTATTGATATCATAGAAACGAATATGTCTGTCATCCCGACGTTCTCTTGTCATTCCCGCGAAGGCGGGAATCCAGACTAAGAATTACTAATTCTATACATTCTTGATTTATATTCAATTAATCCCTCTTTAATCATACCTTGAAGTATGCTTTTAACTTTGCCATGCTCTTTTTTTATTATTTCGACTAATTCTTTTTCTTTAAATGATTTTTTCAACAATATTCGTAATATTTC
Organism: uncultured Gammaproteobacteria bacterium; assembly: GCA_964366485.1. GTDB lineage: Bacteria > Patescibacteriota > Microgenomatia > UBA1406 > GWC2-37-13 > YC2-FULL-38-9. The sequence continues at coordinate 4,647 of CAYITZ010000073.1, forward strand.
CCCCCTCACCTGTCTATCCGATCCTTCAAATTTAGATTGAACACTGTAATGCTTACTTTTTTTATTAGGATTGTCAACGGTTTTGCCCAAGTGTGCCCCATAATCCATAAGTGCCCAATACCATTCACGGGGATTTTTAATATCCAATGTCTTTTCTACTAATGGCAATATTTCTCTATCATCCACTTTCGACTTTCTATCTTCAAAAAAGAGATGGATAAACACTCTCCGTATATTTGTTTCAATAAAAACCACGGGTTTGTTGAAAGCAAATGCCGCAATTGATGATGCAGTCGCCTCTCCGATTCCGGGAAAGGTATCAAGGATGACGGGATCATCAGGAAGCTTTCCCTCATATTTTTTGACAACAATCTCTGCTGTTTTTTTTAAATACAGAGCTCGCCGGTTATACCCCATCCCCTGCCATACTTGTAGAACGTCTTTTATTGATGCATTAGTAAGCTCTTTGAAATTTGAAAATTTGGTTATGAATAGGGAGTATTTGACGAGTACGCGTGCAACCTGCGTTTGCTGAAGCATAACCTCAGATACGAGGATATGATAAGGGTCAGTCGTATTTCTCCAGGGAAAATCCCGCCGCAGAAATTTCATTTCAACCACTCGATATACTCACAACCCGTGGCTACTCGATTTTCTTTATCCCAACCTGAGGTTGAACATTTCTTCATCTTTTTGCCGCTAGCTGTCTCCATTTTTACCAGTTTGCTTCCGCATTTGGGACAGTCCTCGTCAAGTTGCTCAACGAGCGGTTGTATCCATGCAAAATAATCACATCCTGAAGCGGTCTTTGTCTTGGGATCCCAAGCGTTGGTGGAGCACTTTTTCATCTTTTTATTAAATCGAGTCATGGTCA
>CAYITZ010000074.1:0-5309 GCA_964366485.1 uncultured Gammaproteobacteria bacterium
ACTGGATCAAGAAAAAAAGAGAATTGTGGCTGTTGGGACAACGGTTGTGAGAACGCTAGAATCAGTTAAAATCAGTCCCTCCGATTCGGAGGGTCGGTTAAAATCAGTTAAATCGGTTATGGGGAAGACGGACTTATTTATTTATCCTCCGTATGAATTCAAAATGGTGGATCATTTAATTACCAATTTTCATCTTCCCGGGTCGTCGCTTATGATGTTGGTGGAGGCTTTTTTACAACATAAAAATGCTAAACGGAGTTTAGTTGATCTTTATCAAGTGGCAATAAAGGAAAAGTTTCGATTTTATTCTTTTGGAGATGCGATGTTGATAATTTGATCTTGACTTTAATCTCTTCGAGGCTTATCATCAGGGTAATGCAACGAAATATTATTTATTGTTGCACTTTATGCACCTATGCCCACTCCACAGAAAGATTACAAATCATATTTATGCGATTTGGAAAAGCTAGCCGATGAGTATCTCGTTAAAAAAGCTCCCGCGCTTCCGGATGGAGTGAAAGAGGCAATCGTGAAATTTGGTCCGTGGATTTCACTTATTCTCATGGTTATGTCCGCCCCTCTCATCTTAGGATTCTTAGGAATCGGAACTTTTATGATGCCATTTAGTTATCTTGGAGGGCTACGGATAGGTATGGGATATACGGTATCGATGGTCTTTACTGCAATCATCATTGTCATGGAATTAATCGCTCTTCCCGGGCTTTTTAAACGAGCAAAAGCGGGATGGACGATGATGTACTATGCAACTCTTGTGGGGGCTGTTCAAAATGCTGTTGCATATAATTGGGGAGCATTAGTCATCGGCACTCTTTTAGGCCTGTATGTTCTTTTCCAAGTAAAGAGCTACTATAAATAGCTTTTAGCCCCTAGCTATTAGCTGTTAGCCATCATGTCTTCTATGTCTGCGTTTTTTAAAGTAAACTATCATTCGACAAAATCAAAGGCGCGTTTGGGAACCATTACTACTTCGCATGGCGTAATCCAAACCCCTGCGTTTGTTCCCGTGGGGACGAAGGGCACGATTAAGGCTCTCACACCTTCCCTCATCAAAGATATTGGAGTGCAGGTATCATTTGTAAACACCTATCACCTCGTAACTCATCCAGGGCCGGAAATAATTGCAAAAGCGGGGGGGATTCACGCGTACAGCAAGATGAATATTTCTCTCATGTCTGATTCGGGGGGGTTTCAGGTGTTCTCTTTAGCAAATCACATGAGAGAACACAATAATCACAAATCACAAATAACAAATGACAAATCAATTTCAAATGATAAAGTTCAAAAGAATAAAAAAAGAGCGAAATTAAGAGGAGATGATTCTGAACAACCTCTCGTTGAAAAAATATCAGAGGATGGGGTCAAATTTAGATCTTTATACGACGGTCAACTCATAGAATTCACACCCGAAAAATCAATGGAGTATCAAAGGCAAATTGGCGCGGATTTGCTGATGGCTTTTGATGAATGTACGCATTATCCTGCGACGCATGAGTATGCAGAAAAGGCTTTGACGCGAACTCATGAATGGTTAAAAAGGTGTATTGCCTATAAAAAAACTCGACACGATGTTTTTTGTCCGCCTCACCCTAAAGGGGCCCAGGCGATTGACAAAAAACACATGTCTTCGTTTTTTCATGAGCAGTATTTATATGGAATAATTCAGGGCGGAACTTATGAAGATTTACGAATTCAATCGGCAAAATTTATCTCCGAACAGGATGTGCCCGGAGTTGCAATCGGGGGAGTGTCGGTGGGGGAGACGAAGGAGGAGATGCGCGAGCAGGTAAAGTGGGTAGCTCCTTATCTACCGAAAGATAAACCAGTGCATTTATTAGGAGTGGGGCAGATAGATGACATTATTGATTTAGTCAAATATGGTATCGATACGTTTGACTGTGTGGAGCCGACGAGGTTGGGGAGGATGGGGACGGTGTATCAAATTCAAACTTCCCAAATAGATATCAATAAAAGTGTTTTCAAGATGGATTTGACGCGGGTGGATGAGAAATGCGGCTGTTATGTCTGTCAAAACTTCACGAAATCCTATTTACACCACCTCTTCAAACAGCGCGAAATCCTCGGTTACACTTTGGCGACGTATCATAACTTGTGGGTGATGGAAAAATTAATGGAACATATTCGCGAGATGATATTGCAGGGAAAGATGTAGTATAATGGGCTAAATCAATGACTATCGCAACAGAACAAGCTAGTCGTTTATATAAACCTACTTGGGCAACATTAGCTCATGCTGTTTTACCACTAGGCATTCTCCTTCCTGTTGAACTTTCACCTGGTTCTCCTACGGTAACACTCGACTCAAATTGGCTCAAGGGTCCTGGAATCTGGTGTTTAAAAAAAAGCGCGCAATCACAAACACCTTTTGCCATATTTCCAGGTATGAATTTAATGTCAAACGCAATCATTGGAGAGAGTGATGAAGGTGTAATATTCGCTCATCTCTGGAATGATACAACACCCTATGGCACAGGAGGAATTGCAAGGGTTGCAAATTTAATAACGAAAACATTAGGTGAAACATGCGAAATCGATACTTATTATCTTCATGAACCTTGGACGAGCATAGGCCAGCCTAATTTTTTAACAGATCTTCAGAGATCATTGGGGGACAATATTAAAATAAGAGAACATCGCGTATTGTCATTACCGCTTATTGAGCAACAAAATATAACAGGGGTATATGCAAATGGATGGTTCGCAAATCTAGTCAACTTTGAGCCTCAGTATTTTAACGATGCTTCAGGTTTGGGTAAATATCAGGAGATAGCTTGTGATTGATAGAGGTTAAGAAACGGAAACGGATTCTTTTTTTGGAAATATATGACCAAATAAACTAGTTACTGGAATATTACTTGTTTTGATATATTCTTCTTTATATCCCACCGGTTTAACGGTAATTCGACCTTCTCCATCACTTTTCAAGTGAAGATAATAAATAGCTCGTACTCTTTCATTTGCTGGATTGATTGATTCAACAGGTACAATCATTTCCCCGGGAAGATTGGGAGATATAAATTCCCCTGTGTCAGGATTATAGATAACCATCGTATGTTTTTTTATTCCTTCATCAGTATAATCATAATTTCTAGGACTCAATGCGGTTGAATTAGGGAGAGGTACAAAGATGAGTGGGTTACCTACTTTTGTAAAATTAACCTGTTCATGAGTTACGGGTTTTTCATAGCCAAAAAGAAGGATTTTTCCTGCTTGTTCAACATCTCTCAACGGTACGCCAAAAAAACGTGATGTTTGGTTTTTTGAACCATCTGTATAATTCCCCCCTGAAGATGCGGCCTCTGACTGATATTCTTTTATGAGACCGAGGAAGGAAGTTGCTAATTGATCGTTGGTATAAGTTGCCCCATAATGCCCGCTTACCATATATGGGTCAGCCTGAGGGAATTTCTTGAGCCAATCATTATATTCTGGTGTAGGCAAGACACCACCACCATTGAGATCGCTGGTTGTATTTTTTCCACTTTTATCAGGTGAAATTTCAGTTGCATGCGAACTATATACTCCCGTCCATCCATTGAGTTGTTTAACCGCATCAAATGCACCCGCAATGAGCGCGGCATTAAAAACAGGGTCAAAGATCTTCAAGATGGTAAATCCAGCCCTAGCAAATTCTTTTATTTTTTCAATTACCACCGTCAATTTAGCTCCACGAGCCGCCCCTGCTTCATCAACTACAATCTTTGCTTCAGCAAGTGTTTTTTGCGAAAGAACAATTTCATAAGTTGTTGGGGTCAATAATTTGAGCTCTTCGATTGCTTTTATTTTCTCAGGTAATTTAGAAAGATTGGTTATGCGTAGAGTACCTGTTATTTTTCCTGAATCATCAACGAGTGCTTCAACGATTATTCCTCTATTTGCAAGATATTTCCAAGTTCCATCATTCATCATCAATCTTTCCCGCATCAGCGCAAGCTCTTCTGGGGATCTGCCGAATAACCACTGGAGTTTTCCCCACTTCTCATGTGCCATAGGATATTGAATCGCGGCAACACCTTTGTCAATTTCTGCAACGTTGAGTAGTTTTGAAGCCCCCCCCGTGTCTGACTGAATCGTTATTTTAAACGTATCTCCCGGTGTTGCGGCCTGTTTACCCATTAGATCCTGGATATTGAACCTTGTGCTATTCATTGCAAATTGGGGCGGAGCCTGACCTAATGATAGGTCTTTTGAATTTACTCCAATAGGACTATTGCTGTTAAAGGCAACGAATTCCTTGACCACATCTGGAACCCCCACAGGCTGTCCTAACTCATTGTATGCGCCCAAAATTTGCATAGATCCGTCAGCATGGCCCATCCGTACTGCAACCGCGACGTGCCCTGTCCCATGGGCATTAGCATTGATCAAAGCTTGGATTTTTGCACCAGCAACTGCTTGGATATCCGGATCAGGAGAGCGTAACGAAGATTGAAGTAATTTGATTGTATCATCACTTATATTATGTGCCCTTAATTTTTGATACCCGCCGGCATTTTCAAGTTCGGCTAACCCTGCAAGAGCACCACAACCGGAAGGATCACTAATTGAATTACAGTGTGTTGCAAGAATGCTTACGTTTATACCTTTATTAAACACGCTTGGTGCCGCGCCAAGAGCCCTTTTTTCTGAAGTAGCAATAGCCGAACCTTCTGAAGCAGAGTAGAAGACAGTATTACAAACAACACGAGAATCTCCGCAAAAATTCCCACCAATTCCGCGACCTGAGTCGATAAGTTTCTTGCTAAGTTCAAGTCTTTTACCTGGTGAAGACCCTAGGCGATTATTCACTAATGTTTCGGCAACTAAGGTTCTGATTTGCTTGTCAGGAATAGCCTTGGTAATAATCTCTAAGTTACTTGATAAGCCTGGACTAAATGATTCCAGCACTTTAGCCCAAACGGCAGTTGAGGCAAAATCTTTATAAGTCGGGGTGGGTGGGTATGAAGGACGATTGTCAAAATAGGGAGTAGTTGTTAAATTTGGAGCCCCACAAGAGGCTAAAAGTAGAGTAAGAGCTGTTGGTCCGAGAATTTGAGTTAAAAAATCTCTCCGAGATAGTTTATGTTCTGCCATAAGTAAAAATTTATTAGGGAAAAGGTCAATTATAGCAGGATTATAGGCTATTTTCAAGCTCGTTTAGCCTCGAAGGACGGCTCAAACATGTCTACTTCGATTAAACGTTTAATTAAAGTAAAAATAGAATGATGATTTTAGCCTGGATTCCCGCCCCTGCCTGCCGGCAGGCAGGTTCACGGGAATGACAAAGAAAG
>CAYITZ010000075.1:0-5297 GCA_964366485.1 uncultured Gammaproteobacteria bacterium
AGGGGTATTTAAATTTTATTTAAAAGCTGACGTTAGGTTATATATAGGAGTAATTACGGAGATAACCAGGAACCCAACGCCGACACCAAGTACCACAAGAATAAGAGGCTCAATAAGAACAGTTAATGATTTTACCGCAATCTCAGATTCCGCTTCAAAATAGCGGGATATACGCATGAGAGTATCATCAAGCTTCCCTGTCTGCTCACCGACGGTAGTCATTTGCACCAGGATGGGAGGATAAATTCCTTCATTATCCATAGAGGTACCCAGCGCAAAACCCTTTTCAACCTGTTTATATATATTTTTGAAGGAATTTCGATACACTAAATTATCGGTGGTTTCAATAATAATACTTAACGCGTCGAGAATCGATACACCAGAGGCGATGAGAATGCCCAATGTACGGGTCGTATCAACGAGGGCTGATATCTTGATCAAAGGCCCAAAGGCAGGAAAATTCAGTGAAACGGTATCAAAAAGTAGTCGACCCTGCTTAGTATTCGTATACTTTTTAAATAAAGTTATGAGTAAAAAAACAGCAATGATGATGAGGGGCCAAAATCTGGCTGAAAAATCTGAAAGGGTAATGAGAATCTTAGTTGAAACAGGAAGATCGACATTAAAATCTTTATAGAGCCCAAGGAGCTTGGGGACAACAAAAGTTATCATGACAAACATAACCCCCAACATACCGATTACCACAATCACGGGATAGGTAAGAGCGCTTTTAATCTTTGCGTTAAACTCTCGCTGTTTTTCAAGGTTCTCAGCAAGTTTGAGCAATATTTCACTCAATTTCCCCGATGCCTCTCCTGATTTGACGAGAGCTATATATAAATTAGAAAAATGTTGTGGATATTTTTGAAGAGCAGATGAATAGGTGTTGCCCTCGGTTACTTCTTTATTAAGGCTTTGCACAAGGAGCAGAAGGTCAGGTTTTTTTATTTGTTTTTCCAAAATATTGAAACAGTCAATGAGAGTCAAGCCCGCATTAAGCATGATTGCCATTTGACGGGTGAAGTCCACAATGTCAGTAAAATTAATGCGATTGAATATGGAATCAAACTGGGGAAGAATGGATTCAATTTTTTTTACCTCAATTGGGATATACCCATTCTTCTTCAGGAAATTAACTACTTCCTGAGACGATGCTGAGTTAAGCTTGCCAGTTACAATCTTGTCCTTTTTTAGTGCTTTATACCAATAATTCATGCTTTATGTAATAAATTTTTCGATGAGATTTTTACGTATGGCGTGTTCCATTGCGGTTTCTTTCGTAATTTGTCCCGCTTTATATAGTTTTGATAAATATTTTTCAAAAAGGATAAGCCCCTGCTCTTCACCTGTCTCCAGAACATTATCAAGCATGAAGTTTTTCCCGTCACGGATTATTGAACTGACTGACGGAGTGTTCATGAGAATTTCAAAACAGGGAACGCGGGAAATATTTGCACTGTCCGGAAGAAGGCGCTGAGCGATTACACTGACTAATGATGAAGCAAGAGATGAGCGTATTTGATATTGTTGACTTGAGGGAAATACATCTACTATGCGGTCGATCGCATCTTTTGCCGATCCTGTGTGAAGGGTTGAAAATACGAGGTGCCCTGTCTCCGCAATGGTTAATACGAGCTGAATTGTCTCGTAGTCCCGCATCTCTCCGACGAAAACCACATCAGGATCCTCTCGTAGTACCGATTTGAGCGCAGTAGACCAGGAAAGCGTGTCCTGATGAAGCTCTCTTTGAGATATGATAGATTTTGCCGGTGGATAGGTAAACTCGACGGGATCCTCAATTGTTATGATGTGCCGCGCAAATTTTTCATTAATTTCATTGATGATTGATGCCATTGATGTTGATTTACCTTCTCCGGTTGGTCCGGTAAAAAGGATGAGACCTTGTTTATACGAGGAAAAACTATGAAAGATGGAAGGAAGACCCAATTCGTCGATCGTTTTGATTTTGCTTGGAATCAATCGGAAGGCACCACTCAAACTTTTTTTGCTCGTATATATATTTACCCTGAACCTGTTCCCATTGAAATCCCAACCAATATCAATCTCCTTATTTTCAATCAAAAATTGATGTTGAACAGGGTTAAGTAATGGAACAAGCAATTTTTCAGTGTCCTCCCCGGTCAATATACCAAAGTCACGCAGGGCTAAAAGTCCGTTATTTATACGAATAGTAGGATAATAATGAGGTACGACGTGTAGATCCGAAGCTTTTTTATCCACCGCCATTTGTAATAAATCATTTATTTCCATAGTGTTAGACCTCGGCAATACGAAGCACTTCTTCAATCGTGGTGATACCGTCGAGTGCTTTTAAATAACCATCCTGTTTCATAATAATAAGGCTTTCTTTTAAACCCTGTTGTTCAATTTCTTTCGCAGAGGCTGAAGAAAGAATAAGTTTGTTGATAGCGGGTGTGATTTTTAAAACTTCAAAAATGGCTACTCTTCCCAAATAGCCAGAAAAATTGCATTCAGTGCAACCTTTACCCCGGGAAAGTTTCATCGGCTCACCTTTTGTATATTTTGATGGCAACAGAGATCCAAGCACATTCACCACATTTTCTTTTACTAAAGGGGTAGGTTCAGACTCCTCCTTACAAGTATCACAGATGCGTCGCGCAATTCTCTGAGCTACCGATGCTGAGAGAACAGAGGAAATAAGAAATGGTTCACCACCTAAATCAATAAGACGGGGTATTGCCGTAGCTGAATCGTTGGTGTGAAGGGTTGAAAATACAAGATGGCCGGTGAGCGCGGCCTGGATGGCCAACTGAGTGGTTTCTTTATCACGAATTTCTCCTACAAGAATAATGTTGGGATCCTGTCGTAGAAATGAACGAAGCCCTGTTGCAAAAGTTAATCCCGCCTGAGGGTTAACCTGAACCTGATTAAGACCGGAGATTTGATATTCGATAGGGTCCTCAAGGGTAACAATATTGACGGTTGGTTTGTTTAACCGTGTCAAAATAGAGTAAAGAGTGGTTGTTTTTCCTGAGCCGGTTGGCCCGGTTACCAGAATAATACCGTAGGGCTTGGTAATTGCCTCTTCAATATCTTTTAATTGAGTACCTCTTAAACCAAGTTCGCCAAGCTGAGGAAGCCCTCCCGTCTTTTTGAGAAGTCTCATTACGATTTTCTCACCATGAACAGTTGGTAATGATGACACACGAAGATCCACTTCCTGCTCCCCCATTTTGAAGTTAAAGCGGCCGTCCTGAGGAATACGCCTTTCATCAATCTTCATCTCAGAGAGAATCTTTATTCTTGAAATCAAGGAATCATGAATGGTGCGAGGAAGAGTCAGCTTTTCCTGGAGTACTCCGTCTATGCGGTACCTGACACGTGTCTTATCTTCTTCAGCTTCTATGTGAATATCTGAAGCACGTCCTTTCATGGCAAATTCAAGAATGGTATCAACAATCTTTGCAATGGGAGCTTCTTTCACCACAGTGGTTGCCTCTTTTTGCTTGATGACATCGCTTGAAACTTCAGCAAGGGCTTCTTTTACTTCAGGAGATAACCCATGTGAATAAGACAGACTTATTCCGCGGATAATATCGTCAATATTTGCCAAGGTGAGAATGACCCGCTTGTTTGTCTTCTTTTCCAAAAAATCATTCAGATTAAAATTAAGTGGATCTCCGGTTGCAACATACACCGATTCAGTTTTCGGATCGTATGCATAGGGAAGTACGTTATAGGTACGTGCAACTGATTCGGGAATAAAGTTAAGAGCTTGAGGATCGGCGGCTGATGATGAGATATCAATGAAGGGAACATTGAGAAAGAATGCCTGTACTTTAAGTACCGCATCTTTTTTTATGGTGCTGTCTTTCAACAGATAATCATAGATGGGCAGATTTTTATTCAGTGCGTCAATCTCAATCCGTTCTCCTTGAGCTTCATTGATGACTTTGTTTTCAATGAGTTTTGCAATAAATTGTTTTGGTGAGATTATCATACCTATCTATAAATATAGTTTTTTTTCTGATAGAATTCAATACGGATATGATTCCTCAATTAGTTGTACTGTCATCTAAAGATAAACAAGATAAATACTTAGCGGATTTAGTTACTTCGTTATCACTTACTTCATACGATGTGTTTAAAATAGCTCCGGAAAATGACAAAACCGGTCTGGGAATTGATCAAATCCGTACCCTATCTGAAGTTATCCTCACGCAAACAACCACACAAAGAGTGGTGGTTCTCTACTCTTTTGAAATTGCGTCTTTGGAAACGCAAAACGCCCTTCTTAAAATACTGGAGGAAAAGACTCTTCACAATGTCTTTATTTTGTTTACCAATAATATTGAGCGAATTATTCCGACTATCAGATCAAGAGTTCAAGTGGTTATCCTGGAAGAGAAAAAAAGGATTCTTGACAAGGATTTGTCATCCCACATGCAAAACCTATCTGAGTTGCTTCAAAATCCCAAAAGCAATTCTTATTTACAACTCAGCGTTTTTTCGATAAAAACAAGGGAAGATTCTCTTGTATTCTTGGATGATTTTATTTTATTTTTAAAAACGCATCTCAGGCAAAAAAACGCAGACAAAATAACGGCGATTTTAAAAAAGGCAATGCAAACAAAAAATAATATTCTTTCACTCAACACCAACCACCAACTCTCTCTTGACAATCTGTTGATTTTTGCCCACAAAACAGTTAGCATGAAAGTAATTACATGATGATAAAAAATAAGCACGGTTTTACATTGATTGAGGTACTCGTTGTCATTGCCATTTTAGCGGGTTTGGTTGCAATACTATTTCCCAACTTTATGGACGTGCGTGAGCGAGCCCGAGACAACCAGCGAAAATCTGACTTGAAAAATTACCAAAAAGCACTCGAGTTTTATAAAGACAATCAATCCCCACCAAAATATCCGGCTGACGCATCATTTCCTTTACCCTGTACTAGTTGGACCGTATCGGGATTTCAATATATGGCAAAAACTCCGGGTGAGCCAACAGGCAACTGTACCACTAATATAAAAAAATATTATTATCACAGCTATGCGCCGGCTGATGTTCTGCGCTATGATATGTATGCTTGTCTTGAAAATAGGCTAGATCCTGAGGGAGGAGCAGGTCCCGCGGTTGCCCCTTATTTTGATACACAAGCCGGATATACCTGCACGAGCGGCATATATTATAAAGTTTCTGAACCATAAATATGAAAATCCAGGGAAGTAAATTTAAAACCGCCTTTACTCTCATTGAAATGCTTGTTGTGTTAGGGATTATAGCTATCGTAATCACGATAGCCTCCG
>CAYITZ010000076.1:0-5295 GCA_964366485.1 uncultured Gammaproteobacteria bacterium
CAGCAATAAATGAAAATCCAACTGCCTATCTTCCCTTAGGAAGTATGGAATATCATGGGTATCATAACGTACTTGGTCTAGACTCGTTAAAGGCTTGGAAAATCTGCCAGTTAGCCGCAAAAAAAATAGGGGGAATTGTATTTCCACCTCTATATTTAGGAGTTGACGCTTGGTCAGACATTGATCTAAAAGAATATCCCAATAAACAATATGATTGTTATCATCTGGATGCAAAACTTTATCAAGAGGTTCTTGAAAACTACTTTTATCGGATGATCCGAATTGGTTTTAAAAAGATTTTCGTCCTTGCGGGTCATTATCCTAACGTAGATATTGCAAGTCGTGCCGCCAAGAAGTTTTCCGGTAAGGATATAGCGTTTGTGATAGTAAAAGAGCCTGATCTTGTTGAGGGAGAAAAAGGTGATCATGCCGGCAAATGGGAAACTTCTCTTATGATGGTTCTATTCCCTGAATATGTCGATCTTAAACAAATGGTAGACAGGGATGATCGATTGATGGCTCTTGAGGGCGAAGATCCTGCTCAATCCTCTTTTGATTATGGAAAAAAAATGTTGGACAAAATGCTTGTAAAAATTTTCGAATTATTGAATTAATGTTTCTAGTGCCACTTGTATTGCCTGGGAATAACCTTTTTGCAATTTCTCATATACGGCATTTTCTTTTTCCAATGGATTATCACTTCCAACTAATATACTAGCAATGCGTTTATTGAAATGACTCCCAACCGTAAAGGCCGATGAACTTTCCATGTCGACTGCAATTGCTCCTTTTTTTACAAAACTACTTAGCTTTGCTTCATCTTCTCGCAATATACCATCTGTTGAAAAAATAGGTCCAACGTGGTGTGGAATTGAAAGATGAATGCAAATCTCTTGAATCTTTTTAACCAATGCATTATTTGAATAGGACACTAAAGTATTATTGCCATATTGAAAGCTTGTCCCTTCGTCAATCTGTGATAAAGTTGGAATAATTAAATCTCCGCATTTTATTTTTTTATTGAGCCTCCCACAATACCCGATTCCAATAATATTTTGTACTGGCGTCAAAGATAAAACATCAAGTGTCATGGCAACTGCAGGAGCTCCAAATTTAGAATTTGACAATGCAATAGAAACTCCTTTATACGTACCAAATACAAATGAATTTACTTTTTTTATATCTTTTAGATAAGAAAGTGTAGATGAGGCATCATACAAATCTGGGTTCTCAAAGGGAATAATGGCAACTAAAGGAAATGCCTGAGGTGGACACTCTCCTAAAAGCCAAGAGTATGCTGTCTTACGAAATGTGTCTGTCCAGTAAACTTTTTTGTTCATTAAAAAATAAATAAAAGAACAATGGCGAGAGCAATTCGGTATATTCCAAAAGAGAAAAGTGAATTTTGTTTTAAATATCCGATAAACCATTTCATAACAATATAGGCAACGATAAATGAGGTAACAAGTCCCACGAGAAGTAAAGGCAGATATTGGACAGAGGATCCGATGAGGCTTCTCATTTTGAGAAGATCATATGCGGATGCGGCAAGGATCGTGGGAACTGCAAGAAGGAATGAGTAGGTAGCCGCCTCATCTCGCCTATATCCCTGACTCATGAGGTAAAACATCACAATCCCCGATCTTGAAACTCCGGGAATGACGGCCAACGCTTGCACAAATCCAGTCACTATGGCTTGAATGGGAGTCATCGATGATAGTGAATGTTTCAGAATAATTTTTTTCTTTGAAATGAGATATTCAAGAATAATAAAAAGTAAACCGACGACAAAAATCGCGTCGATGATAAGCATGTTTGATGAAAAGAACACATTCTTTATCATTTTGTATAGGAAAAAGCCGATGACTGCGGTTGGAATAAATGAGAGGATAATTTGCTTTATGAGGGCTTTGTGCTTCAATATGTATTGAAAATACAAGATGACGACGGCCAATATGGCCCCCGATTGGATAAATACTTCAAAGAATTTCATAAAATCTGTCTGAGGAAGACGGAGAAGTTTTGCGGATATGATAAGGTGCGCAGTTGAGGATATGGGAAGGAACTCAGTTAATCCCTCAACAACTCCCAATATCGCCGCATGGATTATATTCATCCATAAAGTATAATATAAAAGATGAAAATAGCCATAGTTCATGATCAACTCCGCGAGTTTGGCGGAGCAGAAAGAGTTCTCGTTGCCTTGAAGCAAATATATCCTCAAGCCGATGTATTTACTTCTACATTTGATCTTAATAGTCTTGGAGAACACAAGGAGTTAATTAAACACTGGAACGTTCATGTCTCCTGGTTTGGAAAAATTCCTCTTATTAACAGGCTTTACTCTCCCCTCCGTTTTCTGACTCCCCTCATCTGGGAATCATTTGATTTTTCAAAGTATGATCTGGTTATATCTTCAACCGGGTCATGGATGTGTAAGGGAATTAATACCAAGAAACTCACCCTCCATATTAGTTATATTCATCATCCCCCCCGTTATTTATATGGATATGAAACAGCCGTTGAGTGGCAGAAACATTCAATTATAAAAATATATGGAGTCTTTATAAACCACTTTTTAAGACTCTGGGATTATGAATCATCTCAAAAACCAGACCATCTCATCGCAAACTCAGTTGAAACTCAAAGAAGAATCACGAAGTTTTATCGTCGAGATTCAACCGTCATTTATCCTCCGGTTAATATTCCTGAAACTATCAACTATAAACTACCAACTCTCAACTATTTTATAACCGTTTCAAGATTGGCCCGTGCAAAACACGTCGACCTTTTGATAAGAGCCGCAAATAAATATAAATTTCAACTTAAAATTGTGGGGGTTGGACGAGACATGCAATATCTCCAATCTATAGCGGGAAAGACGGTTGAGTTTTTAGGAAATGTGTCAGATAAAAAATTGAAAGACCTCTATCAAAATGCGAAAGCCTTTCTTTTTGCATCCATCGATGAAGAGTTTGGCATCGCCCCCGTTGAGGCAATGGGATATGGTTTACCGGTAATTGCTTTTTCATCGGGCGGATTAAAGGAGACGATGCACGATGATATTAACGGATATCTTTTTCAAGAACAAACGGAAAAATCAGTTGGGGATGCAATTGAAAAATTGCAATCTTTATCATCGGAAAAATACGTGGAGATGAGAAAATCCTCAAGAAATGAATCCGAAAAATACTCAGAAGCAGTTTTTAAAAGCAAAATCACTCAACTCGTTAACTCTTTAACCCGTTAACGCTTTAATCGCTATTCATATCTAATCGCATCAATAGGCGAAAGATCTGCCGCCTTTTTTGCTGGAAACACTCCAAATATGACGCCGATTACCGAAGAAACGGCAAGGGCTAATACGACCGAGTTTATGTCAATATATGCAGGGAAAAACTTTTGAATAAAGTACACGATTATATACGCAAGACCCAACCCCATGAGTCCTCCTAAAAGGGAAAGGGCAATTGATTCAACTAAAAATAAGACGAGAATGTCTTCTTTTCGTGCCCCAAGTGCACGACGTATTCCAATTTCTTTTATCCGCTCAGTCACGGTAACATACATAATATTCATAATCCCTATTCCTCCCACGATGAGGGAAACCGCGGCTATCGCAACAAGCACGGTGTTTAACATGCCAAAGATTGACTCAATCGCGCCAAGCAGTTCGGCTTGATCTATCACTGAAAAGTCATCTTCTTTATACCGTTTGAGGAGCGCATTCTTTAATTCCAGTTTTGCGTCTGCAATGGCTATGTCACTTTTTGATTGCACGATGATTG
The DNA here is from genome assembly GCA_964366485.1 of uncultured Gammaproteobacteria bacterium. GTDB lineage: Bacteria > Patescibacteriota > Microgenomatia > UBA1406 > GWC2-37-13 > YC2-FULL-38-9. The sequence continues at coordinate 3,789 of CAYITZ010000076.1, forward strand.
CATAAAATTTTTTATCGGGATTAAATACCTGGGCCGTAGTATGGGGCATATATATGAAGGAGTCAAGATCTGGACCTCCAAATCCTCCGCCTCCCTTAGCTTCTAATACTCCCATCACCCGGAAAGATTGACCTTCCACTTTGATATTTCGCCCTAAAGCCTGGTCTTCCGTGGTAAAAAGTTTTTCCGCAATTTTGGGACCAACCACAACAATCTTGCTCCGTTTTTCCACATCGTTTTTAGTAAAGAGATCACCGTATTTTGCCTTCAGGTTTAATGCGATGAATACGTCGGCGGTACTTGCATATAAATTTGCCCCCTCAGTTCCCTTACCGATTGAAACCGTTATTGATTTGGATATAACCGGAATTACATTTTTTGCACTTCTCACTCTTTGGAGCCGGGCCACATCTTTTGCATCAAAACGAATAGTGCTGAGACTACCGGTTGAGCTGAAACTTCCCCCCTTTAATATTTGACCGGGAACAATACGTATCAAGTTGGAACCGAGACTTTGAAACTGATCGTTTATATATTTTTTTAACCCCAGCCCAAACGCAATGAGGATAACAACTGACAGCACTCCGATGAGAATTCCCAAGGAGGTGAGGAATGTCCGGCCTTTATTCCGGGAAAAGTCCTGAAAGGCTGAGTTGATGACAAATATAAAATGATTCATTGTATTTCACCATCTGTAATTTCTATTTTTCGTTCTGTTTTTGCGGCAATAGTTGGATCATGCGTTACAATGATGACCGTAATCTTTTCGTTTTTATGTAATTCATGGAGGAGCTTTAGAATTTCGGCCCCCGTTTTTGTATCAAGATTCCCCGTGGGTTCATCGGCCAAGATAAGTTTTGGGTTCATGATAAGAGCTCGCGCGATTGCAACTCTTTGTTGCTGTCCTCCAGAAATTCTATTCGGAAATGAATTTTCTTTTCCCTCAAGTCCGAATCGTTTGATGAGATAGCGGGCTTTCTCAAGAGGGTCGTGTGCCAATTTTGTCCGTGCATAAATAGTCGGTATCAAAATATTCTCCATCACTGATAATTTATTGATGAGATTAAACTGCTGGAAAACAAACCCAACAAATTCATTCCGCAATGAAGACAGCTGATCATCGTTAAGTTTTGACACGTCTTTATTGTTGATACGTATCTGCCCGCTTGACGGTTGATCGAGAAGACCGATAATATGCATGAGAGTAGATTTACCCGATCCCGAGGGACCGATGATTGAAGTAAACTCTCCCTCTTTAATAGTTAAGTTAATATCTTTTAAGGCGTTAAAAATAACCTCATCATCGAGGATATATTTTTTATTGACGTGGGAAAGAGAGATCATATTTTTACAAGTATATCTCCTACTTCAACCCCGGAGAGTATTTCGGTATTTCCGTCTGACTCAAGTCCCGTTTTGATATATTTTTTAGTCTGTTTTTCTTTGTTCAATTTCCACACATATTTCTTATTTCCTTCTGTTTTGATATAAGTGCTTGGAATGGCTA
>CAYITZ010000077.1:0-5124 GCA_964366485.1 uncultured Gammaproteobacteria bacterium
GTTTTTGGTAACTCCCACCACACCACCAAGAGGAATAAAACGAAGTTTATATTCATTCATAGATAATTTTTAATTTGAAATTTGAAATTTTTAATCAAATTCAAAATATTTTAATTTTAAAATTAAAGATTGATTTCAAATTTCTAATTTCTAATTTCAAATTTATACTCCATTATAGCATTTGCTATACTGTAAAGATGCAGACAACTTCAAAGAAGGTGATGAATGCCTTGAGCGATGTCATGGACCCGGAGATTCACATATCCATAGTTGATTTGGGGCTCATTTATAAAATTACATTAAAGAAGGATAATGTTCACATATTGATGACATTGACGACGATAGGTTGCCCTCTTTTTTCCCAAATTGAGATGGAAATGAAGCAAAAACTGACTGATCTAGGATTTATAGATGAAAATATTAAGTTGGAATTGACATTTGATCCGCCTTGGAGTCTTGAGCGGATGAGCGAGCGGGGAAAAGCGTTGATGGGGATTTAATAATTTTTAATTTGAAATTTGAAATTTTTAATCAAATTCAAAATATTTTAATTTTAAAATTAAAGATTGATTTCAAATTTCTAATTTCTAATTTCAAATTATGAAGAAGGGAACATTTTTTGAGGATACTTTTGAAAAGGCCCTCGAGGCAGGGCAAAGCATGGCTAAAAGCGGCGCTCAGCAGATAAAGCAAACCTTTAATCCTGCCAATATGATCAAAAATGCCTTTCATGGAGAAACCGGCGGAAGAACCTCCGCGGTTGAGGAGCAAAGCGGGAAAACCGCGGAGGTTAAAGGAGTAAAGGGCAGTACTGCAATTGACTTCGCCAAACTCCAGGAGAAATACCAAAATCAGGATAAGTCAAAGACCGATGCTCTTCGAAATAGATTATTCCAGATGGTAAAAAGTGGCGATGAAAAGATTATGATGGAAAAGAAACAAAAAGAAGAGGAGAAAAAGCGTCAGGAAGCTTATCAAGAGCATGAAAAAAAGAGAAAGGAAGCTGAGAAACAAAGACAAGCTCAGATGTCCGGCGAACCTCAAGGTAAAGAACGTCAAAGCATCCTCGCCCCAAAAAAGAAAAAAAAAGCCCCGCTTCCTTCCGTTGCCGAAATCAAGCCCTCCACAGGGAAACAATAGGTTTTAAATATACCTCTTTCCCTCCCATGATATAATAAATAAGAAAATTTCGGAGTGTAGTTCAGATGGTAGAACACGCGGTTCGGGACCGCGAGGTCGCGGGTTCAAGTCCCACCACTCCGACTATGGATTTTTCGCTTCTCACTTACAATACTCTTTTTAGTGACGCGGTGGTTGGATTGAAGAAAATATGTGATGCACAACATCCGGACCTCATATGTCTTCAGGAAATTCGTACAACCGATCATACGTTTAAAAGAGTTGAACAATTAGGCTACCGACTTGCCGATTATTCCAATGCGTTTATAAAAAATGGTCATATATATGGTGTTGCGACTTTTTATCACCCGGATAAATTTAAATTTCTTGATTCAAAAGTTATTTTTCTTCAGCGAGGAATTATGGAGATAATAGCATATCTATTGCGCGTATTTAAAACGGGTAATAAACCACGAACCGTCCTCAAAACTGATTTTATTTGCAAAAAGACGGGAAAAGAAGTTGCCGTCTATAATATTCATCTATCACCCTACGGAACCAATAGTATCAGGCTTAAACAATTGCATACGACACTCACCGACGTCAAGCTCGTAGACACCAAGCGGCCAACTATACTCACCGGAGATTTTAATTATCCATACGGTCGAAAAAAATTAGAAGCACTCATGCAGGAATATGACATGAAAGAGTCAACTAACACTATTTTATTCACTTCAGAAGGGTCTCTCAAGCACTACAGTTTTATTGAAAAAATTTTCGGCTTCATACTTTTTAAATTTTTTAGACATAAATTAAAGCTCGATTATATTTTTTACAAAAACTGTAAGTCACTGTTTGCAAAAAAAGTTGACGTACAGTATTCTGATCATTATCCTGTCTTTGCCATGTTTAAATTACAGTAATGAAACTCTTTAACACTTTAACTCGCAAACTCGAAGAATTCAAACCCCTCAAAGAAGGTCATGTTTCCTTTTATCAATGCGGACCGACTGTCTACTGGGTCCAGCACATCGGCAATCTGCGCGCTATGACATGGGCTGATTTGATACGCCGATCATTTTCTTATCTCGATTTTGATGTTACCATGGTTCGAAACTATACCGATGTGGGACACTTAGTAAGTGATGAGGATGAGGGAGAAGATAAGATGGAGAAAGGTGCAAAGCGCGAAGGTCTTTCCCCCCAAGCAATTGCGGATAAATATATCGATATATTTGAGCAAGATACACGCGATTTAAATATCCTTGAACCAACTCATAAGCCAAGAGCTACCGAATACATTGATCAAATGATAGACATGGTCAAAATATTGATTGAAAAAAAACACGCGTATGTCACCGAGTATGCGGTGTATTTTGATGTATCAACATTTCCCCGGTATAACGATTTGAATCACCAGAAAATTGACTTTAACCAAAAAGGTTTGGGAAAGGGCACTGTTGAGGACCCTGATAAAAAACATTTTGCCGATTTTGCGTTGTGGTTTTTCAGAAAAGGTGCACACAAAAATGCTTTACAAACGTGGACATCTCCCTGGGGCGAGGGATTTCCTGGTTGGCATATCGAGTGTTCGGCCATGTCAAAATCGTTACTGGGAAACACCATTGATATTCACATGGGGGGAGTTGAACATGTGAGTATCCATCATACGAATGAGATTGCCCAAAGTGAGTCTGCAAATGGAGTCAAGTTTGTTAATTACTGGTTGCACAATGAGCATCTCAATGTGGATTCTGCCAAGATGGCAAAATCGCAAGGAACAGGTTTCACGCTGTCTCAGATAAAAGAAAAACCTGCCTGCCGGCAGGCAGGGGATTTTGATGCATTAGATCTTCGTTATTTTTTCCTCCAAGCACATTACCGTTCCAAACAAAACTTTACCTGGGAAGCATTGGGTGCGGCCCGTGAAGGATACAAACGGTTAAAAGACCAAATATTTAGTTTAAAAAAAAGTGACGTCATTCCCGCGAACCTGCCTGCCGGCAGGCAGGGGCGGATCCAGTCTAAAACTACCTCTTTTAAAGAACAATTCTCTCATTTTATTTCCACCGACTTTCAAATCCCCCAAGCCCTTGCATTAGTTTGGGACGTTTTTAAATCAGATTTGAGTAACACTTCTAAACTCGAGCTCATTCTCGATTTTGATAAAGTTCTAGGATTAAAACTAAACGGACTTAAAAAAGATATTATTCCCCAGGAAATTATTGATCTTGCGGAAAAAAGAAAACAGGCTAAATTAATAAAAGATTTTAATACGTCCGATGAGTTAAGAAAACTAATTGAAGAGAAGGGATATGCGATTGAGGATGAAAGGGACGGGTATGATTTGAAAATAAAATAATCGTTGGATAAATCACTTCATTTTTTCTTTTTGATTTTTTATTCCGGTTCATATATAATAACTTTTTTTAAAAGGCAATCTGCAAGAAATGCCTACGAGAGAGCCCTTGTCATTGCGAGGTGCCTGGCAACCTACGAGGTTGCCAAAGAGGCCGTGACAATTTCAATAGATAAATAAATATGGATAATATATTTTGGCGTCAATTTGCTGTTGGATTTTTTTTCATAAACACTGCTTGTGTTATCGTCCTTATTGAAGTGCTCGTCTTTGGAAAACCTTTCATTTCATTATTTCTTCTCATACTAGCCTTCACATATCTCCTCAATAAAAAGCTGTTCGCCCACACGCGTCATTTCGACCCTGAGCATAGTGAAGGGGAGAAATCTAGTGAAGCGTAAACGTCCCCGCTACTCATTATTCTTTTGATATAATTCTCCTTATATGTCAAAAACAGTTCTTCAAACCCTTAAAGGCTTTCGTGACTTTTTACCCAAAGAAAAAAGAAAACGTGATTATGTCACAAAAAAAGTTATAGAAATGTTTGAACGTTTTGGTTTCGAACCACTCGAGACCCCTACCCTTGAGTACGCCTCACTACTTCTTGGAAAATATGGAGATGAGGCAGATAAACTCGTATACTCATTCAAAGATCGTGGTGGTCGGGAAGTTGCTTTGAGATATGATCAAACGGTGCCAACAGCTCGTATCTTAGCACAGTACCAACAAGTCCTCCCAAAATATTTTCGCAGATACGAAATTCAGAATGTTTTTCGCGCTGATAAACCTCAACAAGGGAGATTTCGAGAATTTACCCAATGTGATATAGATATATTTAATTCTACTTCTCCAATTGCCGATGCTGAGATCCTGGCCGCAACTTATTTTGCTTTTAAAAATGTTGGTTATCCCGAAATTATTTTATTGATTAATCATCGAGCAATATTATTTGAATTATTGTCCCCTTTTGTTTCTGATACATTAAATGTATTTTCCATCATTCAAACAATTGACAAATTAGAGAAAATTGGTGGCTCCGGTGTGTCCGAAGAACTCCAAAAAAAAGGATTGAGTAAGGAAAATGCAGACCGCGCTGTATCCAATGTTGAAAATGCAGGTAATGCAAATGATAATCTAAAATCAATTATTGCCTTTGCCGAAAAATTGGGGATTCCAAAGACTTCTCTTAAATTTACTCCGCATCTTGCCCGTGGACTTGATTACTATACCGGCATGATATTTGAGGTTGTATTACCTGGTTATACGGGTGGTTCATGTGGCGGTGGAGGTCGATATGACAAGCTTATTGGCCAATTAGGAGGAATGGATGTGCCCGCGGTAGGAATTGCTTTTGGTTTTGATCGTATGGTTGAGGCGGCTGAATATTTTAAAATCATTCCTGAGGACATATTGAAACAGCCAGTGCTCATAACTATTTTTGAGGAAAGCCTTCTCCATAATTCACTTGAGCTTGCTGATAATCTGAGACAAAAGGGAGTACATATTGAAGTCTTTCCAGGGATGGTGAAGCTTGACAAACAACTGAAGTATGCAAATAAAAAAGGTATTCAAAATGTACTTATCCTCGGACCCGAGGAAGTAAAAAACAAAACGGTTAAATTAAAAGACATGAAGACGGGAGAACA
>CAYITZ010000078.1:0-5001 GCA_964366485.1 uncultured Gammaproteobacteria bacterium
CCGCTCAAACCAGTTGTGCAGTAGCCCAAGTCCTACTCCGGCCAATCCTGCTCCTACCATCCACGGTCCCCATTCTTTTCCTTTTTGTAATACCGCTTCTTGTGCATAAAAAAGTGCTGCTTTTGCAGGGTCCACCTTTTGGAGAAACAGGTGGTACTCATAATCTGTAATGAGCTCCATCTGATAACATCTATACATGGCGTCAATAGCATCGTCTTTATTTTTTTTTGCATAATTTATAAAATTATCCTTGAAAGCATGTCGATATATAAGTGTCTGCCAAAGAAACTCAAGTTCTTTTTCACTGGTTCTTATCCCATTGACGCTTTTCACTTGTTCTCCCTCGGTATACTTATCAAGTCCCGCGTCACGAAGTTTTATAAAAGGTCGCATGAGCGAAAGATTATAGTACAAACCTCCTGGCTGATATAAACCGGGATACATTGTGGAATCGAGAGCTAATTCTCCCCAATATGCATCTGCTTCATTTTTCAAAAAGTCTTGTGAAAGTGCCATCTTAAGATACGTGTTGGTAACAGTAGTCTTATTTCTCTTCGCCATTCTTAAAGCTTCGAGCAGTTTTATTTGGCTTTGGGCCACATGGATGATTTCATGAGTAAAAGTACCTTGTTGGATTCTTATATATTCCTCAGGTGTAAGGACTATTTTGTTATCGGGCAACTGTAAATTTTGATTGACACGGATAATGACGGCAATTTGGACTTTCCCTTGTGTGATAATGGGCTGAGTCAGTCCCCATCTATCATCATCTTTTGGAGCTTTCGCATATATAACCTTTACGTCAGTTAACTCATTTAGCTCACCTTTTTCGTCTATTCCTGATGCAAATTGTAAAGGGGCCTTTTCAACATTGATGAGGTTTTTGGTTAGGAACGTATAAAGAGGAGGATATTTATCATGTGCACTGATTTTCGTCCATCCCCATAGTTCATCCGGAGTTCTCAATTCGATGGATTGGGGGCCGAGAAGATTGGCATTATGTTCTTGATTGAATTTTGTTGTCAGAACAACTTTACCGTTTTTATCAGGCTTTATAGTTTCCCATCCAAAAGGCAAAAAGTCTTCATCATCAACGGTCTCCTTTTCGTAAACTTTAACTGAAGGTCGCAGTTTTTGGAAATCAGAAAATAAATTAATTTCTCTTTCTAATAAGGAACGACCTGATTCTGCTACGGGTGCGGCATATACCTCGGGAGGACGAGCTCCTAATACCAACAAAGCTGCACCAGCGGTTCCTGAAAGACTGAGAAATTCACGTCGTGTTATTTTATGGCTCATAAGACCCTATAGTATACCATATCTCCACCATTGACAGGGGGATTATCTGTTATACTTAGAAGTTATCTCAATACCCTCCGTAAACAGATAAGGATACAGGAAAGCTCAATAAATATCTCGCATGAATCTGCGTAATAGTCCCATCTTACTGTAATCCTTCTATAGTTTTGAAGCAATGCATTAGTTCTCAATGTGTTTGTTTGAGGCTGGTTCATGGGTTTGCCCTCGAGCGGGATTTTTACCTCGCTCTTTTTTGGAGCAATCCGTATTTAGTCATGATTTCGTTCGTAGGAGAGCCGATTATTTTGCCAAAAACATACTGGTCGATGCCGAAGTAAGAAAGTTTACGCAAGCCTTCCAACTCAAGTCCTGCCTTCTCATAGAAATGCTTAGCCGAGGTCACCGCGGCCAATTCTGCCTTGTGACAGCATTGAGAAGTCGCGAGCTCAAGCCATTGCCTTATCAAAGCCGTGCCAATACCTCTATTTTGATGGGATTTGGTTACTCCCAGCCATCGGCAGAGGGAAACGCCACCATACGGCTCATCGATGACCGCAAAGCCGATTATGGTGTCGTTTTCACGGGCTACGAGAATCGTCTTCAAGTTATTCTCCAGCCAGTATTTATAGTTATCAAGCGAGTATATTTTATCTAAAAGATAACGGACGATGTTTTTTTGGTACTGGGTAAATTCCGTAGTGAGAATGTGAGAGAAGGAGGAAAAAAAATCATCCAATTCATTTTTCTGAAGTAGGTGGATGGAGGGTTTTGAATTCATGGGTTTATTGTATAAAAAATCATGATAGAATTCATTTGAAGACTTTGAACGGCTTCGGTATTATCTTTTTTCTCTCAATGGGAACCCTCCCCCCGGACAGGTCGGGGGACTCCCAACTCGGAAAAAAGACAATACCTCCGCCCAATCAAACAATATGAAGTTTATATATCATCATATAATTCTCGGTGGTACTTTTGACCGGTTTCATGCGGGTCATGAGCTTTTTGTGAAAACGGCTCTGAAGATGGGGGAGCGAATTACGGTTGGATTAACAACAGAGCAAATATATAAGCACAAGCTTCTCGCGCAGCACATAGAACCTTATGAAAAGAGAAAGGAAATTCTTGTACAGTTTATTAAAACTATAAAAGTTATAACCGGTATAACAGTTATACAACTTAAAGATGTATACGGTTCGTCTTTGACCGATCTGTCAATTGACGCAATCTGCGTAACCCAGGCAACAAAAAAAGTAGCACTTCTTATCAATAAAAAAAGAAAACATGCTGGTATGAAGCCCTTAAAAGTTATTGTTGTTCCCTGGGTGAGAGGAGAGGATGGACAGGTAATCTCGTCGGAAAGAATACGCTATGGGGAGATAGACCGGAAGGGGAAAAACTATTATAAGGTCCTGACTGACACTAAGTGTTGGATTCTGCCAAAATTGCTACGGCCTGCATTGAGGGAGCCCTTAGGCGAGGTGTTTGAAGGTTCCTTAAGTGAAAAGAAATCCATCGTGAAGAGAATTGTTAGCACTATACAAAAGACAAATCCACCCATGGTCTTCGCTATAGGAGACATTATTGTTGAAAGTCTCAAGGGGGTGGGATATTTGCCATCTGTTGAGGTGGTAGACCTTCGTTCGCGAAGAGAAGCCTTGAAGGAAAATTTGAAATTTGAAATTCGAAATTTGAAAACAAGAAAATACCGCAATGGGGCGGGGACTATAGAGGTTTCAACAGTTAGACGTCTCAAGTCGTTATGTAATACATATCTGAAAGTAAATACCCCTCAGTCTCTTATTATTAACGGAGAAGAGGACCTCATGGTATTACCCGCCATTCTTGTGGCTCCCCTGAGCTCCCTGGTCCTTTATGGGCAGTATAATCTGGGAGTGGTCGCGGTGACCGTAACGGAGGAGAAGAAAGCAGAGGTTCTCAAATTAGTCTCGCAATTTAATTTGTTATAATTACTTCTATGTTGAGCACATCCAACACTTCGGGATTAAAATCCCTCAGTGTAAAGTACCAGCCGAAAGATTTTGAAGAATCCATCAAAGAGTTGTGGGAACAAGAAAAAGTGTATTCTACCCTCAATCATCCACCTTCTACCATCGACTCTAAAAAAATGTACTGTCTCTCCATGTTTCCCTATCCTTCGGGGGCGGGTTTACACGTGGGTCACGTCCGTATCTATACCGGAACCGATGTCTTGGCCCGTTACTTCAAGATGAAAGGACACAATATCCTCCATCCGATGGGTTGGGATGCGTTTGGATTACCCGCTGAGAATGCGGCCATCAAAGCGAAAAAAAACCCGATGGACATCGTCCCCGGCAACATTGAAACTTTCAAGCGTCAGATGCAGTCCCTCGGCCTCTCTTATGATTGGTCGCGCGAATTTGCTACGACCGATCCCGCCTATTACCGGTGGACGCAGTGGCTCTTTATCCAATTTTTCAAAATGGGACTTTTGTATAAAAAGAATACCCCCATCAATTGGTGTCCAAGCTGTAAAACAGGACTTTCCGAGGAAGAAGTGCTGGCCAACGGAACCCATGAGCGATGCGGGAATGCCATAACCAAAAAAGACCTTCCCCAATGGATTTTTCGCATCACCTCTTATGCGGATCGCTTGTTAAAAGATTTGGATGGTTTAGATTGGCCGGAGGGGATTTTAACGATGCAGAGGAATTGGATTGGGAAGAAGGAGGGTGTCAACATAAATCACAAGGTTGACGGTATGGAAATTGAATTAAAAACGTTCTCTGCTTATCCCGCATGGCTCTTTGCAGATACGTTTATCGTGATGGCTCCCGAACATCCATTAGTTAGCAAATTAACCAAAGGTACTCCGTATGAAAAAGAGGTGATATTATTTATTAATGAGCACAAAGGACATACAAAAGAGGAACTGACAAAGGGATTATTGGAGAAAAAAGGTATTTTTACAGGTAAATATGCCCAAGACCCATTTAATCCGGGGAGGAAGATGCCTATCTGGCTTGCTAATTTTGCCTTGATGGATTTTGGTACGGGGATAATCCGCTGTTCAGCCCACGATGTGCGAGATTATGAATTTGCGCAAAAATATAATATTGAACTTGCAGAAGTCGTTGAGAGAATAAATAAGAATGTACCCATAAACGCACATGATAACACGGGGGTTTTGAAAAATTCGGGACCATTCACAGGTAAAGCAATATCAACAACGCTCATTAGTGACATGTTAAATTGGATAGAAAGAGAACGAATCGGAAAAAAAGAAACCTCTTATCATCTTCGCGACTGGATTTTTTCCCGTCAACGGTATTGGGGGGAACCGATTCCCATGGTGTACTGCGAATCCTGTGCAAAAAAGGGAATTTCTTGGTGGGACGTGAATCAAAATACATCTAAAGTAGATCAAAATATAACAAAAAAAATGGTGGGTTGGTTCCCATTACTTGAACAAAACCTCCCCTTAGAGTTGCCGTATGTCAAAAGTTATGAACCAACTGACACGGGGGAGTCACCACTGAGTCAGATCAGAGATTTCGTTTCGACCACCTGTCCGAACTGCGGAAATGATGCAAAGCGTGAAACGGACACCATGCCCAACTGGGCAGGGAGCTGTTGGTATTTCTTGAAATTTGCAAGTCCGGATTATGGCGATGACTCATCCAAAAAGCCTTCTCGAATGAATGGGGAAAAATTACCTTGGAA
>CAYITZ010000079.1:0-4995 GCA_964366485.1 uncultured Gammaproteobacteria bacterium
TTTTTCCAACTTATTCATTATATCATCTAAAATCCTTTTTGCCGCGTCGCGTCCGCCTAATCCAAACGCAAGACCGCCCGCAATTGCAATGGCGGCGACGATTCCGGTAAAGAATATTCTTATGAGATCCTGAGCAACGCCAAGCTGATTCATCATGATAAGAACTGTAAAGAAAATGATGGTTGATTTTGCAAAGGCACTGAGCGTAATTGCCGAGGTGGCACCGGAGGATTTGATACTATGCCTCACAAGGTCTGCGGTAAGATTTGAAACGATGATGCCTACAAACCCGATGATGACCGCTACGATGACGTTGGGTAGATAAAACAGGAATTGATTAAGTACGGCAGTAGCCCGTGACAAGCCCCATGTCTCAAGTGTTGGGATGAGGAATAGGATGATAATAGTCCATTTGACAAGCTCGGTTAAGACTTCTTGCCATATCCGTACTTCCTTTTGGGTAACCAAACCCGTCTTATTCAAAAGTGCGTCGACCCGAAAAAATGCGAGGAGGGTAAAGAGAATCTTTTTAAAAAGTGCGGCAACTAAAAATCCAACGATGAGGATAATGAGCCCCCCAAAAAATACGGGTAAGTAGTTGATAAAGTTAAGCCAGAACCGAGTTAGCACATCATTGGTAGATTCAAACATAGGAAATTATGAATAAATTTATAACTGAACATCTTCAAAATGGTGAATTTTCTCAACCTTCAAATCGGCGGTTAAGATGATTGACACCACATGTATGCTCAGTTTATACTCTTTGAGATTATTTTTCAATACGTAAAGTTGGGCCGCGAGCTTCAGGTGGCTATATTTATTTCTTGTAACGGCTTCATAGGGCATTCCCTTTTGATCACCCACTCGTGTCTTTACTTCAACAAATATAATCTTTTTGGCCTGTTTAATAATGAGGTCGATTTCTCCATACTTCGTGCGAAAATTGCGGTCGATGATATGAAGTCCTTTTGAAGAAAGATAAGATTGGGCAATCTGCTCTCCCAATCTGCCAATCTGTTGCGATGTTGGATTATTTTGCACGGTAAAGTTTTCTTTTTACTTCAGACTCGGTAAGTCCTCGAATAAAATAGAGTTTTGACTTTACGTAAGTACTTTTCTTATCGACCTTGATATCCACGAGGTTAGGGGATATGAGAGGGATAATTCGCTCAACCCCAACTCCAATTTTAGAAATTTTCCTCACGGTGATCATGCGGTTTTCATCGGTACTTCCATTAATTTTAAGAAGAATACCCTTAAATAACTGTTGGCGCTCTTTCTCACCGTCTTTAAACTTGTAGGTAAGACTGATGGTGTCTCCTACATTTAACAATACTTTTTTGTAAGGAATTGAGTTTGACATAGGATATATTTTACCAGTTGGGGGAATGATTTACAAGAGCCAGTGTTTCAAACGAGCGCTTGATTTATACAACAATACGCGTAACCACAAGCAATGGCGTCTGCCTGATCGTCCTGTTTTAACTCTACTGAAAGTCCGAGTGACATATGCAACATTTTTTGGACACTTTTTTTATCTGATTGGCCATATCCGGTCACAATTTGCTTGATCTCAAGGGGGGTCATAAAAATGACGGGCATATTGTGTTGGGCCGCAAGTAGCATAATAACGCCTTGAGCTTGACCTACGGCCACTATCGTCTTTTGATTCTTAAAAAAAAAGATCCGTTCCATGATGAGCGAGTCAGGTTTATATTTATTTACTAGCAATTCAAGATCGCTATGTATTTTCAATAGGCGCATCTCATGCGCATTCTTCTTTTCAGTTTGAATAAGCCCAGAAGTCAGGTACGTATAATCAGAAGAACTTTTTTTATCAAAAAGTGCGTAGCCCATCCGATCTATTCCCGGGTCGATACTCATGATGATCATGAGGTAATTGTAGCGAAAAAAAAGTGAATTATAAAGAGTAGAAACGTATTTAACTAGCGAAAGAGATGGGAGATTGATTTTAGTGCGTCTTGACTAAACCCGTTACGGGGCTTACATCGAACGTCTATTAAACCAGTATTCTTCTGGTAATCTATGTGGATTTCTTATCTTGGGGTTCGTTTCGCACTTGATATGCTTTCAGTGCTTATCGGTGGGAAATGTAGCTACCCAGCGGTGCCCTTTTGGGACAACTGGTACACCAGGGATTTCCTCTTCCAGGTCCTCTCGTACTGTGGAAGACTCCCCTCAAAAATCTAATCGTCTGCACCGGATAGAGTCCGAACTGTCTCACGACGTTCTGAACCCAGCTCGCGTACCGCTTTAATGGGCGAACAGCCCAACCCTTGGAACCGACTACAGCTCCAGGATGCGGTGAGCCGACCACTTAATCCACCTATTACTAGGGGGAGTAGACTATACATTATCCCGCAAAGCGGGATGCAACGTGTTACCTATTAATAAAATTAATAAGTCTCATTACTTTTCGTAAGATACGAATTTCATTCAGTCGTTACGGGGTCAATCGCGCCAATAGGCGAGACGACTTCCCACGGTATTGCCCTCCGATTCGGAGGGTTCCACCGTTATGAGTTGCTTTAATCCTCGACAATCGATATTATCGAGGTGCCGAACGACGCCGTCGATATGAACTCTCGGGCGTCACCAGCCTGTTATCCCCGAGGTAGCTTTTATCCGTTAAGCCCCTCCCAAAATCACTTCGGGATGGGGGATCATTTACGCCTGCTTTCGCATCTGCTCGGATGGTCATCCTCACAGTCAAGCCAGCTTATGCGTATACACTTACATTCCGATTTCCATCCGGAATAAGCTTACCTTTGCGCTCCTCCGTTACCTTTTTGGAGGAAACCGCCCCAGTTAAACTGACCACCAAACACTGTCTCCTTCCTTGCGGAAAGATGAGGTGAGAAAAAAGAAAAGAGAGGTGTTTCATTGGCGCCCGAAGGCTCCCTCCTACGCTCAACAGTTTCTTTCTTCCCCCCAATGTCTAGCTTCAGTAAAGCTCTCGGGGTCTTTTTGTCCAGGTGCAGATAGGCCGCATCTTCACAGCCATTTCAACTTCGTCGAGCAACGATTCAAGACAGTTATCAAATCATTATACCTTTCATGCGGGCCGGAACTTACCCGGCAAGGGGTTACGCTACCTTAGAACTCTCAGGGTTAGAGCTGTCGTTCACTGGAGCTTGCGCCAGAACCTGTGAATGGAGATTGCTCGCCAAACTTCAGTCCCAACGATTAACTTACCAGTACTGGACAGGCATCAGCTCCTATACTTCCCCTTTTGGGGTTTGCAGGAACCTGTGTTTTAGTTAAACAGTTGTTTGATAAACTTTTGTTGTAATCCCGTTCTTAGGCGGGACAGAGCATCTTGCAAAGCTTACGCTCAGTTTTTTATGCAGAGTTCCTTGAATCGTCCTTACTCGTATGCCGTGGTGTTCTCCACCAACTCACCTGCGTTGGATGTCGGTACGGCTATACATAAAACTCCTTGATTCACTTTTCCCGGAAACATGAATTGACCAGCTCGCCAGTCTTGCGACCAGCTCGACATCACTGTTTGCTCATACCTTGCGGTACAACCTTGCAGTTTAAACCCCCATATAGAAGGCCTGACCTTACACATTTCGTTATGAATCAAGTAATAACGCTTTACATACAGTAGCTGAATATTAACAGCATGTACATCGCGATCGCCTGATACGGCGAACGCTTAGATCCGACTAACCCTCAGTCGATTGACGTTGCTGAGGAAACCTTGAGTATTCGGCATCCCGAATTTTCATCGAGAGAAATCACTACTTATGTCAGCATTCTCACTTCTTGCCGCTCCACCAGGGTTTACACCCTAGCTTCAGTGCAACAAGAACGCTCCCCTACCACTCTCAACCAAGGAACGCGGACGGTAAGCCAAAACCTAAAAAGGTCCAACTTAACCGACCAGGTTCCTTGGTCAAGAATTTCCGAATTCGGCAGACAATTTGAGCTCCGAATCATTTTAGGCGCATGTCTTCCAACCCTCCGAATCGGAGGGACTATTCAGGTGAGCTGTTACGCACTCTTTAAAGGATGGCTGCTTCTGAGCCAACCTCCCTGCTGTGTTGGAAAACAAACGACCTTTCCCACTTAATTGTCATTTAGGAGCCTTAATCGGGAATCTGGGTTGTTTCCCTCTCGCCCACACTCGCTTATCCGAGCGGGACTGACTCTATTCAATAAGCCTTGCGCATTCAGAGTTTGGTTAATCTACGAGGCCCGAAGGCTCCGGAAACTATCCAGTCGCTTTACCTCACAAGGTAGTTGAATAGGCTATACCTAAATATATCTCGGGGAGAACCAGCTATCTCTGTGTTCGATTGGCATATTACCCCTAACCACAAGTCATCTCACACCATTTCACCGATGACGAGTTCGGTCCTCCATCTGCCTTTCGGCAAACTTCAACCTGCTCATGGTTAGCTCACACAGTTTCGGGTTAACCAATGTCTACGTTGTGACGCCCTATTAGGACTCGCTTTCGCTCTGCCTCCTCCCGAAAAACGGGATTAAGCAATAAGCAGACATTGATAACTCGCTGACTCATTCTTCAATAGGCACGAGATCATAGTAAAAACCTTGCGGTTTTCACCACTCTCTCTGTTTGATAGTTAATGGTTTCAGGTTCTATTTCACGCCCCTCTCGGGGGACTTTTCACCTTTCCCTCACGGTACTCGTTCACTATTGGTTAGTTTGAATGTTTAGCCTTGGATCGTGACCGACCCAGATTCCCACAAGGTTTGCCGTGCCTCGTGGTACTTAGGAACTCCACCGGGGTATAAGTTGTTTCGGATACGAGGTTATCACTCTCTATGACCAGCCTTTCCATGCTGTTTTCCTACAACTTATACATCCCTACTGTGGTCCTGCAACCCTCAAAACTTGCGTTCTGAGTTTAGGCTCCTCCGCGTTCGCTCACCGCTACTGACGGAATCTCATATGATGTCTTTTCCTCCGGTTACTTAGATGTTTCAGTTCACCGGGTTCCC
>CAYITZ010000080.1:0-4889 GCA_964366485.1 uncultured Gammaproteobacteria bacterium
GCGGATATGACATCAGGCGATTTTTTTCACTTGAAGAGTATTATGACCGCGATGCGGTCGTGTATTATGAACACTTAGGAAAAGCAACAGCGGGGGATCTCACTTCATGGCTTGAGTATTTTACGTATGGGGCGGCGATTGAATTTACGAAGACAAAAGAAAAAATATTGAAACTATCTAAGGATGTTAAGTTAAAAGAGCGGATGGGGGGCAAACAGATATTTCTGACCGAGAGGCAGATAAAAGTAATTGAGTATATTCAAGAGGTTGGATATCTGCAAAATAAATCCTTCAGTACTTTATTTTCCGATATTTCAGAAGATTCAGTACTCCGGGATGTGCAGGATCTTATAAAAAAAGGAATTATCAAGAAAGTTGGAAGCACTAAATCGGCTCGATATGTAACGATGTAACCTTATTTTCTCCTCATGAGTCTGATTCCTCCATAGAGCGCAAGAAGCATGGGTAAAAGAAGTATATTAAGATATTTTACGGTATCTTTCATGTTATCTGACAATTCAGGGAGAGGATAAAAGGTTATGGTGCGCGAGCGGATTCCGGACAGGGCTCCGCCTGATGCGAGATTATTTATGAGATTAAAAATAAAGTCCACGTTTCCGCTGTTTTTACTCAAGTATTGTACATTGAGGAAACGGGATGAGGGGATGAGGACGACCGCTCCTCCTTCCCGGGTCTGAACCTGGGTTACCAAGGAAAAAACTTTAATATCTTTCAATTCCGGCTGTTTAATCTTCTGAGGAAGAAGTTCATATGAGTCTTTTTGTTCCCATGAATTTTTAGGTGAGGATACAAGCGTCTGCGCCTCTAATCCATTTTTTTTGCTCAGTGAAATTGAGGAGGTCCAAGGAAAAGTAAGTTGTGCGACGTTTGAAAAATATCCGCTTTTTTGATTAAAATTATTTGTTTTGACCCAAAACGGATAGGGGGTCATGAATTGATACATTTCATTGCCAAAATTAACATATTCGGCGCTTGAAGAAAGTACAAAATCTTTATTCAACGTCATTCCCCACTCTTCAAGGAGAGAAAAAAGATCATGATTTGCGGCTTCGGTTGTAAGATTATCATTTATTCCAACTCCATCAAGGAGAAAAACAATTTTCCCCTTACTTGCAACATATTTTTTAATCTTTTCTATTTCTTTTTCCCCATATTTCTTTTTACTTGAGTCAATGAGGATAACCGTTTTATACGAAGAATCAATCTCCTTCACCGAGTCGGAAGTGAGGTCGAGGGAAACAATTTCATACTGTTGACTCAATATGTTTCTGAACACCGCATAAGGATCCTGTTGCGGATTCGTTACTTGTTCCATACCGACGACTGCAATTTTGGTCGATTCCTTCTTGGTTAGTTTATAGATGAGTGAAGTCGTGTTGTACTCGAGATTTCCCAAGTCAGTCGCTTGGGGAAGTATTTCTTTTTTATCGGAAAAAAATATGCCGAGGGCAAAATAAGCATTGGATAACTGATATTTATTTTTTTCAAGCTGAGAGTATTGAAGTTCCGGTATACCCAATTCCCGCACTTCTTCCAAACTTGCGGGATCTTTTTTGGGATCCATAATTTTGATAATCACTTTATTTCTGCTTTCTTTTTTATATTCATTCAGCAAATCCGCAACCTCGGTTTTGACGGGAAGGAGAGGAGTTGGCAGGTCTGAGGAGACAAAAAACTTGATATTTACCACATCGTCGAGTGAATGAAGAATTTTTTTGGTTGAGGGAGAAAGAGTATATGCGCTTCCTTTTGAAAAATCCAGCCGAAGAGATACCGCGCCAATCAAAAGATTGGTTATGATCAAAAGAGCAAGGCTGATCAACACAATAACCTGCTTATCGATATTGGTTAAACGGAGCAATCGGGTAAATTTCATATGACTAATCTCTTTTTTCTAGATTGACAACAGTTAAAAATAAAAACAGTACGGTAATGCTTACAAAATAGTACACAGACCGCAGGTCGATAATCCCTTTTGCAAAATTTTGAAAATGATAGATAGGGCTAAAATAAATAAGCATATCTTGCACCAATTTCGGAAGAAATGAGGATAGCAGGTCTGAGGAGACTCCTAAAAGAATAAAAAGGACAAGAAGAGATGAAAGAAAACTGACAATCTGGTTTTTAGTTAAGGTCGAAAAATACATGGCAATTGCGATGAATGATGCCCCCATGAGCACCGCCCCCGCATATCCCACAATCACCTCGGGCAGATAGATATGGGCCAGATAATAAAATGAAGCGGGGAGCGCGAAGGTCAGCAAAAGCGCGAGTATGACCAGAACAATATAGGTAAAAAATTTTGCTATGACAATTTGTGCCTCCGAAACAGGAAGAGTGAGGAGAACTTCAATGGTATTCAGTCTTTTTTCTTCGGAAAATGCCCGCATGGTGATGGCGGGAATAAAAATAAGAAAGAGCCAGGGAATTATGCCGAAAAAAGACTTCATAGAAACGGATCCGTTCAAGAAGATATCTTTTACATAGAGAAAGTTGACAAACACGGCAAATAATATGACGACGATATAACCGACTGCATTATTCAGATAATAATCAAGTTCTTTTTTGAATAAGGTAAACATATTTTTGCTATTAGCTATCAGCTATTAGCCATTAGCTACTGTTTTTTTAAATAACGTTGCTACAGACCCTTTTTTCTTGGGTTTAAATCCGTCAAACACCTTATTTCCACGGTGTATAATAATAACTTTATCTGCAATTTCCTCAATTTCGGACAGAATATGTGTTGAAAAAATAATGGTTTTGTTTTTGGAAAGTTTTTTAATCAAATCCCTGATTTTTTCCTGTTCAATGGGGTCAAGCCCTGAGGTTGGCTCATCCAATATGAGGATATCCGGATTACCACACAGGGCGGCGGCAAGACCCACTCGCTGTTTATAACCACGGGATAACTCCTCAATTTTAGTGTTTAATACTTCCTCAAGTGCTACGGAAGTCACAATATCATCGATATTCTTTTCCTTTTTTAATGACGCAATAAATTGAAGATATTCCCTCACTTTCATTTCGGGATAAAGCGGATTGTTTTCGGGCAAATATCCAACCGTTGACAAGATTTTAATCCGGTCTTCCTGAGGGTTGAGGCCGTTTATTTTCACCGAACCCGAGGTTGGAGTAAGATAACCGAGTATAATGCGCATTGTGGTTGTCTTTCCGGCGCCATTGGGACCCAAAAAGCCAATAATTTCCCCCTTTTTAGCCTCAAATGTTACATTATGAAGAACCGTTTTATCTTTGAATTTCTTTGTTACTTTATCAACCGAAATCATAGATTAAAGATTATAACATATTTTTGTCCACCACATTCCAATTGACATTTTCAAGAAATGCATCGATGTAGCTACCACGATTTACTCCATAATCGATAAAATAGGCATGTTCATACGTATCAAGTGCAAGGATTGGTTTTATCTCCCAGGCAAGGTAGGTATTTTGCGAATCCCCCACATAGTTAAAGAGTCTTTTCTCTCTCATATTCCAGCCGGTCCATACCCATCCACGGGCGGCGATGCCGCTTGCTTTCAGATCTTTTTTATATGCATCATAGGATCCGAAGTCTTTTTCGATTTGTTTTAAAAGATCGCCGGTTGGAAGACCCCCCTTACCCCCCAGATGAGCAAAATATATCTCATGGTTTACCACGCCACCCCATGCAAAACTTAACTCAACTTTCAATTCGCGCAACGTTGAAAAAACCTGATTAGCTTTTGCGTAATCATCATCAGTCAATAGCCCAAGTTTTTCATTTATTTCATTATATTTATTCACATATCCCTGGTAGAGTTTTAAGTGTTCTTCGACAGTCTTCTTTGAAATTCCTTTCATTGAAAGTAGGGATTCGGAAAAGGTTTGGGCGGTAAGTTTGGTAACCATATAAATATTACTTAACTCGTAATAGTTAAGTTTAACAAAAAAATAAACACATTGTCAACGTAAAAAAACTTCTAAGGATATAATCAAATATGCATTCCAGTGTAACACTTCACTGGAGCAAGTTATCCACATTTTGATCATAGACACAACTACTACTTGACTTGAGGACTCCACATCACTTAGAATGGTAATCAAGAACCTATGTATGGCTATTCAATTGTAATAATCGGTTTCGTTATTGCTATTTTGGCAATATTAGTTCCTAGGATATTGGTTATCATTGACCAGTATGAGAGGGGTATCGTTTTGACTCTCGGAAAATATTCTCATACGCTCCAACCGGGATTAAATATTCTTGTTCCCATCGTCCAACGGGTTATCCGCACTGACATTCGCATAACCACCTCTGACATTCCCTCTCAGGAAGTCATTACGAAAGACAATGTTCCTGTGGGCATCAATGCTGTTGTTTATTTCCAGGTAATTAAACCAGAAGACGCGGTATTGAAAATCCAGGATTATAGCTACGCCATTACTCAATATGCCCAGACCGCACTTCGGGATGTAATTGGGGGAGTAGAGCTTGATACCCTACTTGGCGAACGGCAAAAATTAGCTGATGAAATTAAAACGATAGTCGATCAGGAAACGACCACATGGGGTATTGATGTTACTGCCATTAAAATTCAGGACATTGAAATTCCGGCCGATATGAAACGGGTTATGGCAAAACAGGCTGAGGCTGAGCGGGAAAGAAGGGCAACGATCATCCGTTCTCAAGGAGAACTGTCTGCGGCAGATAATTTGGATAAAGCCATGACCATGCTCTCAAAAAGCGGAGCAATTTCGATAAGAACGCTACAGACAATTGAGGCAACTACCGCTAATCCGTCAAATACGGTAATATTTGCTCTCCCCATTGAAGTCCCGACTTGTCCAACCGCTTTTTAATAAAAATGTAAAGATTGATAAAT
>CAYITZ010000081.1:0-4840 GCA_964366485.1 uncultured Gammaproteobacteria bacterium
AAATCTTTTACCTTCATATCCTGCTCATGGTACTTCGCGTCTCCCTCAAATGCATCCTTAAACATGGCATTTTTTTCCTTTAAACTTCCTTTTATCTTATCAATATCCGCGGCATAACGATTGATGATTGCAGTAAGCTCGATAACATTCATTGAACTCGTTGCGCCCGTTGACTCAACTACTATCTCCTCAGGAGAAATCACTTGGTTTGATAGATCATTTGGATTATTCATAGAACATTCACTATACAGAATACTAATTAATAAATGCAAGTGATTTTTTGCTTTAATGTATTTTTGTAACCATATCTTGTATACCGGTCGAGTACTGAAATGCTTTCTTGGGCCTGTTCACAATCTCAGGAGGCAATCCCACCTTTTTGCCAAGCTCCCTGAGTATTAATTTTTTTTTACTTCCTTGAACGAGGTATTCTTGAGGAATGGTGAGGGCAAAATCAACAAATTTTTTTTCAAGATAAGGGTTTATAAGAATTATGCCAAAGTGTTTTGCCATTGCTCCATCTCTTCTTTTATCTATATCCAAAAGAGGCAAATCTTTTTTTATTTCAGCGTTGATGTCCGTAACTGATTCGTACTTATGATACCCGCCAAGCAATATGTCCGGGCCTTGTCCGGTAAATATGTGAGTAATTCCAAGCTCGCTTGCTTTTTTAAAGATGAGAAAATATCCTAAAGCAAGGGATCGTTGCATCAAATTTACCTCAATATTATTTTCCCAAAGGATTTGCTCTATTTTAATATTAAATTGAAGCACGTCTTTCTGAGTAATTTCAATCCATGTATATGGTTTGTTTAAATGTTGGCTTACAATGTCTATGAACACTCTGTCTTTTGTACGTTTGGTGCCCATCGATAAAATAGTGTATTTTTTAAAGTAGAATGAAGCAAAATAAGCGATTGTTGATGAGTCGATCCCGCCTGATAATAGGATTCCTGGGGTTGTAGATAGCCTCGAGGAATATTCTTTGAAAAGATTTGATAGAATGAGGTTCATTTGCTCTAAGTATTGTTCCATATGGCATTATATCATCAAGGGATCCCTCCATTCCTGCCTCGCCGGCAGGCAGGTCAGTCGGGATGACAAATATAGATGTTCTATCCAAAAAATTTCCCCAAGCAATTCGAACAACCCCTCATTGAACTTGTCCTTTTATTGGAAAAAGATTTTAAAAATAAAGTTCCCATAGATGAAAAAAAGTTTAATCGCCTTGTGCTAGATAAATTGAGAATGCAAGAAGTTCAACAGTATTTTAAAGATATAAAACCCTCAAACTGGTGGTTGACTTTTATTTTGATGAGGCATAAAAAAAAATTTTCTTCGACTTTTGTTCAAACTATCCAGCCTTTCTTGATAAAAACAAAAACTCGCTCTACTTCGGGTATCGTCGCTTTAAGCTTGTTTACTAAGGGAGTAGGGTGTCCTTTTAGCTGTGTATACTGCCCAAACGAGCCGGGAGTTCCCAAAAGTTATTTCTCCGATGAACCGGCAGTTATGCGCGCCATCCGGCATAATTTTGACCCGTACAAACAAACGCTTCAGCGACTCATTATGTTTGCGTTATCTAATCACCCCATTGATAAAGTTGAAATAATTATAAAGGGAGGAACATTTTCTTTTTATCCGAAAACATACCGGAGGCGGTTTGTAAAACGCATCTTTGATGCGTGTAACGTTGACGTAATTACTTATCTTAAATCAGGAAGACTCGTCAATAATTCTTCAAAGACGCTAGCATTTGCTCAAACAAAAAATGAAATGGCGAAATCCAGAGTGATAGGAATCAATATCGAAACTCGACCTGATTATATCAATGAAAAAGAAATTGAATTTTTGAGAACGCTTGGAGTGACTCATGTAGAAATTGGAGTTCAGATTCTTGACGATGAAGTATATAAATTGATAAATCGAGGTCACAAAGTGAAAGATGTAATTAATGCCACATTACTTCTCAAAAATGCCGGATTTAAAGTGGGATACCATCTTATGCCAAACCTCCCCGGATCAAACCCCGAAAAAGATAGGGAAACTTTAGTAAGAACATTTAACGACGATAATTTTAAACCGGATCACCTGAAATTGTATCCGACGACTATAACAAAATATACTCAACTGAGTGAGTGGAATAAGGAAGAAAGATACAAACCTTATTCCACCGAAAAATTAATTGAGATGATTGTTGGGTTTAAATCAAAAATTGCTCCTCCTTGGGTACGAATAGGAAGGCTTATCCGTGATATTACCACAACGGTCATGGAGGGAGATGGAATTGCCCCCAATCTGAGAGAAGTGATTCAAAGGAAGATGAAAGAACGGGGGCTTCATTGTAACTGTATTCGTTGCAGGGAAATAAAAGATAAAAAAATGGTCGGGCAGGCCCTTCTTCGCATTACAAAATACAATGCTTCGAAGGGTAAAGAATACTTTCTTGAGTTTATCGACGACGTAAATAATATTCTTGGTTTTTTAAGACTTCGCATTCCTGGAATTGATAATAAAAATGAATTACCTGCTATTGTCCGTGAACTACATGTATATGGTCAAGCATTATCACTAGGCAAACATGATGAAACGAAAATTCAACACATGAGTTATGGAAAGCAATTATTATCTGAAGCGGAAAAAATAACGAAAGGTTTAAAAATAAATAAAATTGCCGTGATTGCTGGGATAGGGGCACGAGAATATTACAAAAAATTTGGATATCTCCTTGAGGATACATACATGATCAAGGATCTTTGATATTATTCCGGCCAGTGGCATTTTTTATACTTTTTTCCGGACCCACACCAGCAGGGTTCGTTGCGGCCGGGTTTGGTTTGGGAGGTGCCGGGGGGAATTATTTTAAATCCATCGATTTGATTTCCTTGGTCTTTTACTTGTAGAGACGGGGCATGCCCCGTCTCTACACGTGACGACGGTTGTTTCTTTTCCTGTTGACTAAACGGATCAATTGCACTTGCCGACTTATACGTTATGGAGTGTTCTTTTTGCTTTAAGTTAACCGGATTTGCCTCGACTTCTATCTTAAATATCCGCCTCGTCATTTCAAAATCAATATCATTAATAAGTGTCTCAAATAAAGAAAACGCTTCATTTTTATACTCAACTAAAGGATCGAGTTGTGCATATCCTCGTAGATTTATACCTTCGCGCAAATCTTCAATCCCCGTGAGATGATCTGTCCAATATTTATCGATGGTTGAGAGAAAAATACTTTTTACAATCTCACACCACATCTCATTACCCAATTTTTTCTCCCGTTCATTGTATGCATGTTCAAGCTCCAAGTCGAGCCATTTCTCCAAACCTATCACGTCTTGATTTGCCGCAAACTCTGAAAGTTTTTTATGGTCTATGTGCAGGATAAAGTTCAATTCATTTCCAATTTGCTCGACCATCTCCTCGTGTATTTTTATATCCTCATAAGAAAACTGGGCGATAACTTTTCTCACTTCTTCTTTTAAAGTCTCAAAAATAACTTGTTTAAATTCTGTATCTTTTTTTTCAGTTAGGTTGAGGATTTTGCGTCTTCGGGAATAGACGATATCTCTCTGTTTATTCAGCACATCATCAAAATCAACCAGATGTTTACGTATATCAAAATTAAATCCTTCCACCTTTACCTGCGCCTGCTCGATTGCCTTTGAAACCATCGAGTGACTGAGGGGTTGGTCTTCAGGGAAGTTAAAAAAAGTCATGAGCTTTGATATTTGTTCTCCTCCGAATATGCGCATCAGATCATCTTCTAGTGCGACGAAAAAGCAGGTCTCTCCCGGATCACCTTGACGCCCTGCGCGTCCTCTCAATTGATTATCTATTCGGCGTGATTCGTGGCGTTCAGTTCCAATAACATAGAGACCGCCTAAAGAAACAACTTCATCATGTTCCTTTTGCCATGACTCTTTTTTTGTCTTATCCTGAGGCGGCGCGCCTCCCAGGATAATATCTACTCCTCGGCCCGCCATATTAGTCGCAACCGTGATAGCTCCTTTTTTTCCCGCGGCGGCTATGATGGCCGCTTCCCGCTCATGATTTTTTGCGTTCAGAAGTTCATGAGGAATTCCCTTTTCTTTTAAAAGATGGGAAAGGTGTTCATTTTTCTCGATTGACGTGGTACCAACAAGAACCGGTCGACCTACCTTGTAATTTGTTGAGATCTCCTCAACCACCGCTCCCCACTTCCCTTTTTCTGTCTTATAAATCATATCAGGATGATCTTTTCTTACCGTGGGCCGATGAGTGGGTGCCACAATAACATCGGTATGATAAATTTTGTGGAACTCCTCGGCTTCGGTTGATGCGGTTCCTGTCATTCCCGCAATTTTTTCATACATGCGGAAGTAGTTCTGTAAAGATACCGTGGCAAGCGTCTTTGATTCGCGTTGTATCCGGACGCCTTCTTTGGCCTCAATGGCTTGGTGAATTCCTTCTGAGAATCGCCTGCCCTCAAGTAGGCGACCCGTGAATTCGTCGACGATGACAATCTCATTGTCTTTCACGATATATTCCTTATTATTTTTGAAAAGTGCCTCAGCCTTGAGCGATGCCTCGATGTGAAAAAGGGTGTCGAAATCTTTTTCATAAATGTTGGTTACTCCTAAAAGAGATTCTATATGGAGAACCCCTGCTTCGGTCAAATTAGCAGTTCGGGATTTTTCGTCAATTTTAAAATCGGTTTGGGGATCAAGTTTCTTTACAATTTTTGCATATTCATAATATTTTGACGTGTCCTCCTCATAGGGGGCGGAGATGATATGAGGAGTTCGCGCCTCATCGATGAGCACCGAGTCTGCCTCATCAATCACCGCAAAGTGGAATC
>CAYITZ010000082.1:0-4813 GCA_964366485.1 uncultured Gammaproteobacteria bacterium
CCCATATTTCGCCTATATTTTTTTAGCACTAAAAATATACGAACAAATACGATTGCGCTTATAAATATTCCTGTCTCAGCCGCGAACAATAAATATATATTGTGAACCGGTTGCAGGAAAAAATATGAATATTTGATGGGGAAAGCATATTGGGCGAGAAGATAATTCCCTAATCCCACGCCGGTAAAAATATGTTGGGAAATAATAGTTATTGATTGAAGAATGAGAGTAATTCTTTTTTGAAGACTAAGGGGGTCCGTTTGCGCGGATAAAAAAATGATAGCAAGGAAAAGAGGTGAAAAAATCTTTGCGAGAGTACATACACGGCAAGACTTTTTCTCTTTGAGAAAATACCAAGTGTTTAAAAAAAGAAAAATAAGCATCGCATTTTTAGAAAATGAAAGAAAAATAATGAGAGAGCAAAGTGCGAGCGCCGAATATTTAAGCAACGCATTTGCGATGTTCTTATTGGTGAGAAAAAATAAATAAATAAGAAGAAAAAACCCAGCCAAAGAATTTGGGTGTGAAAAAGTACCATACGCGCGGAGAATTTCATTACCCTGTAAAGCCGCTTTTGCAATACTTGGAGTTGACAGAGTAAAATATCTTTCGCCGAAGAAATACCAGATACCTTGGAGCGAATGACGGGAAATGAACTGAACAACGACCAGTACGGTCTGAAAAAAAACAGAAAACGCTAACCCGCCGATTATTGCTTTTTTATACTTGGGAAACTGTTTTTTAAATATGATAAAAAGAGCAAAGACTTCGAAGAGTTTTATAAACCGATAGAAAAAGAGAGGCTTTGACCATGCAAAAATCACATTTATACAAAAGAAAACAAACAACCATAAAAACAACTTTTTTTTGAAAAAAGAAAGAATCGTTTTATAGTTAAACAATATGAGTAAAAATGCAATAATATCCGTCAGGTAAAGTGTGGGGGCGAGATAATCTATCCTCACACCTCCCAGATAAGAAAAATCAAAGAAAAAATGTTTACCTAGCTGAGTGGGGAGGAGAAAACAGAAGAGGAAATAGATGATGTGCACGTCATTATTGTAACATGACAATACGTCTCTGATACAATAGATGGATGGATTACTACAAAGCGGTTCAATTCCTTGCCGTTGTTGATCGCAAAGATAACATTATAGGAAAAATGGAAAAGTGGGAGGCGCATAAAAAGGGAGTCTTACACAGGGGCTACACAGCCATACTTGAATTTGAAAACAATATTGTACTTCAGCATCGTAAACATCCGGTGTTTGATGGAGTATATGATCTCTCATTTTCTTCTCATCAATTTTATCAAGGAGAAAGACTTCAAACAGATGAGGAAGCAATTTATGAAGGGCTGAAGAGAGAATGGGGAGTTGAGAAATTTGAAATTCGAAGTTTGAAATATTTAAACAACGTTTACTACAAGGAAAAAGATAAAAATAGTGAATATTTTGAACACGAGATTGACTATATTTATGTGGGCAAACTTAATAAGATGCCCACCGCAAACCCCGACTTCGCATACGGGCAAATAGCCGTCAGTAAAAAGAATCTTATTTCCGAAATTAAAAAACTGAAGTTAAATCTGGCACCGTGGGTGGAGAAAGTATTGGAAGGGAAGTTAATATGAGCAATGTTTTTATTGTAATTAGTTCTCTCCTTGCCTTAATTTCGCCTATTATTTATTCAAAAGCAATTCTAAAAGGAGAAGCAAAACCACACCGGACCACCCGTTTTGTATTACTTCTTATAACCTCCTTAGCAACCGTGGCATTATTTGCCCAAGGGAATAGAGTAGCGATTTGGCTTGCGGGAGTTTCAACTTTGCAATCAATTATTATTTTTTTCTTAAGCATTAAACATGGCATGGGGGGTTGGTCGAAGACGGATATCTTATGTTTAGTTGTAGCACTGCTAGGAATTGTATTATGGCAGATAACAAAAAATCCGGTGATTGCCTTATATTTTGCAATCGGGGCAGATTTTACAGGCATGGTTCCGGCGCTCATCAAAACGTATCATCATCCGGAGACAGAGGTTTGGACATTTTATACGCTTGATATTTTCGCCGCCCTTTTCAGTATTCTGGCTTTATCAAAGTGGACCGTAGCAGAATATTCATATCCTATTTATATTATGCTTATAAACGTTGTGATGACCGTGCTTATTGTAAGACTAAAAACTTAACACTCCTTCATAACCTACTTTTATAGTGAATATACATATATATGATATTGCGGATATCCTATCCAATAAAGGAGTGATAAATACTTTTAATGAACAAGTTGGAGAAAAGTTTAAACCAGATTGAGGAGTATATTTTGGAGTGGTATCCGTTATTTTGCAATCTGAACCCACTTTTATCATATAGAGGTATTTAAGCTCATTTGTTATAAAATACAAACATGATTGATAATGGTGAACTAAGACCTACATATAAAGACAGAATATCCGGCAGGTCTATTGTAATTGGAAAAAAAGAGAACTATGTATTTGGTGTCCAAATAGATATTCCTATCACAAAATCTGTAAAAGCCTATCTCAAATCAAACTTTGATATTGATATTCCTGAAAATATAACGACATTATCTTATTTTGATTTTGCTTCAGATGAATCATTAGAAACTGAAAATAAAGTCTTTCTATCGTCACCCGGTACTGTTTTACCCGCCCACTCCACCATAGAAAGATTGGTGGAACAAGAAATAACTGAAGTTAATGAAAGCAAACATTTCCAATTAAAAAGAGAAGAATTAGGAGAATATCCCATTCATGAATTTTTTAGTGACTTACAGATAAAAGGAGATAAAAAAGATTTATTAAACAATGTTTTAAAAAAGGCTACCAAAGATAAAACCGCCATAGCAATTATCAACGGTCATGGAAACCATGGTGCTCCATGGACAATGGGAGAAGAAGAAGATTTTCAACCAACAGATGATAGAGGTGACCCTATTCAAAGTCGTGGAAATTCTATTAAAGTTCAAGAATTTATAGATAACGAACTAAACAAAAAATATAACTTTGCTTCTGCCTTTTTGTATGTATGTAATCCCGAGAAACACGAAATCACAACTTCCAAAACTCCAATTTTTATGCTAAAGGAAACGTTGGAAATTTGATATTAGATCCAAATGTTCAATCTGCAGTTGCATTATCAAATACAATATAGATTGTTATGACAAACTAATTTGTGGACAAACTTTTAAATTCATGGAACCAAATAGAAGAGTACGTTTGGCGGTGGTATTCATGCCTGATTCGCCCAAGCCTGTCTTTATCACGTAAGGGCATTTAAACAACTAATACAGCAAATCTCTTTACTGTGGGTAACTGTATACTTACTGAATTATCACTTGCAAAAATATCCGTTTTTGGTATAATCAGATATATACCAAAATTGGTATATATAATGATAAGTTATATGTTACAATGTTATTTGAAGTTGAGATTTTTGAAAACAATGGGGAGAATCATGTTCAATCCCATCTTGACAGTCTGAAAAAAACATGCAAACCCCTGTGGTTAAAGGTTATTGGATATTTAAGAAACAGGGTGCAAGAGAGCCAAAATCATGTAATGCCGTTTTGGAAGCCGTTGGGCGATGGTATCTTTGAGATACGGCATAGGGTTAGTCGGCAGATATCAAGAATATATGGTTGCTATAATGGGAAGGGGAAAATCATGTTACTATGTGGAGGGAGTAAAAAAGGTCAAAAGGCAGATATTAAAAAAGCAGTTGAGTTAAAAATTAAGCTAAAAGGAGAAAAGAATGAAAAAAACTAACCTTGATAAATTAATTGAACGGGAGATTCAAAAAGATCCCTCTCTTGAATATGACCTTAATCGTGTAAGTCAAGCAATTGATGTGGCTATACAAATTTATACATTAAGAAGACAAAAAAAACTTACTCAGGCTCAATTAGCAAACATTGCTCATGTAAGACAATCAAATATTGCGCGTCTTGAAAGCGCTGAATATGAAGGTTATTCAAAAAAAACCCTAGAAAAAATTGCTCATGCATTAGATGTTGACTTAGCAATTATTCTGATGCCAAAAGAAAAAACAAACAATATTAATACGATGTTAAATATCGTAAAAGAAAATCAAACAGGGTATGCTGTCTTTCCAGGTTCTTACCCTGGTTGGATTAAGGATGTTAGAAGTATCTTTACTTCAGGACTAATTATTAATAATAAAAATGATCGTGATAGTAGACATGAAGTTAAAGCAGAAATAACAGGTGTTAGATTACCAGTTTTTTCTAATTATTCATTTGCATGAAAATAACACACATATGGTCTGTTCTCTGTGGACAGAGCATAATAAATAGTGATAATAATCAAATATCTTTACTTAACGTGATGGAGCGTTTCGAAATAAACGCAGTTGTTCAAAACTCTAAAGATTTCGAAAAGGACATCAACATAGCTGTTGCTTATGAAGTAGTATCATTTTGGATTAATTCAAGCGAGGATAAAGAAGTAAAAGGAATTGTTGATATCAGTGTAAAAAACCCAAATAATGAAGAAAGACATTTATTCTCAACTGAATTTACTATTCCTGCAAACACCAAAAGACTTCGAACAAGGCTTAAAATCGCAGGGTTTGTTGTTAAAGGCAGTGGTATTTATAACTTTATTATTAAGTTTAGAGAAACTGAAAAAGACGAACCAAAAGAGGTTACCATCTTACCACTTGAAGTAGTTGTAAATAAAGTCATACAACCAGACAGTAGCAAAAAGGTTAACTAGCTCCTGACTTGCGCAAAAACTTTATAAATTGATTTTTTGTATATGGTTTATCCCT
>CAYITZ010000083.1:0-4781 GCA_964366485.1 uncultured Gammaproteobacteria bacterium
ACCACTTATTCAGCATACCAAAAACCGGACATTTTGTTTTTCGCTAGCTATATCTAGTTTCAGCCTCTTCATAACCACCTTTATTTCTTTGAAGGAAACATTTGAAATATATTTTTCTGTTTTTTTATTATTGACCAACAAAAAAGCCGCGCCTTTTTTTGAAATGAGAGAAGATATAATGACATCGGAGTCCAAAAAAATAGTTAATTTTTCCTTCATATGTCTTGGCGGACACGACTCAATTCTTTCTCAATAAGGGGAAGATTGTTGAAATCCTCCTGTTGTTTTTGGAAAAGATCGGCGTCTAGCCCTGAAAAGGCAAAGAATATTGAATTTGCGGATATACGATAAACTTTTCCAATTTTTTTTGCAACTATTTCGCCTCTTTTGATCAGAGAGTAGACGGTGTTCGTGCTTAACTGAAAAATATCAGCCACCTGCTCGGGCGTGTATAGTTTTGATATGGTTTTGGTATTAAACATAAGTAATTTATACTAAACATAATAACAAAAGTCAAGAGGTCAACAACTTTGCTACATTGTATTGTTACACTGTAGCAACTTTCAACCCCGGGTGTTAAATAGCTTTGAACCTCAGGATATGGGTCCTTCCTAATTGCGCTTGAAAAGTAGTAGTAGTAGTAGTAGTAGTAGGAGGAGGATTGTTATCATGAGTGTCGTTAGTGAACCCAGACCAAATGGAGATATGAGCTTGGGAAAAGTTACCCTTCCTCAAGCTAATCGACCTTTCTTCCACGAAGTAGTTGGCCCTATCATTAGTGATTGCCGTAGCTATGCATGTGTCGAAGATATTGAAAATATTTCTCCCGGGATTACTTCTAAAAATAAAAAACCAGTCTATTCTGTAGTATGGGGAGCTGACAGTGATGTTTCAGCAGATGGGAAAAGCTACAAACAGACATTTCGTCATAATTTAGACACGAAAAAAGTGAAACAATTGGGTCTTGATGAAAAAGTTATGGATAATCCAAGTTCACTTATACTTCTTGCTGAGAGACTTTCACAGATTGATGCGAGGTTTCTTAGAATGGGGGTTGATTCTCTCGGAAATGCAATGGTGTTTAGCACAATTTTGAATCCGTTTGACGAAATAGCGCAAAATGCGATGGTGGATAATAATCTATTACAACAGTACAAACAGGAATATGTGCAGACTCTTGCAATTTTCCGAGCCCCTCCTCCTCGCGTCATTAAAGAAATGTGAGATAGCTCTCTTACATACAATTGTAATATATTAACCAAACATCTATAATCACGTATATGAACAGCCATACCCTTGTCCTCAATAACTACTCACCCCACTCCTCCTGCTAAGGGCTCGTTCATTAATAACATGATGAGTTATTAATGATTACGGCCCTTTGTGCCGCACCGAAGAAGTTAAGTTATTCTCGGATGCGGCCTAATTCGCAAACTCTTTCTTTTTAATATATTGTAAAATACAACCATGAAGACCCAGGCCTATTTCATCATCGATTTTGACAGCACGTTTATTAAGGGAGAGACGTTAGACATTTTAGCCTCAATATCTTTAAAAAGTAACCCCAACAAGAAAAAAATAATTGGAGAAATAGAGCAAATAACTGCTCTTGGCATGGAAGGAAAGATGCCGTTTTCAAAAAGCCTGGAGAAACGTCTCCAACTTATTAAACCAAATAAAATCCATATTAATAAGCTCATTTCTTATTTAAAAAAAAATATATCGCCATCGATCGCGAGAAATAAAGAGTTTTTCAAACAACATAAAGAGCGTATCTATATCGTCTCAGGCGGATTTAAGGAATGCATTGTCCCCATCACTTTACCCTTTGGTATTGATCCTTCCCACATCCTCGCCAATACATTTAAGTTCGATAAAGATGGAGTATATGCCGGATATGATAAAACCAATCCCTTGGCTCAGGCAAAAGGCAAAATAAAAGCGGTCCAATCGCTTCAACTTTCCGGAAATGTAGTAGTTATAGGCGATGGATATACGGATTATGAACTGAGAGAAATGGGGGCCGCCAAAGTATTTGTGGCCTTTACTGAAAACGTCATACGGGATACTATCGTCAGACAAGCCGACCAGATTGCTCCTTCCTTTGACGAATTTTTATATGCCAATAAACTTCCCTCGTCTGTTTCCTACCCAAAAAATCGCATAAAAATTCTTCTTCTTGAGAATATTGATAACAACGCGGTCACCTTTTTTGAAAAAACGGGTTTTACGGTAGAATGGCATGAAAAAGCTTTCAGTAATGAATTACTGGAAGAGCGTATTAAGGATATCCACTTACTCGGGATACGATCCCGCACTCAAATCACTGCTTCACTTTTGCAAAATGCACCGCACTTATTGGGAATAGGGGCGTATTGTATCGGCACCAATCAGATTGACCTTGAGACTGCGGCAAAAAGAGGAATACCTGTCTTTAATGCTCCCTTTTCCAATACCCGAAGCGTAGTAGAACTTGCCCTGGGACAGATAATCATGCTTTCCCGAGGCATTATGGATAAAAATAATTGTCTCCATAAAGGTATCTGGGATAAATCTGCTCGGGGAAGTACGGAAATTCGTCGAAAAAAACTTGGTATTATAGGCTACGGACATATTGGCTCACAACTTTCTGTTCTTGCTGAAAATCTTGGAATGGAAGTGTACTTTTATGATACCTCAGAAGTCTTGGTCCTCGGTAATGCAAAAAAATGCAATACTTTGAAGGAGTTATTGAAGATAAGTGACGTCATATCGATCCATGTGGATGGTCGCAAGGAAAACGTCAATTTAGTCGGTGAAAAAGAATTCGGACTTATGAAGCCGGGAGTTATTTTTCTTAACTTAAGCCGGGGGTTTGTGGTTGATGTTGACGCGCTCGCAAGACAAATTAAATCGGGCAAAATAAAAGGAGCGGCGATTGATGTCTTCCCGAAGGAGCCAAGAGGTAAGGACGAACCGTTTATTTCACCATTGCAAAACATGGTTAATGTCATTCTCACTCCTCATATTGCGGGATCAACGGGGGAAGCTCAGAGAGATATTGCCTCATTCGTCACGAAAGAACTCATTAATTTTATTGATGTGGGGTCAACGGAGTTAAGTGTGAATTTCCCGCACATTACCCCGCCACCCATCGAAAAAAATACCCACCGATTGCTTCATATCCATCATAATGTCCCGGGCATTTTAGCCTCTATAAATACTATTTTAGCCGCAAGCGGGGCCAATATCGAAAGCCAATACCTAAAAACAAATGAATTAATAGGGTATGTGATTACCGATATAAATAAACAATATAGTGGGAGTATGTTAAAGGAATTAAAGCAAATTCCCCATACCATAAAATTGCGAGTCTTGTATTAATTAAATGACAAACATCTATTTTACCCCGGGTCCCTCACAGCTTTACCCCACGGTCAATACTCACATTCGTCAAGCATTAAAACAAGACATCTGCTCCATCTCTCATCGGGGTGACTTGTTTAAAAAAATATATAAACAAGCGGCTGACGGTATCAGACAATTATTGTCTGTTCCGGTGACACACGAGATAGCGTTCCTTTCCTCTTCCCTTGAGGCTATGGAACGGATTATTGAAAATATGGTAATCAAGAAAAGCTTTCATGTGATAGACGGTGCATTTTCCCAAAAATGGTATGACATGGCTCTTTCCCTGGGCAAAAAATCCTCCTCAACAACTTTTAAACCCTCAAAACCCGTTCACTCGTTAGCTTTTCCCAAAGATACCGAGCTCATCTGTATTACCCATAACGAAACATCAACCGGAATCATGATTCCTTTACCCGAAATATATAGAATTAAACAAAAATATCCCTCCATTCCGATTGCCTTGGATGTTGTTTCCTCCGCTCCTTATGCAAAAATAAATTTTGAATATATTGACATTGCTTTTTTTTCCGTGCAAAAGGGTTTGGGGCTCCCTGCCGGATTAGGTGTGCTTATTGTCAATAAAAATTTGACTCAAAAAATAGTTGGCTCCTACCACTCATTCAAAGAATTATTTAATAAAGCCGTCAATTATCAAACACCTGAAACCCCTAATGTGCTGGATATTTATTTAGTCGCGCAGGTGACAAAAGACATACTAAAAAAAGGAGTACAAACTATTCGACAGGAAGCGGAAGAAAAAGCAAACATGCTTTATGATTTTTTTGAAAAAAATATAATCGGAAAACCGTTTATTGCAGATAAAAAATATCGCTCAAAGACGACTATTGTCATCGATGTACATAGTAAATCGGAAAAAATTGTATCCGCATTAAAAAAGAAGGGAATGATTGTGGGAAAGGGCTATGGAGAGTATAAAAAAAATCACATCCGTATCGCTAACTTTCCTCAACATTCTGTTGGAATGATGAAAAAACTTATATCTGTTTTTCGCGTTTTGTAGTCGTCACCCTTCCTCCTTGCCACTGCCCCTTATACTGATTTCCTCCCCCGTCCACCCACTCAAACTGCGCATGCACAAACCGACACCCCAGCTCCATCACCACCTCAACCGGCCCCTCATTTTTAAGGCCAAAAGTGAGCTTCCCACAGTATCCGGGAGCCACATTTCCAGTTCTCAAAAATAATCCACTGCGGAACGTAGTCGTCCTTGGTTTGAAATTGATGGTAATATCAAGGGGTGTGTTTACTTTCTCCATCGTTGCAACGAGAAAATAATCGCCGGGTTTTATCGTAATAGTATTTTTTTTGCCTTCTTCATACTTTGCAATCAATTCAATTTTCGGCGTTTCTCTTTCTGTAATTCCCAGGAA
>CAYITZ010000084.1:0-4706 GCA_964366485.1 uncultured Gammaproteobacteria bacterium
GCATGATGATCCTCGTCTCCCACGTCCCCGACTTTGTTGCACAAGTGAGGATAGATGAAGTGCTCGATTTAGAAAAATAACTCCTTAAACTTCTGTTTCCGGAGTCTGCTGTGAGGATTTTCTCAAAAAAACATACCAACTCATAAAGCCAGTGTAGATGCCATAGAAAGATAATTGGATCAGATCCATTTTCTGAGTGATACCAAATACTGCCTTTAACATATTAGCGATGAATGTCCCTTTTTGAGGAATGAAAGCAAACGTCATCTTTCCTATCTCAGGTAAAAGGCCAACCTCGGCAAACTCATGCACGCCTCGGGCCAAAAGACCTGCCGCAAATAATATAAGCAATATACTGCTTATCCTAAACGCATGATAAACCGATACTCGCTGAGTTACACCAAACAGCGCAAATGAAATAAGCAAACCTCCCAAAAACCCTCCTGCGAAGCCGGTAAAGATCTGTTGCGGGTTGGATGAAAAATAAATTGTGGAAAGAAAGAGCACAATCTCAAATCCTTCTCGGAAAACCGCGGTAAAGACAAGGATAAATAATCCTTTTTGTTCTTGTTGTTCAATGGTGTCTTTCACTTTTTGTAGAAGACGTACTTTGTAGTTTGAAAAATATTTATGAAGAAAAAAAACTGCCCAAGTGATGAATACAGCCGAAGTAACCATGAGAATTCCTTCTATATACGGTTCATGCTTTTCATAGATTTCCTGAACCCGAAGACCTAAGATGCTCCCCATTCCAAGCAAGATGATGCTCAACATGGTTGCCGCCCCCGTCGCCAGCCATACTGTCTTTATTCCTTTCGTTTGTTTCAGTTTTACTAATATGCCCAGTATCGTTGCAACGATTAACGATGCCTCTATTACTTCACGAAGGGTTATGAGAAATGCGGGTAACATAGGTTATAAAATCTTACATTAATTGGTAATTAAAAAAACGACCAGCATAAGGTCGTTTTGATCAGGTAATAAGATTTTTTTATGTGGACGGAAGCGACCCTGAGAAATATGTGCTTCCTTTAGAGAAAAAACAGTTTCATATATATTTATATTATACTAATTAAGTATGAGTATAATCATAAAGTACGTTTCCAAATAAGTCAACTCTATTGTTGATATAATATTACCTTTATGCCATCAAATCAACTAACCGACACCGTCGTCATGATTTCACCCGACCAATTTGGATTTAATCCCCAGACTGCCGCTTCAAATAATTTTCAACACAATCTTGATATTTCCGCACAGGAAGTGCAAAAGAGAGCAATGAGAGAATTTGAAAATATGATTGCTTTGCTTCGTTCAAAAGGAATAAATGTCTTAACCCTTCCCAGTAGAAAAAACGTAATAACTCCAGACGCCGTATACCCAAACAACTGGTTTTCACACCATGTAGGGGGAGTATTAATTGTGTATCCCATGCTGGCCCCGAATCGCAGACTTGAAAGACAAACTCAAGAATTGAAAAAACTACTCACTGATAATAATATACCCGTGTCGAAATTATTTGATATAACTTCCTATGAAGATAGTGGACACGTCCTTGAAGGGACGGGGAGTATGGTTTTGGACCGAAAAAATAAAGTAGCCTTTGCCATGGCGTCGGTTCGTACGGATAAACAGGAGTTTGATGATTGGTGCCGCATGATGGGATACGAGGGAGTATTTTTTCACGCCATAGACTCAAGTAAATTCCCCGTGTATCACACCAATATTGCCATGAATATGGGGGCCGAATTTGCGGTGGTCTGTCTTGAATCAATTCCTGATGATGGGGAACGTAGGACAGTCGAACATAAACTCAAAGATTTGGGAAAAGAAATCATACGAATATCAGTACCACAGATACATCAGTATTGCGGAAATGTATTACAACTCGTTTCAAAGAAGGGAAAGTCATTGATCGTCATGTCAAAAACAGCCTACGATGCATTTACCAAAGAAAACCGCGAAATACTTTCAAAGTACGGAGAATTAGTCGTTGCCGAAATACCAACCATTGAACAAGTCGGGGGAGGGGGCGCCCGATGCATGATGGCTGAGGTGTTTAAATAAATAATATGATAACTACTTTATATGTTGTCCGTCACGGGGAATCGGAGGGGAATGTCCAAGGTGACATCTTTGGCGCTGACCCGCCATTAACCTCACGAGGAGTTCAACAAGCGCGAGACCTTTCACTCATTTTTGATCAAATTACTCTACATCATGTTTACGCATCCCGATTGAAACGGGCACACAAAACAGCGCAAATAATCGCCGATAAAAAAAGTTTGCCCGTTTCTTTGCATGATGGTCTTCGAGAACGTCACTTTGGTTCTTTGGAGGGAAAAACTGGCGCCTATGGAAAAGAACACTATGGAAACTCTTACGAAAAATTTAATACTGTTTCAGCAATTGAACAGATGAATTGGAAGTTTGTACCGGATATGGAATCTTTTGGGGAAACATTGACGCGCGTTCTGAAAGCCTTTGATGAAATCACTCATGCTCGTGAAGGAGAGACTCTTTTACTTGCGTCACATGCAAATGTCATGCTTTCTCTCCTTGCCCATTTACAATTTGCAACATTTAACGAAATGCCTCAGGGTACTATACAAAACACAGCGTATATAAAAATTGAAAAAAATAATGATACCTATTCAATTACCGAGACTTTGGGAATAACAAAAAGTGATTAGTTCTCGTCCAACACTAAAAGAAATTGATTGTCATTGCGAGCCAAACATAGTATAACGAAGCAATCTAAATAATAAGATTGCCGCGTCGTCCTCCGATTCGGAGGACTCCTCGCAATGACATATGGTTATGTATTTAAATACTATCTATGAAACGGGCATTACATCATTTCAAAATCAAAGATCCTATTCTCCACAAATACGCGCTCAAAGTAAACAAGATTTCTCCTATCCAAAAAGAAAAGCCAGAACGTTATTTTTATCAACTTTGCCGAGACATCGTAGATCAACAACTTTCGGGAAAAGCGGCGAATACGATATTCGGACGATTTGAAAAATTATTTCCTGGTGGTATCATCCAACCGCTTGATATTCTCTCAATTCCCCATGAAAAAATGCGCGGTGTGGGTATGTCCAACGCCAAAGCCCGTTATGTCCGGCATCTTGCCGAGGCATTTCTCCATGAAGGACTTCCATTATTACAACTTGATTCTATGCCCGATGAGGAAGTAATAATAGAGTTGACGAAAGTAAAAGGCATCGGTAGGTGGACCGCCGAAATGTTTCTCATCTTTACATTGGGAAGGGAGGATATCTTTTCTTTCGGAGATCTGGGATTGAAAAAAGGATTGATGAAAGTATACGGATTTAAAAAAGATCCGACCAAAAAACAAATTGAAAAAATTGTAAAGAACTGGTCTCCCTACAAATCTTATGCCTCCCGGGTTCTGTGGGGGAGTTTGGAGTTGAAGGAAGATTTATATATAATGTGATTATGGAAAATGGAAATAAAATTTGCATTACCTGGAAATTACTTTTAACATTGGTTATATTGTTGATCGTTCTGACTGTTTTTTTATCGATCTATAGTACTATTTCTACTCATAAGAATGTAATAACTTCGAGAGCTGAAACACTCAACATTATTGGAGGAAGGAATGCAAAAGAAGGGGAATTTCCCTTTGTGGCACTTCTAAATAATGGATGTACCGGAGTTCTTATTGATCCTGAGTGGGTACTTACTGCCGGCCACTGTGTCCAACCACGTGATATGTACCAATTTGTAGCAGTCAATACCATTCATCGTAAAAGTTCTACAAACAAATTTATAGAATTTAAGCCCTTTGT
Organism: uncultured Gammaproteobacteria bacterium; assembly: GCA_964366485.1. Taxonomy (GTDB): domain Bacteria; phylum Patescibacteriota; class Microgenomatia; order UBA1406; family GWC2-37-13; genus YC2-FULL-38-9. The sequence goes on from CAYITZ010000084.1 coordinate 3,819, forward strand.
ACACGAGGAGTACGGTGCACCTGGCATTAATGACCTTGCGTTATTGAGATTACAGGAAAAAGTGCTTGACGTTGAGCCTGCTTTACTTCCTATTCCAGGGAATAGTAAGGACGAGAGAGATGATTTAAGCGCTTTATATATGTCAGGAACTAATAATACCTTAGTTGGATGGGGGTGCGTAAAAATCTTTTCAGACGGTTTCGAAAAATATAGCGACATTTTACAAGTAATTACACTCCCTATTATTTTGTCTGATGTTGATGGCGATGGTAAGAAAATTTCCTATGGGTATGGGGATAGAACAAGTACCTGTAATGGAGATTCTGGAGGGCCTGTTTTGGGTGGAATTAATAATCCAAATGTTGTATTAGGAATAAATATCTACCGCAAAGCTAACGAAGGAACAACTGCAACAAGTGTAAAATATTATTTACCGTGGATAGAGCGAATCATGAAAACAATGTCTCAGCGAACTCGTGAAAAATTGGTCCCCCCATAAATCCTTCGCCTCCCGGGTGTTATGGGGGAGTTTGGAGATAAAAGAGGATTGAAACTTGTCATTCCCACGTAAGCGAAGCTCCAGTCTATTATTGATACCTCACAAATAATTAGTCATTCCCGACCTGATCGGGAATCTATATAATTACCTTGTGTTCAATAAAGCATATTGTGTTTATATTCTGTCCTCTCAAAAGAATGGAACCCTATATATTGGAATCACCAATAATTTGGCTAAGAGAGTCTGGGAACATAAAAATCAAAAAGTTGATGGATTCATTATGAAATATGAAATTCACCATTTGGTATATTATGAAATTTATGAAAATCCTGAATTAGAGCCTGTTTGAAAACTTTTAAACATATTCCTTCTCAATTTTTAACAGCATA
>CAYITZ010000085.1:0-4650 GCA_964366485.1 uncultured Gammaproteobacteria bacterium
TAAATATCTCAAGAGATGGAGCTACTATTGCCGCGGCACTCATGGCGATCTCGGCGGGGGCGATGTGGGGAAGTTCTACTTCATTTTCAAAAGTTGTCTTAAAGAAAGTTTCCCATATAACTGCCACCTTTCTCCGTTTTATCATGGCACCCGTTTGGGCTTTTATCATCGTTCTCATTCTTGGACAAACTTCGTCGATGACCCAGGTAACTATGCCCCAATTGGGGACCCTTCTCATCATTGCATTAACTACGGGAATGGTTGCCTTACTCATTTACTATTATGGTTTACGCAACACAAAAGCTCAAGTAAGTGCCATTTGTGAATTAACCTGGCCGGTATCAGCGATCATCATCGATTATGTATATCTGAAAAATCCCCTTTCTGTTACCCAGTTGATCGGAGCCGCTGTTGTTTTATTCTCGATTTATAAAGTGACAACGCTAAAGAAATAACATGTGGTACAACGCAAAAGTATTACCCGGTTCAAAAGAGGGTCGCTCCATCGGATTTCCCACCGTGAATCTTGATCCTAACATTCTTGTTGATTCCTTCAAAGAAGGTATTTATGCATCTCGAGTCAAATATGATGGAAAAATATATCTTGGGGCTCTGTATCTAGGCCCCCGCTTAGTCAAAGAAGAGAAGAATATCATATTGGAAATACACATTCTGAATTTTAAAAAAGAAATTTATGGAGAAGAGATTGAGTTTGAGGTTGGAAAATATATTCGCGAGATCATGGATTTCAAGACGATGGAGGAGTTGAAGTCGCAGATAGAAAAGGATATTAAAATAATAAATTCTTCTTGACAGGGAATAATTGTACATGTATCATATGTACATGATTGATTTGGATTCGATTGTTGGATTTGAATGGGACAGTGCAAACAAAGACAAAAGTTATGTCAAACATGGGATTTCGCCAAATGAAGCCGAGGAGGTATTTTTAGATGAAAACGCTCTATTACAAGAAGATATTAAGCATTCACAACATGAACAGAGATATGTGCTTATGGGAAAAACGCTGAATAATAAACTATTATTTTGCATATTTACTATGAGAAAATTAAAAGTTAGAGTTATCTCCGTAAGAACGGCAGATAATCATGAAAGGAAACAATATGAAACAACTTAAAAAGATTCCTTTTTTTAAATCGGAAAAAGAAGAAAGAGAATTTTGGCAAACCCATAGTTCTGTTGATTATGTCGATTATTCAATGGCAAGGAGGGTTCGTTTTCCCAATTTAAAATTATCCAGTCGTCCTATCACTATCAGACTACCAGTAAGTTTAATTGATCAGATCAAAGTAAAAGCTCATAGGCTTGATTTGCCCTATCAATCATATATCAAGCAGATTCTTGCATCGGCAATATAAAAGGATCTCATCTCTTCTTAAAAGTAAGGTACGAGCTTATCCCTATCAGAAGCCCACTGATCACCAGTTGAGCGGTTATCTTTTCCCCAAACAAAGGAATCGCAAGGGTTGCGGTTACAAGAGTTCCAATATAGCTTGAAAGTGAAACCGAAAACGGTTTGACAAGCTTTATAGCCCATTGGTACAGGAAAAAGAAAAGAATCGAATTAAACACGACCAAAAGAAGCAGGTTGATGATCGGTAACATGTGCGCGTGAGAAAAAGCAGAGACGATATCTTCTCTCTTAAAAATCATTAGTAGTAAAGCAAGGACCCCCGTAACAAAATTTACAAGCACGATCAGACTCAATGGGCTGTACTTATGGCTAAGTTTTTTTGAAAGGGTCACGTATAATGACCAACAAATAACCGCAGATAAAATCATAATATTTCCCTTCATATTTCCCAGTGATTGGGAAAGTGCGGCATTATCACTTCTAAAAACCAAAAGTAGACCGCCGGAAAATCCAGCCACAATGCTTAGCACATGTTTACCTTCGATCCTATGCTTTAGGATGAAGGATGAAAGAACAATTACAAAGGCCGGAGTCAAAAGATAAAGAAGTTGCGACGCAATACTTGTAGTGTATTGCAAGCCAACCATAAATAATAAAATGTTTCCTGCAAAAAGAAGAGATATGAAGGTTAGATAGAGAAGATCGCTTTTATCAAAATGAAGTTTTTTAGTGATAACACCAGTAGGAAGAAGAATGAGAAAGGCTAAAAAGAAACGGACGAATACTATCTGAAAGGGGGTGAATTCCGTGAGTGCAACCTTTGAATAAATGGGGCCGATTCCTCCGAGAACTCCGGCAATGATTATTGCTATTAGAGCACGGGTGCGGGTGTTCATTTAGCGTATGTTAACGGGGGTTGGGGTAACTGAGGGGGTAAGAATGACAGACGGGGTAACAGTGACCGTAACGCTTGGATCGATGGTAGGAGTTGGGCTTTGGGTAACAAGCGGATCAACCGTGGGAGTAGGGGTAGGTGAGAGGGTACTAGTTGGTGATAGACCCGGAGTTGGAGAGGGGCCCTGAGTGGGGGATAAAGCTGCGGTTGGTGAAAGTGCCGGAGTTGCCGTCGGTGTCAAAGTAAGTTCGGGTGTTGCGGTAGGTTGGATAGGAGCAGTCAGCTCAATTTTGTCATCAACCGCATCATGTGATAAAGAATAAAAGGCGAGTGAATAATCCACCACGCCTGTAATCCCATCGCTATCAAGATCAGTATTCTGAGTAGCGTCGGTTGTCACTTTTCCCAAATTTTTGATGATGTAGGACAAATCCTGTGCATCCACTTTTCCGTTTGGAGGAGTCAGATCGCCCCCGAGAAACGTTTGAGAGGTGAGATCTGCAGTCGATCCTGAAGTCAAAAAGAAGAAGGCGGGAGTCTTGCATTTATCTCCTGATAATTCAGCACTACAAAATATACGCCCGACGAAATTAACTGGTTTGATAAAGAGAGCATACGGTTTTGCAAAATTAAAGCCCGACTGGAAAGCAACATCTCCATTGAAAACCCCACTCTGGTAAATGAATTCGACTTCGGGCTCCTCAGACGCTTTGTCCGGACCGTCGTAAAAGGCAACGCGGGCTTTTATCTTGTCAAAAGCCTTGTAGGTGCCCTGAATTTTTATTTTTAAGGATAACGTGTTTGCAGAGGCCTTACTCCTCAAGGGCATCGAGGAGAGTGCGATGATTACCAGGAGAACCGAGAAGATTCCCAAGACGGAAAAAAAAGTTACTTTTACAAATTTTTCATGACCAGTGCTCACATTTGTGTTATTCTCGTCGTTCATAGCGCAATCGGTTTAAAACTGCTGATAAAGTCCAGAATGGGCGTGCCATTAAAGTACGCCTGAGTATCTTTCGTATTTATTTCAATCGTCCCTTTCCCTTTCTTCTCGAAAATGAGCGTCGCGTATACTTCATCGATCTTTCCGTACGTTACCGTATTGCCCAGGGGTAGGGCGAGGCCGGTTATGGTGATGGAACCCTGTTTATCAGTTAAACGTGGGTAAGAGGGGAATACGGTGCCTTTTTTTATCTCCTTGATGATAAGAGTTGGGGAGTAGGAAAGAACCAAATCAGCCGCATCCACGGACGTATTTTTTTCACCGCTCAAAGAAATATCAATTTGCACCTGGTTGTTGGGCAGGAGAGTTGTTTTTTGAGAAAAATAGACGAGACCTCCCTTTTTTTCAGATAAGCCAATTTTTTTCTGTTCTTCAAGCTGTTTGGCTTGTTGGGTATTCATCTCATCAACTTTTTTAGTAAGACTTTGTTCCACTTCCTGTGAACGTTTGATCTGGTCAGCTAGGCGGTCTTTTTCTTGTTTTAGGGGAAGATAGACGATGATGGCGCCAATTCCAACAGCAAGTAAGACAGCCAGGAGCATCATGTTTCTCGCTTTCATAGTATGAGATTTATCTTACTTGTTTTGAGGGGAGATGTCAAATAGATGTTTTTAAAATTCTGTTGACAATGTATGTACATCGGTTTATACTATTTATGGCATGAAAGAATATCGATATAGTTATGAGAAGAATGAGTGGCTAAAAAAAAAGAGAAATATTGATTTTGAAAAGATAAAAAGGGCATTAAGTAATAAAAGACTAGTTGAGGTTATCAATCACCCAAATAACAAAAAATATCCAAACCAAAGAATTTTTCTCATGAGGATAAGAAAATATATTTATGCGGTTCCCTTTATCGAAGAAGAAGCATATATATTTTTAAAAACGATATATCCAAGTCAAAAATATACAAGACAACGGCTTGATAAAAAATTAAAAGTTAAGAGATAATTATGAAAAAAATAAAATCAAAAAGATCAATATATGAACCGCTAGACGATTATGAAAGACAGTTAATGAAGGATATTGAAAATGATGTGTTCGTGCCCGTTCCTAATCAAAAGGAAGAAATAGAGAGGTATGTTCGTTATGCAAAAAATACATTGAAGAAAGATAAACGGGTTACCCTTCGTGTGGCCAAAGAAGATTTGGAGAAAATCCAGACTAAAGCACTTGCAACGGGTGTACCTTACCAGACCATCATCGGCGCCCTCATTCGCCAGTATGCAAACGGGAAGATTACGGTGGGATTGTAAAATATAAGGGTCCACGCTTCTTGACACGAAGTCAAGTCTTACTTGACGAAGCTCTAAAAGTAAAAGTGAGCATATATGCCAATTAGTACTGCTATTTACCCAACTATAAGACTTTCTATCA
>CAYITZ010000086.1:0-4550 GCA_964366485.1 uncultured Gammaproteobacteria bacterium
CATGCCCAAAGTCAAAGGAGACTTGAGAAAACTTTATGATCGTTTCCAGAGGTATCATTTTACCACAAATTAGCCATGGATGGATTATAATCATTGTTTTTGATACAATAAAACTTGTATGACAGACATCAAGATTCACGATTCTAGTAAAATACCAATAAATCGTCTTCAAGAAATACTTACTGCCCAAGAAAATGAGATTACAGAATATCATATTTATTCTCGCCTCGCTCATTTTCTCCCTGATGAAAAAAATAGAAAGATACTGAGTAAAATTGCGCAAGACGAAAAGAGTCATCATGACTTTTGGAAAACATTTACTCATCGTGAAGTAAAGCCGTCAAACTTCAAAATTTTTATATATCTTTTATTGTCAAAACTGCTTGGATTTACGTTTGCGGTGAAGCTTATGGAAAAGGGGGAGGAATTAGCCCAAGTAAATTATGACACTATTGCAAAGTATATTCCTCACGCGAAAGAAATTGAAAAAGAGGAAAAGAGACATGAAACTGCGCTTTTAGCTATGTTAGATGAGGAGCGTTTACGATATGTTGGATCGATGATTCTAGGAGTAAATGATGCATTAGTTGAACTAACAGGTGCTCTTGCAGGGTTTACCCTTGCGCTTCAAAATACCAAAATTATTGCGATGACGGGGCTCATCACGGGTATTGCCGCATCCCTCTCTATGGCGGCATCTGAGTATCTTTCAACAAAGGCTGAAAAGCAAGGAAAGGACCCCATAAAAGCATCCCTCTATACGGGAAGTATGTATGTCTTTACTGTTTTAATCCTCATTTCTCCTTATTTTATTTTCTCCAACGTGTTTGTTGCGCTGGCTTGCGCCCTCATGTTTGCTATGTTCATCATTCTTTTTTTCACATTCTACATCTCAATAGCACAGGATCAACCATTCAAAAAGAGATTCTTGGAAATGGCGGGGATCAGTCTGGGAGTCTCAACCCTCACTTTTGCCATAGGATATTTGGTCAGGATATTCCTCGGTATCAATATTTGATTTCTACTCAAAATAGCCATGGATGGTTTGTAAGATAACTTCTAGTAAACAACCCCGGAAGGCATTGTTATATAATAAATCATGAACTTCAATAGCTTCCCCATTCTCATCTCTGTTTTCTCACTCATTTTCATCGGTTATTTTTCTAAAGCATCAAAAATAATTGATGAAGATTTTGCAAAGAAAGCCATCAAGTTTTTGTTCTTTCTGCCACTCCCTATTTTAGTATTCCTATCTTTTGCCACTACCAAACTGGACTTATCTTTAAGTATTTATCCAATTATTTCGATATTAGTTCAAAGCATATTAATATTGGTTAGTTATTTTATTGGTAAGTTTTTGAAATTTAATAATAAATCTCTGGGTACTCTGATTGCCGCATCAGGAATCACCAGTACGTTAGTTTTTGCCCTTCCGTTTATACAGGCATTTTATGGAACTGAAAACCTGAAATATCTATTCATGTATGATTTCGGAAACGGATTGATGGCTTGGACAGTAGTATATCTGATAACAGGATATCTCGGTAATAAACAAGGATTGGGTATTAAAAAAGGAATTCTCAATTTTGCAAAAAATCCGATGATTTTTGCATTACTACTCGGAATTATTTTTGGTTTATTAAAGTTTGAGCTTCCTCTTTTTTTTACCCAAATGAAGACGACTCTATCAGGGTTTATTAATCCATTATTATTCATATCGATAGGAGTTCTATTGGATTTTAGATATTTTTCAAGTAAAGAAAATTTGTCCAGATTATTATTATCTGCCGGAGTGGTTATGGGAGTTTCTGTCTTACTTGCATATATTTTTACTGTCCTATTCTCAATTTCCGGTATAGGCCAAAAAGTTATATTAATCTCTGCGGTGTCCCCGGCGGCCGCTTTAGCTGTTGCATTTTCGGTTGAACATGATTTAGATCAAAAGTATGCAAGTGCATTAGTTGCTTTTACGATGGTGTTGGGAATCATTCTAGTTCCTTTAATCATTTTGATTTAAGGAGTAACAAAATCTTGTCATACGGCAGGAATAAATTCTCGGGAAGTTTGTTTCGATCAAACCATCTCCATTCACTGCATTTATGTGGTTCAAGAATTGAAGGAGTTCCATTTACATATTCACATGCCATAAATATGGTTACATAATGTTTATGGTCTTTAGTAAAGATATCATTTGTGGTAATTATCTGTCTAATATTTTTTACTTCTAAACCAGTTTCCTCTTTTATTTCACGTCGTGCACCATCTTCAAAACTTTCTCCAAATTCCAAGTGTCCTCCGGTTGATTGCCAGGTGCCCTTACTATGTCCATCGATACGTTTACCCAAAAGAATTTTATTCCCTTTAAGAATGATGACGCCAATGCCAACCTGAACACGTTGTTTTTGCATACAACAATTATAACCGAGAATACATTTGATTAAATTCAATCTTTCGTTTTTTTTGATATAATACCGATTAAGTTATTCTAGTAGTCTAAATATAATATATATGGTTTCAAAAGAATCTACTCCGAGATGCGAGTCAAGCATTCTCAGTGTAGCTATTAACAGGGCGATTAATAGGATTTTCCCAGACACAATCCCACCTCACGTAGCCCATATGTTTACCGTATCACCGGAATATATTCCTGCTTATAAAAAGAAATATCCAAACGAGCTATTAGGTAGTGAACGCTTAAAAATAAAAAAAGCTCTCTATGATTTGGGAGCGGAAACAATAAATAATTGGTTATTGATCGAGGCTTGCGATTTGGTTTTAGACAAGCTACCACCGGGGGTATCTCAGGGGCTAAAAGTTCTTTTAGGAATATATCATCTTGATCTAAATCTTGGTCACAGTGAACTTAAAAAAATGAAAAAAAAGCTTAAGATTACAGACCTTACAACCGTCATAAATGATACCTTATTTTCTCACGATCCGAACAATATTACCTCATTATGGAATATTTATAAGAAAACAGAAGACGTAGCGTCGTCAGATTCAACTCCAGAAGATTTCATTCTTGCCATCGGTCGATTAGCCTGTCCTGATGAAAAAAAAATATCGTCAAAAATGCAACAACTCATACCCCATTGGTTTGGAGATTATAATGCTGTAACAAAAAAGCCAGGACTGATGTTAAAACCAGAATGGAGCAACCTTCTTGTACTATCAGAATTATTTACCTCTATGGTAATGTTTTCAATGTCAAACCAATCGGTGCTTGCTACCATGGCATTGGGGAGCTCAACCACACATATAGGCTTATCAGTGCTCGATGAAATGCTTAAAAATATTAGTACTCGCGCAATTTCAAAAACTCATTTTGGGATACGAAGGATAAGTTGGAATAACAAAGTTAAATAAATTTTTTTGTCCAAGCAATAAGTGCTTGTACTAATTTCTCAATCTTTTCTTTTGAATGAACGTCGATAAGGTTTCCCTCTTTGTCAAATTTATCAAGACCTAAGGGGATCATGACTTCGGGTTTATTCAAAGGATACATATCAACCTGTACACATATTTGTCGTAGATGATATTGTCCTCTCCCTGTTCCCAACATTCCAGTTGAAACCCCCATAATCGCAACAGGCTTTCCATTCATCACCGCTTTTCCATAGGGACGCGAACCCCATTCAATTGCATTTTTGAGAACTGCCGAGACCGAATAATTATATTCCGGCATGGCAAAAAGGATACCATCGGCGGATTGAATTTTTTCTCGAAACTTCACAACACTTTCAGGAAGATTTAACTCAAGGTCCTGATTAAAAAAAGGTATATCCCCTATCTCAACAGTTTCAAACTCCACATCTTCGGGAAAAAATTTCCTAGATGCATTTAACGCCTTTCTATTTAAGGATTCTTTTCTCAAACTGCCGCAAATTCCCACGATTTTTAGCTTTTTGTTCATAGTTAAATTATAGCAGTATTTACCAAAGTTTCTCAGTTGGGATTGACACTTCTTTTTCCGGTTGAGCAAGAACTTTTTTCATGAAATTATCTGAGGATTCCTGATAAAAAATTATTTGCCCGTCTTTATTTGTTATCTTTTCAGGACCTTTATGGTACACAAATCTTTGCGTGGATTTTTCCTCGATTTGAAATCCGCATTTCTCATAAAATCCTTTATTTTTCGGCATGCAAAATCCAAATGTTGTTTTATCATGCTCGATTGCATATTTTCTCATCGTCTCAACAACTTGCCTCCCGTATCCTTTTCCTTTTTCATTTGCCACTACATTCAAAACACCTAAAAAAGAAAATTCATCGCCGTCAAACATCACCGGTTTAACTTCCCATAACGCCCCCATTGCAAGAATTAAATTTTCTTTTTTGAGAAGGAAGAATAATCTATCTGGAGATTGATCTTCGATTCGAAATGGCAACTTAAACTCCTTCAGTATTGCGGATTGTATTTGGCTTAACTCATCTCCCGTCAATTCCGAGCTGTTTTTGAGAATCTTTTTAAGATTTTGTTTCATATATTTCATTGGCGGAGCACTCGGGTCTGGAACAACTTAGTCCTTATAGCTCTCCTCCCTGCTCTG
>CAYITZ010000087.1:0-4463 GCA_964366485.1 uncultured Gammaproteobacteria bacterium
ACTCATATACTTTCAGACTACTCTATTAACATGAAGTTTTCAAACAGGCTCTTAGCCATAACAAGAGAAAAGCAACTAAAGAAATGGAATCGTAAATGGAAAATTGAATTAATACAGGAAAAGAATCCCGAATGGAAAGATTTGTATAAGGATATTTTATAAGGTAATTTTAATCTGGATCCCCGGGTCAAGCCCGAGGATGACAAGTTTGATATTTCGACGGAGTTTACCCTTGCAAACGCAGGGGTAGGAATGATTATTAAGTGGAATAATTATTTACCGGAGCCCTTGAAGGAGGGAACGGCGTTGGATAGGGGTTTTCAGTCGGCTCCCATCTGGGAGGAGGGGGCTTTGTTACCGGACCTTCTGTTGGCCCATGACGTGAACGCTTAGGTCCCTTCTTTGGTGATCTGTCAGGTGCTTCTATTCTTACCATAATTCTAAATATTATACCTCCTCTTGAAACTTTTTTCTATTATCATGTATACTATTTTACTAGTCTTTAATAATTTTATTTTACGAGTATGAAAAAAACTATTTTAATGGCAGTAGTTGCCGCAACCCTGTTAGTAGTTCCTGTATCCACTTATGCTGAGGAAGTAGGTACAACTGAGACTCCTCCCGGAGTACAAAGGAGAAAAGAAATAAGAGAAATGCGTAAAGAAATTAAGACAGAACGGCAGGGGATAAGACAAGAAAATAAGGTAGGGCGAGAAGCACTTCGCAACAAAAGCAAATTAGAAAGAGAAAAGTTCCGCGTTGATACCAAGGAACTTTTGAAAGGGAAAACACCCGAAGAACGGTTAACTCTTATGCCCACCATCAAGGCTGACCGGAAAAAATTGATGGAAACAAATAAGACGGAACGTCAGAATTTAAGAAAAAGCAATTTTGAACAGTTATCTGCCTTTCGCAAAGCGGCACTTACAAAATGGCAGAACTTGTGGGGTTCAATATTTGGAAAGAAGTGAAGTACAATGTGTTTATGCCATTGCCAGCTGTTTTTGTTGATCGAATAACTTCTTTTTATCCCGAAATTAATATTTCGGATGTTTTTAAAAAGAAGCCTATATCCATACGCGTAAACACACTCAAGTCGACGACGCATGATGTGATAAAACAACTGGATAGTTTGAAAATTTCGTATGAAAAAATATCTTGGTGTAAAGACGCCCTTTTATTGCCAACCGCAACCTCAAAACAAGTTACCGAGTCTTCTCTTTATAAAGAGGGAAAAATATATATCCAATCTCTGTCCAGTATGGTCCCCGCATTAGTTCTTAATCCGCAAGGTGGGGAAAAAGTTCTTGACATGGCCGCGGCCCCGGGAAGTAAGACGACACAAATTGCGGCACTGATGGAAAATAAGGGAGAAATAATTGCAAACGATATTGATTCAAATAGAATATATCGATTGAAATCGGTTCTTTTAGCACAAGGTGTCACGAACACGATAACGTCGCGCCTTCCTGGTCAATCGCTCTGGACCAAATACCCGGAATATTTTGACAAAGTATTGCTTGATGCCCCCTGCTCAATGGAGGGGAAATTTGATGTGTCCGATCCGAAAACATATTCCCATTGGTCTCTGAAAAAAGTAAAAAACTTGAGTAAATTGCAACGGTGGATGCTCCGCTCCGCAGTAAGCGCTACCAAAATAGGCGGCACTATCGTATACTCCACATGTACTCTTTCGCCTGAGGAAAATGAACAGGTTATCGATTGGATATTGGAAAAGGAAAAAGGAAATATTATTTTGGAAAAAATATCTATAGAGAATCTTCCCCTCATAAAAGGCTATATTCTTCCGTCAAAAACGATGGAGGGTTTCTTTGTTGCAAAATTGAAAAAAATAAAGTCAAATACTGTATAATGATTGCTATGATGACCATTAGCTCAACTATTCCCGATCTTTCTTTTGATATCTATCACAACGAAGAATTTAAAAAAGTAACGTTCTCAGATTACAAAAGCAAATGGCTTGTACTTCTTTTTTATCCTGCGGACTTTACCTTTGTGTGTCCAACCGAGCTTGCGGAGGCCGCACGAAAATATAATGACTTTAAGAAATTAGGGGCTGAAGTTATTTCTTTTTCAACCGATACAAAATATACACATAAAGCCTGGCATGACTCCTCTCCGGTGATAAAAACAATTCAATATCCTATGGCTTCCGATCCATCTGGGGCCGTCTGTAGAATATTTGGAACTTATATTGAGGAAGAAGGCCTTTCGTGGAGAGCTACTTTCATCATCGACCCTGATGGAGTTCTGAAAGCCATAGACATGCATGACAATTCAATTGGTCGAAATATCGATGAGATCTACCGCAAACTCCAAGCTTCCATCTATATTAGAGAACATAAAGGGGAGGTGTGTCCCGCTTCATGGCATCCGGGGAGTAAGACGCTTAAGCCGGGGATTGATCTCGTCGGGAAGATATAAAAAACTCTTCTTGCAAAACTAATACTTCTATGGTACAATATATCTATTCGCATGGATTTTGAACCTGCTTAATGAACGCTTCATAAAAAAGTTTTCACTTTTCAAGAACGTTTTTTTCTTTAAAAAGAAGGGGATTATGAACAATTTTGTTTAAAGGGTCCTACCTTCTGGAAAGCACCATCGCAACTTATAGTTCGATGAGAGTAATCCGAGTAAGAAAATGAGCAGATTCAAAGTCCAGAAATGTCATTCCCGCGAACCTGCCTGCCGGCAGGCAGAGGCGGGAATCCAGGCGCCTGGACTTAGGATAGGAGAAACACAGAAACACTATTTTAGCCCTTCATGACAATATATATAAAAAAAGGTTCTAACTACGAGATTGTTTTTAACAAGGCTACTGGATTGATTTACCAAATATAACCATTCAGATTGTTGCATCGTTATTAACCAAGGGTTCTAACCAAACTGATATACTTTCAATATGGTCACAAGAGACATAAATAAAAATGATAAAAGCTGGCTTACAAAACTAGTCATCGATAATTGGGGATCATCGAAAATTGTAACAAGGGGAATAGTTTATCATATCGAAAAACTCCACGGGATAATTGCTGAGGAAAGTAATAATAAATGCGGAGCACTAACATACAACCTCGAAAACAATGAATGCGAAATAATCACACTTAATGCGATTGAGAGGAATATAGGTATCGGTACGTTACTAATAAAAGAACTTATAAAAAAAGCAAAAAATAATAATTGGGCCCGAATATGGGCTATTACAACAAATGATAATTTAGCTGCTTTGGACTTCTATAAAAAGAGAGGATTTAATATAAAAATTGTCCATACAGATTCAATTAGTAAATCAAGAAAACTGAAACCAGAGATCCCCTTCATCGGAGAAAACGGAATTCCAATAAAAGATGAAATTGAATTAGAGTTTATTGGTTGACAACTGTTGTTTATTTTGTTCTATATTAACTATAAACTTCTCAAGTGTTTCTTCTGGTGTTTGATAACTATTATCGATATAGTTTCTCTCTCCTATAATTAATTTTAACTCTTTATATTTTTTGTAATATCGTCTAATTGTATCTTCGCCGGAAGACCAGCCCCCTCTGTTTTTATCTCTTTTAATGATGACTGCCATTGGCGACCAAAGGACCTTTAATATTAAATGCTTGTGAAACGCCTTTATAATTTCTTCAATAAATTCTTTTTCTAAATTAATCCAGTCAATAACTACACACTCTCCGTTATTAAAAATTTCTTTTGTTCTTTTTAATAATTGGCTTCCAACTATTTTTACCTTATCTGGAAAATCTTCAATATTTTTATACACATCGAGAAAAATTTCCTTTGCTATCGCATCTTCTGATAAGTAAGTCCAATTAAAATGTTTACTTAATATTTTTGATAGGGTTGTTTTACCAACTCCCGTAGGTCCGGCAATTACTATTACAAAGGAACTTGTCATGAAGTAAGTATAGCATCTGTTTGAGTCCTACTATATTTCTCCAACAGGACAAATTTACAATACTAAGTTTGTGCGTAAAAGGTTCGAAGCTTCTTCATTGCTCTGGATCCCCGTTTTCAATGGGATGACGATTGTGTTAATTAATTCTAATTATAGAGTAAGCGACTTGCCCGTTTGGGGTCGAAACCGTAATTTTGTCACCCTCCCTTTTCCCCCGTAGTGCTTTCCCAATAGGGGAGTGAACCGAAATCTTTCCTCGTCTGAAATCCGATTCATAGCCCTCAACAAGAATAATCTCGGACTCCTCATTTCCATCGTGGATGACGACTTTTGAGCCTATATCCGCAAACCCGTTGAGAGGAGCCTGTATGACCACCGCCCACTTTAATATCCCCTTTACCCGTCTCAATCTATTGTCAATGCCTGAGAGGCGGGAACGTGCCACTTTATAGGCCGCATTCTCTGATAGGTCTCCCATTTCCCGCGCCCGTTGAAGCTCTTTCACGGCTAGTACTCGATCTGCCTGCATTTTCTTCTC
>CAYITZ010000088.1:0-4452 GCA_964366485.1 uncultured Gammaproteobacteria bacterium
CGGTCAAACGATATGAAACCGTCGTCGGACGTGAAGAATATATCGTAAGCGAATGAGTTGCATTATCCACTTTATACCACGTCCGTGTGTCATCCGAAGGTGTCAAAAGCACGGTCATCTTTCCCAGTTGTTTCCGTAAATTAGTCGTCTTTGAAAAAAGCCATAAATCCGACGCCTCGGGCAAATCATTAAAATCAATCACCTTCACCGCGTATCCTTTTGAAATTAACTCATTTGAATTTGATTTCAAATTTCGAATTTCAAATTGATAATTAGTCGCTATAGTGCCAGTTGTTTCTTCCTTCACCCCCGTCATCGCGGTGAGAAAGGTTGCATATTTTTTCCCGTTGATGGTATAAGGAGGGTCGATGGTACCCGCGTCAATCTTGCCGGTGCACCAGTACGGATCGCCAATACAGAGGTCGGGGACGGTCGGATATCCAACGTCTGTGATATTTGTTGCGCTGTTATCTATGACCACGGTACCGGTTGCCTGAGCGCTGATACTTGCAATCTTCACGTACGAATTATTTGCATCAAGGAAAGATATATACCCCGTATTATTGGGAAGGTCGGAGGCAACCTGCAGTTGGTCGATACGGGAGGTGCCATTCGGGACAATATATCTCTGACAGGTTGAGGTCGGGCAGTATTGACCGGCCAGGATGGTGCCGCCATTCAAATCAAGCTGTGCATTCGTGTTCAAAGCTCCTCCGATTCCCACATTTCCGCCGCTTGCTATTCTCATCCGTTCAGTTCCAGAGGTCATGGAGTTAATTGTTCCACCAGTGTAGAAAGATATGGGGAGAGCGCCATTTGTGGTGATTTGTGCCTGAGATGATTGGCTCAAGAGTCCGATATTTTGACCCCAAATCCCGCTTGCCGCACCATTAAGCTTGACGAGTTGGTTATTGGTGAGCGCAACATCCAATTTTGCACCAGGACTAGTTGAACTAATACCGACGTTACCATCTGTTTGTACCGTCACTTTCTCCAGATTATTCGCATATATACCAACATTTCCAGAAATACTTCCAAATTGCAATTTCCCGCTATTTGTTTCCATAAATGTTTTGGCAACCCCAGACTCAGAGAGTATTGTTCTTGTGTTAGTTGTTGCAGTATTTATATCCAGCTTTGCCCCTGGGCTTGTAGTCCCAATTCCTATACTTCCCGCCCTTGTCATTCTAAGGCTTTCAGCATCTCCATTTTGTGCAACCATAAAATTATTATCAACATCATATACCGTTGCAGTATAACCTCCCGGAATTGCGCCAGTTGTGAAGTTTTCCAGAGTCCAGCCACTATTAAGTAAATTATCTTTCATATAAGCATAAAAGGCCTGATTATCATTATTATGTGGATTAACATAAACCTCCAAATATTGCGGATCATAAGTGGTGTTTGTAAGTAGTCTAATTTGTTGGAAAGTAGCCGAACTATATATGCTATGATTCAAGACGGTTACAGAGGAGCCAGCAGTTGTATTGTAAGAACTACCAACTCTTAAT
This sequence comes from uncultured Gammaproteobacteria bacterium, assembly GCA_964366485.1. Lineage (GTDB taxonomy): Bacteria > Patescibacteriota > Microgenomatia > UBA1406 > GWC2-37-13 > YC2-FULL-38-9. The sequence goes on from CAYITZ010000088.1 coordinate 1,512, forward strand.
ACAAGGGTTGAATGATCGGCATTTTCTCTCAATTCAAAAGTGGCATTTGCCCGGTTCCCCGTATTTGAGGCAAATCTATACCACCCAGCAGGTTTTGCAGCAAAATTCCACGGACTCACGGTTGTAACTTGGAGTAAGTCCATCGAACTCGCACGCAAACTACCATTAATATCAAGAGTTGCTCCGGGACTTGTGGATCCGATGCCGACGTTGCCGTTTACTGCCAATGTTGCCGTTCCTGGATCTGTATAGCCAATACCTATTTTGGCTCCGCTACCCCAATACATACCAGTTGAATTAGATCTTGGAATCCCCAGGAGAGCTAAAATTGAAGATTCTTTACCATTAACTTCTTCAAACTTTGGATCCCACCAATATTGTTGTGCTGTTGTATCAGTAGAATAATATAAATATGTTCTATGCACTTGAGTTGTAGCAGACGTAGTAAATTTGAAATCAGTAGAACAGTTACCACCACCATTAAATGAAACTACTTTTTGACCGGTTTCTCCATCATACATTCCTCCATAATGGGTTGTTGAGGTATCTCCGCTTCCATGGATGTATCCCACTAATAAATACCATTTATCTAATGCCGGTAAAGTACTGCAGAAAAAATAAGGATTTGTTTCTGCAACTCCACTAAGTAAAGTTACATTGCTACCACTAATACCAAAATAAGTGGTTCCATTCATAACTACGCTTCTTTTAATCCAAGTGGAAACACGATAAGTTTTAGTATGATCGATAGGAAATGAATTAGAATTCCATCCACCATCGTCATTACTTTCTACATCGTTTGAAGGAACGCGCCAAATAATAGATCTAACTCCATGAGGATTATCTGACCAAATTCTTTCGTTTTCAGCTGTTGTTCCATTTTGGTTGAAAATTCCAACGCTTCCAGAACTGATTGTCCATGAATGTGATGGGACATAATTTCCGTCCATAATACCACTACCATCCTGGACATAACCATTTGTATTAATACCAACGGTTGTAGCGCCCGCTGAAACATCTAATTTATACCCCGGCCCAGTTGTTCCGATGCCGACGTTGCCGGAAGTTCCCTTTAGCGTCATTGCAACAGTAGGTCCAGCAGTACCCAAGACTAGATCAGAATCACTTCTCATTTTTGCCCCAAAGGTTCCAAAATCAAAATAGATATGTGCGTAAGTAGCATCGGTAAGACTTAAAGGTGTACCACCTGCGGCTGAACCTATATCAACTGTCCCTATCGTTATTTCATTAGGCGTACCGATTATAACCGAACCTGCAGTATTGCTCGGTATTTCCAATTTTCCTCTGGGTCCCGTCGTCCCGATACCGACGTTGCCAGAGGAATTGATTGTCAACGCGCCTCCCGTTTCAAGATTGTAAGGATCGCCCCACCTGCCAATTTGTATGCGATCGCTAGAATCCGTAGCCCAAATTCCAACATAACCAGTATTGGCGTATGTTGGCACCATCCAAGGAGTGTTTGCCCTTGATATTATTTCATTGCCATTAAATGCACCAGAGGTATTACCATTATATCTATCAAGACCAATAAACAAGCGAGAGCCCCCGTCACCACGGCCAGTACCAGTGCCAAACTGGGTCACTGGGTATGAACCTCCTGAATAAGAAGACCAGCCATAAGATACTACATGGTTTGCTCCACCGATTTCTAATTGATTATCCATACTGGTAAGTCGCACATTACCTGAAACTTCCAGTTTCTGATTTGGCCCCGTCGTCCCGATGCCGACGTTGCCGGCGTGAGTCAAAATGAACTGGTCTACTGATCCGCCGCTGTCTAAGATAATCGAGCCCGTGTCCACTGACATTTTGAAGTAGTCTGCAGAACTGCTACCGCCAGCGTAGGTTTTAAGCGTTCCCCTGATATTTCCATAAGCAGTGCGGTTTGCACGAACTTGCATCTGTGTACTAGGGTCGGCACCTGTAGTATAGATATCAAGTAAATTACCAGCTTCAGGCCCCGTCGTCCCTATCCCCACATTTGTCCCATTATCAAAGATGATAGAATTGCCCAGAGTTGAGCCGTCGGGAGTCCATTTGGCTACATAATTTAAAGTTCCTGATCCAGCGATGCCTCCCGTAGTACCCCATGAAGTGCCGTTGAAGACGTTATAAGCATTTGTAGTCGTGTTATAAATCATGAGTCCGGTCGCGGGCGTTGCTATAGCGTCTCTTTGAATCGTGGTCATGCGAGGAGCGAGGAATCCTTTCGTCGTTGAGGTGAGGTCAAGGAGAGATGTAGAAGCCGGAGTACTTATTCCAACGCCTACACTACCACCATTTAGTCCAAAATGAGCACTTCCGTCATCCAAAGCGATTCGAGAAGTAGCTCCACTTCCATTGTTAAATTCAATATAATCAGGAGTCCCTTCATTATAGTTAATACCCCAATTTGTTGTGGCGAGGTAATCACCAGAAGGTGAGAATATCTTTGCATCAGGAGCACCGGTTGCGGCTGGGGCTATCCCACTCGGAAATATTCCGTAACCTGTTGATTTAATATTGCCAACAACGTCTAATTTCTGTGTAGGACCTGTCGACCCAATGCCGACGTTGCCGCCTGAAGCATTATTCAGCGTCAATAATGAGAGTGTTGGGGTGCTGGTGCAGGTTACGACGCTATTGGAAGACGAACCGCAGAAGTCCATACGATCAGAAGAAGGGAGATATTTGATACTAGTGTGAGCAACTCCGCTATCATGGAATTTAATACCAAGTCCGTTTGAGTAAGTCTGACCACTAAAGCGGTCTCCAACACTAATCCATGCTCCATTTACATCTAAAGCTGGTGGTGCAACATTAGAATCGGTAATAGAAGAATTAACTAATATATTTCCAACGACTTCTAACTTTTGGTTTGGTCCCGTCGTCCCGATGCCGACTTTTTGATTAACAAAGGTTGCAAAAATCCCACCAGCAT
>CAYITZ010000089.1:0-4335 GCA_964366485.1 uncultured Gammaproteobacteria bacterium
GCGGAGCACTCGGGTCTGGAACAACTTAGTCCTTATAGCTCTCCTCCCTGCTCTGTGGTACATTGTACCAAAAAATGAGACACTCTATCCTTATAACTCGAGGCTAAATGGGACAAATGAGACACTATAAAAAAAGGAGCGTCTCATTTTGAATGATGATGTAGTCTAATTCACAAAAAAGTTTTTTTAAGTTCGCTAAATAATGATGTATATTCTTCGCCTCCTTTTTGGTCTGTGATATAAAGAAGAAGTGAGAGTTGAAACATTGAAAACATAATTAATCGATTAAGGGTTGTTTTCATCATTTTGAATTCATATTTGGGACCTAGAACCATCGTTGTAGCAAATTGAGTTTGATCTTCATTTTCTAAACCCATTTCAAAATGAACCATATCAAAATCAAGGTGGGCTAATCTGTTTGATTGAGTATAGCCTACCCTATAAATATATTCTGTGAAGAAATTTTCATAATCTGTGGGGAAAAACTTACTAATAAATTGAGATTTGTCGAGTTTTACTGCTAAGTCATAATAGTTCAGTTTTGGTTTTGTATTATTTTGACACCATAATTTAGCCTCATTTTTATTTTCATGAAAATATGCTTGATAAAAAAATCCTTCTATGGATTTTTTTAATAGCGCTTCACAATCAGTCAGATAGCCTTTTGACAGTCTATCATAGGAGCTTATTAAAGATTTAAGACAACTTCCAGCTAATATAACTCCTGCATATTTGGAAAAGTTATCTTTTGGAGTTGCACTACTATGCAAAGTTTGTTCTATTTTTTTTAAAATTCTACTAACAAAATCAACTTTTGGTGCAAAGGCTTGTTTAAATTTACTCAAGACTAAATTTTCTTCGTTGTTAAACATATGTATATTTGCTGCTGATTTATTTAGAAGAAAATTAATTAACCCTTCAAGCATGAAATATAACTTCATCATCGGTTCAATTCGTTGGTCAAGGCAGCAGATTCATCACTCATTTTTATGACCGCATTCCAAAGATTAATATCATCACCAGATGCTCTTTGACCACCTGAAAGCTTGCCAATGAGATGATTGCAAAATTCAATTTGCCTATTGAAGGAATCGATTAGTTTATCCAGTTTCTCAGTATTCACGTGTCCTCTTGATTGTTCCCAAGATGACTTCACTCTATATATGTCATTTAGGTACGATTTAATACTCTCAACGTTCAAGGTAAAATTTTGAGATGGATTACTTGGAGCGCTTCCACTGGATTGATATCTAGTTTGATTTGGAATTCCTTTAGCAATATTTCCATTTTTAATGAGATCATCAATAATTGTATGAATAGAGTTTGATGATAATGCAAAACTCATTCCTTCGATGACTCGAGGTGCTTGTTCTTGAGTCCAATCTGCCCTTGCTGTATTTATTCCGACAACACCACACTCATTAACCAAGGGGCCGCCAGAATTTCCAGGATTTGTTGAAGCGTCAGTTTGAACATCTTCTGTACCATCTTCATATTTATTTGTTCTTGAAAAGACTCCTTTTGTTACTGTTGAGTCACCAATGGGACTGTTTGGCCAACCAAAAGTATACAGTTCCTCAGCAATATTTAATTGTTTAGAGTCAAACCAATTACATGAATTTGGAAGAGAACTTTCAGGCAGTTTAAGAATAGCTAAATCTAGATTTGGAGAATAATTCCAGACTTTTATCTCCTTTTCTCCGTTTATATAAACAGAAAGTTTTCCAGCGCCTTCTACAACGTGTTTATTTGTAATTAAATATCCAGGATTAATTATAAAACCAGTTCCATGGCCTCCATCATCACGAAGTACTCTCAAAATACACCCCTTCGTTTGCTGTAAGGTGAGGTCTTTATTACAAGAATTTCGTGCTGTTAAAAAATTAGTTGTACCTGTATTTGTATTAAAATTTAAGAGTGTTTTATTTGGAGAAGAATTTAGGAATATAACTATTACTGTCCCTGCAATCCAAAAGAATATCAGTATTCCTGCAAGGCTTCTATACAGTTTTTTTTGGAAACAAAAGAATGAAATAGATGTTGTAAGAAATCCGAACATAATTACGATCCTCCACATATTGATTCCTCCAATCTTTGCTTTTTCAGCAAATGAAAGTCCTTCAGCTACTTGCATAAAGGGTATTGAAATAAAACCAAAAAGAACACTTACGAGTACAGCTATAATTGATGAGATAACGAAGTCTCCAACCCAATAAGAGAATGTGTGTCTTTCTTTACTTTTTGCATTCTTTGAGATTGTTTTATTAGGATATGTAGAAAGATATATTATGAAAAATAATAATGAAGTAAAAGCAAAAAAAGCTAACATCACTAATCTTGGGAATTGCGTTGTATCTTTTGTAAAAGCGGGAATATTAGAAAGAAATAATACTACTATTGTTACGAAAAACATCACAAAAAAAAGAACTAAATATGTTTTTTTTGGAGAAGGCGTTTTACTTTTCTTATTTAAAGGAGCTTCAACTTCTTTTTTTGGAGCTAATGATGCTAAACCAAAGAGAAACGCGATAACTCCAATAAAAATATTTCCTAAATACATGGGAACAAAGGTTGACACCATAAATGGATTCTGTTGAAAGAAAAGTGTGAATTTATTGAATAGAATTGTAAACAGTATAAAAAATACCACGTTGAAAATCCAAACTGAAAAATATACTTTAGGAGGGATTACTTTATTAAAGAAGTTAAACATGTGCTAATTATACTATTACCTGAATATATATTCTATTTTGGACTTGCTTAAGCAAGTCTTATGTGTCATCAATTAGGTTGTATGAATAACCTAATCCAATACTGCCTGTATGCTCGTAAATCTTCTGAATCAGATGAACGCCAAGCGATGAGTATTGATGGACAACTGTGCGAAATGAAGAAGATGGCTAAGAAAGAACATCTTAACGTAACGTCAATCATTATAGAGAGTCATTCAGCAAAAGAATCTGGGCAACGACCAGAGTTTAACAATCTTCTTCAAGGAATTAATGAGGAGCAGTTCAATGCAATTCTTACGTGGGCTCCTGATCGACTCAGCAGAAATGCGGGTGATCTGGGAAGAATTGTTGATTTGATGGATCAGGGAAAATTACAAACCATTCGGACATATTCTCAATCATTCTCCAATAATCCTAACGAGAAGTTTCTTCTTATGATTTTATGTAGTCAGGCAAAGCTTGAAAACGACAATCGAGGAGTAAACGTGAAGCGTGGATTGAGGAATAAGTGTGAGTATGGAATTCGACCAGGTCTGGCACCAATCGGTTACAAGAATGTCCTTAAGGCAAATAGAATAGCCACTGTTTGTATTGACGAAGTACGTGCACCAATTGTTCGAGAGATGTTTATAAAGGTAGCCAACCAAGGGTTTTCAGGACGAATGGTAAAGAAATGGTTAGATGATATCGGATATAGAACAAAAAATAATTGTATGTTGTCTCTAAGCAAAGTTTACGTCGCCCTACGTAACTCATTTTATTATGGAGAGTTTATGTATGGGAATAAAAGATACAAAGGCAATTATGAACCCATAATTTCAAAACAGATATTTGAAAAAGTACAGATACAACTCGAAGTTGCCCCAAAACAATGGAATAAACAGTTATTCCCCTTCAAGAAAATATGTAAATGTGGATCTTGTGGAGGGAGTGTTACAGCGGAAATTAAATATAAGCATTTGATAAACAACAGAGTTCATTCTCATATTTATTACCACTGTAATCGTAAAAGAGACTATAAATGTAAGGAGCCGTATATTACGGAAACAGAACTCATAAAACAGCTTGTCGTTTATCTTCCCAATATTAAGCTCAAGACCTCTCTTCTGCTGTCTGAGTTCCAGAACGAAATAGCGAGACTCCAACATATAAAAAATACAGTTCTGAAAGAAAGAAATTCAAAGCTTGAACTCACAAAATATAATGATGGAATTAGTCTGGAGATCCAACCAAAAGAAGATCAAATACAAATGCTCAAAGACTATCTGCTCCACGTCTTGCAATATGGAACACCGGAGGAGAGAATCAAGATACTTGCCGGAGTGAGTTCAAAATTTGAACTAAGACAAAGAAGATTAATTTTGGCGTAATGTAAATTTAATTCTTCGCATTCTGCTTTATATTTTTTATACCAAATAATTGGTAGTAGCCTAGAATATATATTGAAATCAACACTGTCCAGAATATAAATCTAGCAAGTGATATATTGTTTCCAACAATCAACCCTACAATAGAGATTATTAGTCCACTTAAAGCGTATGTTGTATAGCTTGTGGTAGATTTGGAAGGAAAGGCAACAAGCAAAAGTAAAAGCGGACTAAGA
>CAYITZ010000090.1:0-4306 GCA_964366485.1 uncultured Gammaproteobacteria bacterium
TTTACGTTTGGATAAGCAATGAAGATAAAGCTTTTATTATCACTTTTTATATTAGGCGTTATTGGACTGAGTATTATATATTATTTTGTCTCAAAGACTTTTCAAAGTATCCCTCCAACAGATACTTCACGTATCATCGGGGGATCGTTTGATAAGAGCAAACTTATGACAAATCAAAAATGGAAGAAAATATTAAATCCGCAAGAATACTATATTTTACGGGAAGCAGGTACTGAAAGGCCATTTACGGGTGTATATAATGGAGAAAAGAGAAAAGGCACTTATTATAGTGTGGGATGCGATATTCCTCTTTTTCGTTCCGAGCAAAAATATGATTCGGGAACCGGTTGGCCCAGTTTTTGGGCTCCGATAAAAGCAGAATCAGTTGTTCTCAGAAAAGTAGGTGGGGACGATGATCGTATCGAGGTCTTGGATAGGTGCGGAGGACATTTAGGACATGTTTTTGATGATGGGCTTGCGCCAACGGGGAAGAGATACTGCATTAACTCTCTTGCCTTAAAATTTATTCCCGATAAAAATCAGTAATATTCCTCATCCATTATATCTTATCCAGTGCCTGTTTGAGGTCTCCGATGAGATCCTCAATGTTTTCAATCCCAACGGATACGCGCAATAACCCATCTGACAGCCCTATTTTTTCTCTCTCCTCTTTTGGAATGGAGGCATGAGTCATTGAAACCGGATGATCAATTAAAGATTCTACTCCTCCCAGACTTTCCGCAAGAGGAAAATATGCCAATGAAGATAGAAATTTCTTTATATTATATTTTTCTTTGATTTCAACCGAAATCATACCACCTGGTCTTATCATTTGTTTATGTACAATTCGTTTCTGATCATCTTTGAAAAGTCCCGGATAATATACTTTTTTTATTTTTTTGTGTGTATTGAGGAAATGCGCGATTTGTTCCGCATTATCAGTATGTCTATTCATACGTAATTCCAAAGTCCTCAAACCTCTTAAGGTTAACCATGAATCAAATGGAGAAAGAATCGCGCCTATGGCGTTTTGTAAAAATTTCAATCGGGGATATAAATCTTTATTACTGGTAGTGAGGGCGCCTCCCACTACATCACTATGTCCATTGATGTATTTTGTAGTCGAATATACTACTATGTCCGCGCCCCACTTTGATGGTTGCTGGATAATGGGAGAAGCAAATGTATTATCAACTACAAGAATCGCGTTATATTTATGCGCCAAATTGCTGAGCTTTTCAATATCCACAACTTTGAGAAGTGGATTCGTGGGGGTTTCAACCCATATTATCTTAATATTGTTATGTTTCAACATATCTTCAGTAAGTTTTAGGTCGGTGAGATCAACAATGTTATAGAGTATCCCTTGATTACCCGCTACCCGAACGATGAATCGATACGTACCTCCATACGCGTCAGTTGAGAATAATATCATCTCACTTTGCTTCAACAATGCTACAATATTGGCCAAAACCGCGGAGCCAGAACTATATGCCAAACCATATAGATTATGATCTAATTTCGCAAGTGTCTCCTCGAGTATCAAACGAGTTGGATTAACCGTTCGGGAATAGTCGTAATGCTTGTAGTCGTTGTTAAATCTGACTTTGTTTCGTTTCTCCCATTCTTTACGGGGTATGGATCCATCATAATAACCACCGTCATTCCCGAATTCAAATGTGGTACTCAAATGTAGGGGGGGTATAATTGCCCCATCTTCTTTATTTGGTTTGTAATACGTATGCAGAGCCTGAGTGGTAAAGCCTTTCATATAAAAATAAATAATTAATAATTAATACATAATGTGTTCCATGTTTTGAGTTTTAACCCAATTATCATTAAATACATCTGTTCTATAAGGAATTCCGGTATCAGGAAAAATGACCACTACATTATCATTATGGGTAATTACTTGTTGTTTAACTAATTTCCATAGTGCTGTATATGCGGCCCCTGATGATTGACCTGCAACAAATCCGATCATGGGCAAATATCGTGTCATATAAAGCCCATCCGCGTCACTGACACGGACAAAAAAATCAATAAGGGGAGAGTTAAGATTTTGTGGATGAATATCCTCTCCAAATCCTTGAATGATATAGGATGATGCGTATTTTTGCACTTCTTGAATGGAGTATCCTGCATGAAGAAGATATAAAATACTTCCCATCGTATCAACGGCAATAATCTTTATCCGGGGGTTTTTCTTTTTTAAGTAGGAAGCAATGCCCGACACTGTTCCGCAGGTTCCTGCAGTTGCGATAAAAGCAGTTATCTTACCTTCCGTCTGCTCCCAAATTTCAGGACCGGTAACTATCTCATGGGCTTTCCTATTAGATAGATTGTCATACTGTGATGCCCCCCATCCATGAGTCCTTTTAGTGACAAAATCTCTCACCGAATAATAGCTAAAGGGACCATGAGCATCTACTCTTGTTGGTGTCACAATGACATGCGCTCCTAACATGACCAACCTATTAATTTTTTCCTGGTTAACTTTATCGAATGTGATAAGAATTATTTTAATTCCATATACCGCGGCAACTAATGCTAATCCAACACCCGTATTTCCAGAGGTTCCTTCCACGATGATCTTCGTATGATCGAGTGAGTCATCTTTTAAGGCATCTTCAATCATTTGTTTTGCCATTATATCCTTGATGCTCAAGCCTGGATTTTTAGTAATGTCAAGTGTCCATATCTTATTTATTTTTTCGCGAAGTAATGGGTCAATTATCTGTTGAAGAGGAATATGTCCCATCTCGGTAAGGTTTATTTGTCTTTTTTTTGGCTGAGAAAGTGCTTGGACTCGCTTTATGAGCTGAATAATCCGAGATTGAAATAGTGCTATATTTTTTTCATTTCTCAAATCAAGATATAATCCTTTTTTCATTCCTGATAGCACGGGCGGAGTGGGAAAAGATTTACTGGCACTTTTCAAGTAAGAAATTGCCCCCTCAAGAGGTGGCAAAGCGGACAAAGATGCACTTGAAAATTTTTCAATTTGAGAAAACTTTTTTAAAAATAAATTCAAATTATATATCTTCGTACCATAATAATCTTTTACCTCTTTCATATGATCCTTAATATATTTTGACATCACTTTTTGATCTTTGGTAAAAGACTTAACTTCCGGGTGTGACTGTAAAATGTTTTTCATACATTGAATCCACAAAAAAGCCCTCCTTGCGGAGGGTATATTTTGTCAAACAAATACGCCTCCTAAAAACAGGGGGCGCAACAATAAGTTGATAAAATATTTTTCATGTTCGAAATAAGTATATATATATCTATGATGGTATTCAATAGCATTGTAGCGCTTGCATGATAAACACATACCGGAGATGTATTTTTACAAACAATAATGTACAATATTCAAATATGAAAAAGAGCATAAATGAACTAGCACTTGAACTTCATAAAAAATTAAGGGGGAAAATGGAAGTCTGCCCCAAGATGCAAATTAAGGATAAAAAAGATCTATCCCTGATATATACTCCAGGGGTTGCCGCAGTTAGTACTTATGTGGCCAATCATAAAAGCGAAACAAACGATTATACTATGCGTGGTAACCTCGTTGCAGTTGTATCGGATGGCTCGGCAGTATTGGGCCTCGGAAATATCGGTCCTGAGGGTGCCTTACCCGTAATGGAGGGAAAATGTGTGTTGTTCAAACATTTTGCAGGTATTGATGCGATACCAATTGTTCTTTCAACGCAGGATCCACAAAAAATAATTGAGGCTGTTTTGGCAATTGCCCCCAGTCTGGGAGGAATTAATTTGGAAGACATAAAAGCACCCGGCTGTTTTATCATCGAAAAAACATTGAGAGAAAAACTAGATATTCCCGTCATCCACGATGACCAGTGGGGTGCATCAGTTGTAGTGCTTGCCGCTCTCATAAACGCCTTAAAGATTACTAATCGGGAAATAAAAGATACGAAGATCGTCGTTTCGGGAGCAGGCGCCGCGGGCAGTGCGATTGTAAAAATACTTCACGCAAAAGGTGCAAAGAATATATTGGTGTGTGATAGGGATGGAATTATATATGATTCTCGATCGGGAAATTCTTCCCATAAACAAGAATTAGCACAGATTACAAATCCTCAACAACAAAAAGGAACGCTCAAAGACGCGCTTGAGAATGCGGATGTTTTCATTGGCGTTTCCTCTCCCGGCCTGGTGTCTGAGGAAATGGTCCACTCCATGAACAAACAAGCCATTGTGTTTGCCCTTGCCAATCCAACTCCCGAAATCATGCCCGATTTGGCAAAGAAAGCTGGAGCATATATCGTTGCCACAGGCC
>CAYITZ010000091.1:0-4248 GCA_964366485.1 uncultured Gammaproteobacteria bacterium
ACCACACTCGCCCGCCCGCTCATATAACGCGCTTCATAAAAGAAAAAAAGGCCGGAAAAAAACATGAGGACAATGATGAAGATGAGAATGCCGATGATCGCCTTTTGCATACTTTAATGATAGATTAAATGGGAAGAATAATCAAATTATTCTGAATTCACTGTAGTAGAGACGGGGCATGCCCCGTCTCTACAGAAATACGGTCACCGACTTCACCGTCGTGATAAAAGGATAGTCCCATCACCCCAAATCCTACTTTCCCTGTATTAGCACTCACACGCTCTGATTGCTATTCTCAATTTCCTACAATCGTAAATATTATATCTTTGAGGCTTTGTTGTGCTCTGTTCATCATATATATTTTTCTCTGCCCTTTGTGACAGGCTAATCAATATATACTCTACACACCCCACGTTCCCCTCTCGAGAGGGGATGAAAGGGGTGTGTTTTAATTAAAATTAAACTCGATTAAACTATTTTTCATCCTTTCCAGATCTTTTTCTATTTCATCTTATTACTATAAGATGTATGCACTATTTTGATATATTTGAGTCGGCTAGTAATAATTGCGGTAATTAAATTAAATGTGATTAAACTGGGATTCCACATCGCTGTGCGGGTGGGATTTATCACGCCCGAACTATATCACAATATATACTAAATAGCTCTTGACAAACTTATTACTATTGTTTTATTCTATATATATGACGGATATTTCGACGAAAAGGTATAATCTTGATAATTTTGAGGCTTCCTTTCGGGAATTCCTGCAAAATGAAGGTGTTTCTGCCCCTACCCTGAAGAACTATCTGTCAGATCTCCGGCATTTTATGGGTTTTATGTCATCGCGAGGCCTCAGGCCTACTTTTGAGGCCGTGGCGATCTTATCTGGTGTTGAGATTGCTTCGTCGTCTGAGGCTCAGACTCCTCGCAATGACATAGGCAACATCCTTACTATTGAGGCTGTAAGTGATTATAAAAATTATCTCGTCGAGAGTAATCTACCTATCAAGACAATCAATCGTCGCTTATCAACACTTCGAAAGTTCTGTACATTTTGCATCAATCAGAATTGGATGAAGGAGAACGTGGCAAAGAAAGTGGGGAATGTGGGATCAACTCATGAGCGTAGAGACGGGGCATGCCCCGTCTCTACAGAAAAAATCGAACCTGATACTAACAAGAACAAACATGACATTCTCTCCGAATTCAAACAATATTTATTGTCAGAACAGGCTAAACAAAATGTAGAGACGGGGCATGCCCCGTCTCTACTCGTGGTAGATGATGTTCATGAATTTTTATCAATTTGTCACCCCGCGTGACGCAAAAAATCCTATGAAAAATGTACTCTTTCACCTACTAAATTTGGCCCTCAACGGCCTCAAAGACTTAACCGATCCGGCCCGTCAGGGAAGCCCTTATGACTCCAATGTTGCGTATGAGATGCCATCTTCAAAAAGAAAATTCACGTTTTTTAAGAAAAGAATGAATTGGAGAATATGACCTCGTAGAGACGGGGCATGCCCCATCTCTACAAAATATAAAATATGCTCAAATTCGAAAAAGACACCATCGGCCGGTATGTCAAGTCTCTCAAAGAGAAGAGTGTCACTCCTAATGAAGTAAAAAGAAAACTCCAGTCGATTAATCGATTCATCAAATGGGCTGTCACAACGGGCTATATGGAACAAAATGACTTCAAGCAGATGAGTATCGATATTGCTAATGCGGTTATCAGTTATCAGTCACCCCCCATGGGGGGGTCAGTTAAATCAGTAGTTACCGATTCAACCGGTTCAACTGATTCAACCAATAACCTTTTCCGTATCCAGAATTACATCGCCTTTGCGGTCGTATTACTCCTCATCTCCCTTATTGGTTTCGGGCTGTATAATCAATTCTTTAAGAAGACCGCTACCCCATTCGCCTACTCAACCACCTTGAACCCCGGAAGTCGCATCATCTCTTTCCAGGGTAGACTTACCGATAGTTTGGGCAACCCCATCATAGCACCCATTGACCTTACTTACAAATTTTATACCGTGTCAACCGGTGGGTCCCCCATCGCCAGTTCCACTCGGGTCTGTACTGCAAGTCCTGATCAAGATGGAGTTTTTGCCAATCTCATAGGGAGTGACCCGGGTCCCAGCTGTACTCCCCAACTACCTGCCACTATCTTCAGCGAGAACCCTAACGTTTGGCTTGGTGTTACAGTCGGATCTGAACTCACAGAGATGTCTCCACGGCAACAGATTGCGAACGTAGGATATGCCATGAATGCCGAGACGCTTCAGGGCTTTCCTCCCGGTACAACGGTGTCAACCATCCCCTTTATCAGCACACAGGGAGATTTGCTAATTGCCGCCGCGACTCCCGGGATTCGTTCCACTTATACGACCGCAAACTTCGTGATATCCAGTGCAAAGACTACAACCATCCAGTCGGCAAACGCAGGAGATATCGTCTTAAGTGCCACCGACGGAGGAGCACTTCGTTTCAATACTTTCAGCGGAAGTTTGGTTGAACGATTGACGGTACTATCCGGCGGAAATGTGGGGATAAGTAACGTAAATCCACGAGCCGCTTTTGATGTGATTGGAAGCGCAAGCATCTCTGCAAATTTGGCCTTCAGTGGAGCCTCGACCCAGATAGGGCAACTCAATGGAGGAAATATTTCGTTTGCGACTTCAGTGGGGGGTGATGCGGGTTTAGTTACAAAAATGACTTTAACTAATTTGGGTAATTTAGGAATTGGTAACGCTTCACCTACTCAAAAATTAGATATTACCGGAAATGCAACTCTCTCGGGTACTCTCGCTCTGGGACCACAAACACAGGCATATGCAGGAACATGCACCGTAAGTAGTGCAGGAAAGATGTATTATGACGGGGGAACAAATAGCTATTATTATTGTAACGGCACATCGTGGACGCAGGTAGGAACAGGATCGGGGGGAGGAGGCGGAGATAATGTATGGCAACGAGTACTCGATGGAGTTGTAATACCGAAAATTGCCGCTGACGCATTGAACTTGGGTAATTCGGCGACTACCTCAGCCACGGTGCATCTTGCCGGTAAAACAGGGGATAATTCGTTTATTAACACTGCTAATTTCGGAATAGGAACTACCTCCCCCCTTGAAAAGCTTGATGTGGGAGGAAATGCAACCATAGCTGGGAATCTCACAATTACAAACGGAAACACAATCAGACCCGCATATGGTCCTTTAAGCCTTGCATATAAATCAGGATTAAATACCTGGGCAACGGGGTTGACATTGCAGGATACGACGGGGAATGTGGGGATTGGAACGACGAGCCCGGCAGTGAAGTTAGATGTTCTCACTGGTGTGTCTAGCCTTCCTGCTTCAAGCGGTACTGCACAAACAGGAGGTTTTCGTATTGGTGGAACTTCGGGAACAACTACAGTTTTGGATATGGGAATATACAATGGCACTGGAAGGGTTTGGCTTCAGGGTACAGATTCAACTAACCTTGCCTTAAATTATGATTTGTTACTTAATCCAAATGGTGGCAACGTCGGCATCGGGACGACGGGGCCGGGGGCACCGCTTCATATCCAAAAGAATGTAGCTTCCGGGGCAGTATTCCAATATACCGGAACTGCAACAGATAGTAGTGTAGATAATAGCAACGGAGTTGGAATGTATCTTACCCACAACGCAAGCGGTAACCGCCAATTTGCAATCGCAGACACTGCTAGTCTCGCCGGTGTCCGTTTTCTTGGTAATGGAATAGACGGGTGGACGAATGGGAGTCGCACCGACTTAACTATCGGTACCGAAACAAATGGCGCCCACATTGCCGGTACCCTAGCTAATACTCAATTTTCCGTTAGTAATGTTGGCGGAACTGTCTCAAAAATCGTTACAGAATTAAAAGGAGCCGCATCCCAATCGGGAAACTATCTAAATATTTCTAGTTCAAGTGGAACGGGCGATATTGTCACCATTCAATCAACCGGCAACGTCGGTATTGGCTCCACCACCCCCACATCCTTTAAACTCGAAGTTGCGGGAAACATCGGGCCGGATGCAAATGCAACCCGGGATATTGGATCTTCGGCACGTCATTACAATACCATCTATGCAGACAACGTCGTGGGTATCGGAGCTCTTGGTTATTGGAATCGGGGTACAGGAGTCTTGTTTCCAGCTACCACAACAGACGGCCTTGCGGCAACAACATCCGCAACCACGGTTGCAACATTCACGGCAACGGGAA
>CAYITZ010000092.1:0-4169 GCA_964366485.1 uncultured Gammaproteobacteria bacterium
ATGGCATTTTATATTTGTTCAAACTGCGAATATGGAAGCGCCTCCTGGATTGGCAAGTGCCCCAACTGCGGTGCGTGGAATACCATGGCACAGCGTCAAGAAGTGGCAACAAAAAACAAGGAAGGAATAAAAAAGATAACGCTCACTGCTTTAAGCAAAATAAAGATTAATAAAAAAGAAAGGATGAAGACCGGTATCTTTGAGTTTGACAGGGTTTTGGGTCAAGGATTTGTCCCCGGGGAGGTTCTTCTTCTGACGGGTGAACCGGGGGTGGGTAAATCAACCCTCCTTCTGCAGGCCTTGCAACGATTAAAAACAATTTATATTTCAGGTGAAGAGTCACCTGAACAAGTCAAAGACAGAGCCGAAAGATTAAACATTGGACTTGAACATTTTTCATTTAGCAATGATTTACAGGTAGACGGTATTACCGACTATATTGAAACGGCAGAGGATAAACCGGAAATACTGGTGATTGACTCAATTCAAACGGTATACAGTAAAGATATCGACTCACCCCCCGGGAGCATAAATCAACTGAAAGAGTGCGCAATAAAACTAATTGACCTTGCAAAAAGACATCATGTTACGGTGGTCCTCATAGGACACATCACAAAAGACGGTGACATTGCCGGACCTAAGACACTGGAACATCTGGTTGACTGTGTTTTGAATTTTGAAGGTGAACAAGTGTCGAATTTCAGAATATTGCGGTCTTCAAAAAATCGATTTGGATCAACTGATGAAATAGGTATTTTTGAGATGAAGGAGGGAGGGCTCCATGAAGTAACAAATCCTCTTGTATTTTTGGATAACATGCATGAATTAGTGCCGGGTAAGTCGATAGTCGGGGTGAATGAAGGGAAGCGCCAGCTTTTTTATGAGATTCAAACTCTTGCTGTTACAACTGCATTATCTATCCCCCGCCGTGTAGTGAAGGGTGTGGATTACAACAAAGTTCAGCTTCTTCTTGCTGTGATAAAAAAACATTTATCCCTCCAGCTCGACAGTTACGATATTTATGTGAATGTAATCGGTGGAGTGAAGATAACTTCACCCCTTGCAGACCTGGGAATTATTGCATCCCTTTATTCATCACTTAAAAATATCCCCATCTCGAAAAAGACCGTGTTTGTGGGAGAGGTCGGACTCCTGGGCGAAGTGAGAAAAGGATTTCAGGAGGAAAAGATAATACACGAATCGAGGCGTTTGGGATTTAAAAATATTTATTCTTCAAAAAATATCGATTCGGTTAAAAAAATGGTGAATATTATTGTTCGCGAGTAAATTCTTTCCTGAGAGTTGTCTTTTTTCCGTTTGCGCCGATTATTTCGATAATAAGAATGTTCTTGCCCTCCTTTAGAGGATAGTCATATTCAAAAATTCCCTCTTTGCTCTGATACACCCGTTCACCAAAAATGGTAACCGCGGCTTCTTTTTCCGTCTTTCCTACGATTTTAATCTTTTCGGTACGTTTGAATACTACTTGTTTTGGTTCCATGATGACAACCTTGGGAGGAGAAACATAAAGCGAAACTTGATACCCAAAATAAGAAAGAAATAAGAGGGAAATGGCAATAAAAATCCCGATGATAACCCAACGGGTGTCGGAGACGAGATACAGACTTGATACCTTTCTCTGGAATCGCACATCATCCTTACTCTCATATTCCCGTCTGAAAAATGAAAGAATTTTTTTGTGATCAAGACCCAAAAATGCGGAATAATTTTTTATGATCCCCGTTATGTAGATTTTTGATGAAAAAAATTTCCAGTTATTTTCCTCGACTGCCTGTAAGAACTTCTCGCGCACCTTTATCTGTTTTTCGATGAGAGAAAGGGGATATCCCTTTTTAAGACGTGCTTGTTGTAGAATCTGACCGACTGAAAGCATGAGTTAGTTATAAATTGAAGTTACTCTTTTACCCGTTCCCCGTACTCGCCTGTTTCAGGATTTACCGTAATCAAATCCCCCACTTTTACAAAGAGAGGAACCATGACCGTCACTCCCGTCTCAACCTTTGCGGGCTTCTTACCGCCTGACACGGTATCACCTTTGATCGCGGCATCTGTTTCGACTATTTTTAGTTTGACGCTGAGGGCGGGTCTCATGGTAAGGGCTTTATCGTCATAGACATAAACAAAATATGATTTTCCGTCCTTTAAAAATTTGACCGGTTCGCCTACTACTCCGATGGGGAGAGAATATTGATTATATGTTCTTTGATCCATAAAGTAGGCGTTTTCTGCGTCTTTGTAAAGATACTGCATCTCAAGACAATCTACTTCAAGTGTCTCCACGTCTTCATTTGACTTAAATGCGTAATCAATGTTTTTTCCGGTAATAATATTTTTTATTCGGGCTTTCATGAGAGCAGATCCTTTGCCCGGAGAATAAAAGTCAGCCTTCTGAAGCATCCAGATTTCTCCTTGATATCTGATAAACTCACCCTTTTTAAGTCCTCCTGCGCTTGTTTTCATATGTGTAGTAAACCCTATTGTAATACGTTAGGTAGTAGTTTTCAATTCCTTTTCCAGTTCTTCAAGAAGCCTTCGAGCCTTTGAAGTAAGATGGTCGGGTATTTTTATTTTATAAATTACATATTGATCTCCCTTGCGGGCCGTCTGCGGATACACAATCCCCTGTCCTCGCAAGCGCACCGTGGTACCTGGCTCGGTGCCCGGACGGATACGAAGCTGCACTACTCCATCAAGAGTGGGAACCTCCACCACTCCGCCTAAAGTTGCAGCGGAGTATGATATTTCTTTATTTAAATACACATCCTGCCCCTCTCTTCGAAAATAAGGGTGAGCTCTTACCCGTACCTGTACATCAAAATCATTGAATCGTATCTGCATGCCGTCATCAACTCCTGCCGGTATTTTGATTGTTTTATTTTTTCCTTTTATTACCGTTTGTTTTTCCACCCCATGCACCGCCTCATCAAAAGTTAATACCAGCTCATATACCTCATGACGCCGTGCTCGTGTTCTTCCTGAACCACCAAACCCGCTGAAGAACTGCTCGAATATATCAAAGGGATCAGAAAATCCACTCGTATCAAATCCCTCAAACGGGTTCCCTCCGCTTGAAGAGTACGAATAGGTAAACGGTCCTGTTCCTCCGTAAGGATTTCCCTGAGAGGCGTTTGTCCTCCCATATCCACCTTTCTCAAACGCATCCTTTCCGTACTGATCATACATACTTTTCTTTTTTGGGTCGCTCAACACTTCGTATGCATGATTAATTTCTTTGAATTTTTCAGTGGCTCCCGTTTCCTTATTCCTGTCTGGATGCCACTTCAAAGCTTGCTTTCGATATGCGGTTTTTAGTTCAGCATCTGATGCACCTTTTGAAATTCCCAACAGTTCATAATAGTCCATATCTGTTATTTAACAACCTCTCCTTCTTCAACGTCTTTTTTATCCTCCGGGGCCTTAGCGGAGGAGGACTTATCCTCCGAATTAGCTTGTCCCGTAGGAGGAGTTGAACCAGGTTGTTGCTGATACATGTATTGACCAATTTTTTGCAAAGAATCAGAAAGATTTTTTGTTTTTTCTTCGATTACTTCTTTTGATTCTTTATCTTTAACTTCTTTCAGTTCTTTCACCAACTTTTCGATTTCTTCCTTTAATTCTTTGGGTGCTTTGTCTCCCGCATCCTTCAAAGACTTTTCACTCACATAGATCATGTTCTCAGCCTTGTTTTTTACCTCAATTTTTTCTTTTTCAGCCGCATCCTCAGTTGCGTGTTGTTCAGCCTCCTGTTTCATCTTTTCAATCTGCTCTTTTGATAATCCCGTTGACCCGGTTATCTTAATCGCCTGGGTTTTGCCCGTTGCTTTATCTTTTGCGGTAACCGTGAGAATACCACTTGCATCGATATCAAATGATACTTCAACTTGTGGCACTCCTCGGGGAGCTGGTGGAATACCATCGAGGATAAACCGACCTAATGATTTATTATCTTTCGCAAGCGGACGTTCTCCTTGCACAATGTGTATTTCAACCTGCGTTTGATTGTCACCGGCTGTTGAAAATATTTCAGATTTGGTGGTAGGAATAGTGGTATTGCGCTGGATGAGAGGAGTACCTACACCTCCAAGAGTCTCAACTCCCAAAGTTAAAGGAGTTACATCAAGCAACACTACATCTTTTGTTTCACCCGT
>CAYITZ010000093.1:0-4160 GCA_964366485.1 uncultured Gammaproteobacteria bacterium
AGGAAAGAGCATTGATCGTTTTATTGGTATCGAGGACGAGTTCATCGGCAGATTTTGCTTCTTTTGAAAGTATTTCGACGATATGGGCTTCATCGGGCGGCAGTGCCTGCAGAATTTTTTTATTTATCATTCCTTTTTTCATTTGAAACTCTTCGAGAATATCCTCCACCGTTGTCACAAATTTTGCCCCTTGTTTGAGTAATATATTAGGAGCCTCGGACATGAGAGAGGTGAGGGGTACCGGCGGGGCAAACACTTCTCTCCCCTGCTCCGCGGCGTAGCGCGCGGTTATAAGGGCGCCGGACTCTTTGGCGCCTTCGGCAACCAGCACTCCCATAGAGAGACCCGAGATGATGCGATTTCGTGCAACAAATAATCCCTTCAGGACAGTTAGACCGGGTGGAAATTCGGACATGATTATTCCCCCACCCTCAATGATTCGCT
Organism: uncultured Gammaproteobacteria bacterium; assembly: GCA_964366485.1. GTDB lineage: Bacteria > Patescibacteriota > Microgenomatia > UBA1406 > GWC2-37-13 > YC2-FULL-38-9. Next base: position 445 of record CAYITZ010000093.1, read on the forward strand.
TATATAATTCAAAATTGGAAGGAGGATAGACTATATCCACTCCGCATCCCAACACTGCAATCGTTTTCCCTCCTGAGTCCAGTGCGCTTCGGTGAGCTATAGTGTCAACTCCAAGCGCCATACCTGACACGATCACAAACCCTGCCTCGGATAGCTCGGTTGAAAATTTGTAAGTAATTTGCTGACCGTATGAGGTAGGTTTGCGTGTTCCCACAACTCCAAAAAACAAATCTTGGGAAAAGTTTATAGTCCGAAGGTCCCCCTTTACATAGAGACAAATGGGCGGATCTGATATTTCTTTGAGTTTTTTGGGGTACCCCGCATCATCTACTGTCAATACGGCTATACCCTTCCTCCGTATCTCTTCATATTTCCGTTTGAGATCCACACTTCTTCTGAATTGGTTGAAGCGTGAAGCCCAAAGAGGTCCGATTACTTCTTCCAATGATGTTACAGGGGCATTATAGGCTTCCTCGGCCGAGCCGAAACGATCTTTCAGTGCAATATATTTTACCGGCCCAATACCGTAAAAGTGGGAAAATCCGATGTGATAGATGCTTTTTTCGTCCACTCCTTATGTTAGAGTCGTTTCAGAAAAACCACCAGGGTGTATATGCTACAAAAGAGGAAGATTGGACTGTCTCAAAAGGAAAAAAATGAGGAACATACCCATGACTTATTTGATGGATCAATTTCGTATGTAGCCCGTTGAATCGTGCACGATGAAGGATTTATTTTTTGGGCTTTTATAAAGGCTTGTCTACTCAAGTCGTTCCTTCCCATGGTGGACATGACTGACGATAGACGGAGAAGTGAAAGATAATTATCTTGGGATGAAACAAGTTGCATCATGTAAGTATCATTTGATCTTACATCAGAATAGGTTTCTTCATCAGTCAATATGATGATTGAGTCATCCAGATAGACTATCTTCCATTGAGATTCTTTTAGTATTTGCTCTAAAAATGTCTTCCCCCACGGAGTCATGTCAGTATGAGAAAAGAAAACAGTGTGGATGTTATACTGCTTAAATATTTTCTCCCGCAATTCCCTATTTTCCTGCATAGGGATGTAAATATTTTGAAAAAATTCAGCAGGATATGCCTCGGGTCTGTTGTCAACAAATACTTTATAAGTGGGAAATAACCTATAAATAGCATACCCACCTATATCAAAATTATTAAACATATTTCCTTTCAGTTTTGATTTCAAGACAAAGTCTGTTGCCTGTTTTTGTGACTCATCAAAACCGATACCAAACGATTTATTTTTATCAAAGACTTGATAGTAAGTATTTAAAATAAATGCTGAAGAAAATAAAATGCAAAGCAAAATAAGAACACCGTACATAATTTTTCTGTATTGTTCAAAACGCCTGTTTGTTATTGTACTAAATAACACTTGGGAAAAGGCATAAGAGACGGTGGGAATGGCGGCAAGAACAAAAAAAGGCATATGGCGTATCTGCCAAAACGGCAGAATAAAAAATATGAGAAGGAGAATAAATAAAGTATATTTTTTTCTTGCACATAAGACAAAAAGTGCAATGAAAATGAAGGGAATACTCAGTAAAAAATATTGGATAAGAGGATTTGACATAACCGATTTGAGGAAAAAAAGATTTTGATTTTCAGCGATGGTATAGCCATAATTTTTCCAGATATTGAGAGGATACAAAATTCCTGTTAGCCCGTGAGGATTGAGTAATAGTACGAGAAATGATAATGCGAGAAGAATTTTTTTTCTCTTTAATATAACCAGTCCTATACCAAATATAAAGGTGATGTGAATATTCACCCACAACAATAGTATGAAGGGAACAAGATAATATAATTTTTTCTGCTCTTGGAAAAATAAAATATATAAAAGAATGGAAAAAAATAAAAAACCGAATAGCTCGGGCCGGATATCCAAACGGTCAAGCAGTAATGGGAATAAGAATAAGGAAACGAGGAGAACAACCAAAAGGCTTCCTTTTGCAAGGCCTGATTTTATACTTACCCAACCCGCAAAGACTACTAATCCAATTTTTAAAATCTGAAGAGAAAATAAACCAAATATGTTTTTTAATAAAAAATAAAATACTTCAGCTAACCAATGATGGTTGATAAAAGGAAAGATAGTATTGGTGTAAGAAAATAGGTTAATATGTGGAATCGTCCTCGTTTGCAATATGATCTCCCCCAGTTTTAAATGGCGCCCAAGGTCCTGGGAAAAATCGGAACTGGTTGAAAATGAGATACAAAAAAGAAAGAACAGGACAAAATATACTGAATATTTTTTTATCGCTTTTTCCATATCATCAACTATAATGATAGTATAGCTATGAGAAAGACTCTATACGAGACTATTAAACTTCTTTTCGTAATCGTATTTCTTCTTGTGGTTACCCGTCAGGCCTATGCAATCCAGGGACAAATAAACTATGTATTTGAACAAACACCGGAAAAACCGAAGGAAACGGTTGTTATCAAGGATGTGAAAGAGATAAACGACTGCAACAAGAAAAAAGACGAAATTAATACTACTGCGCAAAACTGCCTGAAGACAAATATGCTTTTGAATAATATGCTGAAGGAAGAGGTTAAACGGTCTGAAAAGCAGACCCAGACATACCAAATGTTGTTGGCGGTTGTGGGAGTCGTGGCGTCCCTGCTTCTCATTTCAACCATCGTTTTTTATGTCAAATTTCAAAAGGAGATTGCATCCCCCCTTACTTCAATGGATCAGTCCCCCCCGCCGACCATGGATGACAGCGGACGACACGGGTCAATCCTTTAAAAGATCCTTTTACTACTCCATACTTTTCAATAGCCTCATAAGTGTATTGTGAACAAGTTGGGGTGAAACGGCAGACTTTATCAGTTAAAAATAGCACCCGGGCTATATAACCGTGAAAAAAGGATGTTTTTTGATACAACCGGATAAGTTTCAAAATAACTTTTTTTAGCATTAGCCTAGTATAATGAATGAAATGAAAATTTCCATTATTACTCTCTTTCCTTCCATGATTTCCGGTTTTTTAAATGAAAGTATTTTGAAACGGGCACAAGAAAAGAAATTGGTGGAAATTGAAGTAATAAATCTGCGGGATTTCGCAATTGATGACTACGGCACAGTTGATGATAGGCCTTATGGGGGTGGAGCGGGGATGGTGTTGAGGGTGGATGTGATATGTAAAGCATTATTACATGTCATCCCGACCAGAGTGGAGGGATCCCTTCCCGCCAGAGGCGGGACTCGGGATGACAAACAAAAAATTATTTTAACCTCTGCGCGAGGGAAGACGTATAAGCAATCAATTGCGCAGGGATATTCCAAACTAGACCATCTTATCATCATCGCCGGACATTATGAAGGGGTAGATGAGCGGGTACTGGAGTATGTGGATGAGGAGATATCGGTTGGTGACTATGTCCTCACAGGAGGCGAGCTTCCCGCATGCATCATTGCCGATTCAGTCACTCGCCTTATTCCCAGTGTTTTAAAAAAAGAAGCCGCTACACAGCTTGAAAGTTTTTCAAAAATAGATGGAAAAACACTCCTTGAATATCCTCAATACACCCGCCCGGAAGAATTTAAAGGAAAAAAAGTCCCCTCAATCCTTTTATCAGGTGATCATAAATCGGTTGATGAGTGGAGAGAAGCACAAGCACTTCAAGAAACAAAGAAAAAACGCCCTGATTTGTTGTATAAATAAGTATGATTCTTAATCG
>CAYITZ010000094.1:0-4118 GCA_964366485.1 uncultured Gammaproteobacteria bacterium
ATAGCTCATGCGGCCTGGTGTATGTATCGGCAAAATAAAGCAAATAAAGATAATGCAATTATTTTTATGTTTCCCCGTTTTGCAGGCGGGGGTAAGGTTGTGCCATTTACCAAACACGCAGTAAAGCCCCATTTGTCAGAGCTTGATACGGCAATTCAAATCTTAATTGCACTGACACTTCTCACTTCGGCCGTTGCAATAAGTATGGTTCTTTTTGGAAAAGTTAAAGGAGACGAGCTTTCACTAACAGAAGATCTATATCAACTGATCCGTCCCATTGGATTTGTTATTTTTGTTTTCTCCGGTCTCATCCTATATCTTTTCAGAAAGACACAGAGAAAAGAAAGCGCAATCCATGACATTGCTGAGGCGGAACAATATTATAGAAAAAAAGATACTTGGATCATTCTCTTCCATTTATTACTGTCCGGAATAATCATTCTCTTCACCGCTGAGAGTATGATCCGCGCAATAGAAGCATTAAGTCACATAACTCATATTTCCCCCGTGATTGCCGGAACGCTTGCGGGACTCATCGGTTGTCTAGGAGAAATACTTGTAATTCACAGCTATACCGTTAATCCAAAAGGAAGAATAGGGGACGCCCTCATCGGTGTTGGGATGGATAATATTGTGACAACCGCAGGTGCCGCAATTGTGGCCATGATGGGAGGAATTTTTCTGGGAGGAAGCTCTCTCATTGTTATCTTTGTCCTGATACTCGGAATGAATACTATTCTTATCGGGCAAGTCAGCCAGATGAAGAATTATTTAGAACACCCTCCTTCTGTCCGGTGAAATCCGCACAAACAGACATTGACTAACTAGTACTAAGAAAGTAATATATAAAGCACACAGTGCATCATGAGATTATGAATGATTATCTCTTTCCTATGAATAAATTATTGGTTGTTGTTTCTTTTATCGCCATCGGCATTCTCACATATTTTCCAAGCTCTCGCATTACTATAAATCAAAATATTGAGCCAAAAGAAGAAGGGGGACCTACAGAAGAACTAAATCCACTTTCTATAGAATACATGAGGAAACAGGAATATCCCGGGAGTAATATTGTAATCGAACAAACTCTTCCGTCAGGCACAAATTATGACAGGTATATTACCTCATATAAATCAGATGGCTTAAAAATATTTGCATTATTGACAGTGCCTCAAGGAATAAAACCTAAAAACGGTTGGCCGGTAATTATTTTTAATCACGGATATATCCCCCCCGAACAATATCGGACGACCGAGAAATATATTGCTTATACTGATGCATTTTCCCGGAATGGATATATCGTATTTAAGTCCGATTACCGCGGCCATGGAAACTCCGAAGGAAAACCGGAGGGAGCTTATTATTCTCCCGCGTATACGATAGATATTTTAAACGCAGTTTCTTCAATAAAAAAATATCCGGGTGCAGATCCTCAAAGAATTGGGATGTGGGGACACTCAATGGGAGGGACGATTACCCTTCGTACCATGGTGACGACACCTGACATAAAAGTGGGAGTAATCTGGGCCGGTGTTGTTGCCTCATACGAGGACCTAGCCAATAATTGGCGTCATCCGGATCTTAACTCGCGCGCATTCGTTCCTTCGGAGCGCGAGCAAGCCGCTCGGCGCCCTGGCAGACAATCATTCATTGATAAATACGGTTCATTTGAACAAAACCCCTCTTTTTGGCAATTGATTTCACCGATCTCATATGTGAAAGATATTTCCGGTCCCATTCAACTTCACCACGGGACAGAGGATGAGGAGGTTCCCTTGCTATTCAGTCAAAAACTTGACGAAGCTATGAAAAGAGCCAGAAAACAGACAGAACTCTTTACATATGTAGGGGATGACCATAATCTTGCAAACAACCTCAGTATCGCCCTCCAAAGATCGGTTGATTTTTTTGACAAATATTTAAAATAATAAAAGGCATCTTAGCTCAGTCTTGTTGTGATATCATTTATTCATGCTAAAAAAATACCTAAGCTTTTACAAAAAAGGTTTTTTGTTGGTTTATAGAAATCCTCTTATATATGCCACTGCACTCTTTTTTTCTGTTGGTCCACAGATTGATAAAATAACAAAAAGCATTGGCCTTACCCTTGGGCCAACGATAAGCATAGCCTCACTTATTATTGGTTTACTTGCCCTAGGGGCATTATTTGTATCGATTAAGACGCTTGATGATGCGTCAGAAAAAAAAGAAATAACACAAGAGCTTGTGTTGGAGAATTATAAGAAGACTTTTGTAAAGTCGATAAGATTGATGTTATTAACAACTTTCTTTGCAATGCTATGGTTTGGATCTTTTCCAATCAATAAAATCCTGAACCCTCTTGCGTCAACGATATTTTCTTCTTATTTGAGGCTATTTTTAATTTTTCTTCCCCCCATTGTCACTTACTTTGGTATTTATTATGCAGTAAAGAATAAATCATTTATTGACTCTTTTGTAGGCTCAATAAATTTTTCTATTAAAAATATTCTATTCAGTTCTCTTTCCTTATTCTATGGGTTAGTTAATTGGATGGTCACAGGCATACAGGAGGTGAGTGGACTTAATAAGGGCCTAACTTATTATTTTTACGGAATGATTATCTCTTATATTACCTTAGTGATAAGCGCGGCATCGCTTTTGTATCTTAAAGAAAAGGAACAGAACAACCCATGATCTCAATACGCAAAAAGGCAATCTTCCTTTTGGTTCTGAATGCAGGCGGATATTCGCTACTTAATGTTGCCGTAAGACTGATGGATAAAGGATTTCAACCTTTTACCCAAGTATATTTAAGAATCTTAATTGCTACCCTTGTAGGAATCTTTGTTTTTAGAAAACAATTGCGATGGAAAAAAATCAAAACAACGCCCTTATCAGACTGGATAATTTTGTTCATTATGGGAGTTGTGGGTTTTGCTCTGATGATATCTTTTATTACTCTAGGAGCTTTAGAGGCAAAACTCCTCAATGTGTCGGTGATTTACTCAACCGTGGTCTTCTTTAGTTATTTGTATTCAATTTGGGTCTTAAAATCAAAACCCGATGCGAGGGTTTTATTTTTTGTGGGTATTGCATTATGGGGAGTCGCGTCACTATCGACCGGGTCTTTATTGCCGATACTCGGAGGTTTTGGAAGGGGAGAGTTCTATGTATTATTATCAGCCGCGGCAGGGGCTTGGTACTATGTGGGAAGGAAGATGTTGTCCGAACATCTCAATACCTCAGAAATATCAATAATAACCATGCTCATAGCAACCCTGAGTGCCTTTATTATAGCTATGATATTTGGAGAAAGGCTGAATAAGGATGCAATTTTTCATGTACAGGCCTTAGCTGGACTTGCAATAGGAGGAGTGGTTGTCGTGCTAAGCACGTTCATCGAAAACTTTTCCTTCAAACATTTACCAGCAGTTCTAGGGAGCCAGATCCTTTTATTAGAAAACGTGTTCTCAGTATTTTTTGGGTTTGTTCTTTATAAAGAAATATTATCACTGCCGCAAATAATTGGAGCAGTCACAGTGATAGTTAGTGTTTATCTGATGAATAAGGTGTCTGAGTAGAATTGGTTTAACATTACTTAACCGTAATCTTTCCCACCTGTCCATTAGCCCGGTGTTTACCGTTGCCAACAGAACAGTAGTATTCAAATGTTCCCATTTTATCCGCAGTAAACTCAACCGTACCTGTATCACCATTTTTTACAATGGGCAGTTTAACTCCCAATTCGTCGATAACGAAATCATGCATTAGGCTCACGGCTTTCAGAACAATCTTAACCTTTTGTCCCTTATTTACTTCGATGATATTTGGTTTGTAATAAAAAGAACCGGCTTCAACCTCGATAATTTTTACACTTGCATCAGTTATCACGGGAGGTACTCCAGGGGGGGAAGAAACGGCTGAAGATGCAGAAGAGGTTGTTGCCGATTCTTCAACTTTGTTCATTTTGGGTGATTCGGGTTGTAAATATGAACCCTTGTTACTTACAAAATAAATAACTCCTCCAATTACTGCAACTATCAATAACCCAATCATTGGTTTTTTCATAAAATTTATACTTAAATAGTAATAGTTCATTATTCCAGAAAGATTTGGGAAAGTCAAGGTTGAAAAAA
>CAYITZ010000095.1:0-4111 GCA_964366485.1 uncultured Gammaproteobacteria bacterium
CAAAAGAAGGGTGTGTCGTGGTAGTCCAACCCGCAACTCTTGAGATATTGGGCTTAACTTGTATACCGGATTTTGATCCCGAAACATATTACAAATATGATGAGTCGTATTACAAAAATGGTGCAATTTCAAGCCTTTACGAACCAGGATCCACATTTAAACCGCTCGTCATGGCGGCCGCGATAAATGAAGGAGTTCTCAAGCCTGACTCCCTGTTTGATGAGGAGGGGCAGGTAACGGTCGGAGAATATAAGATAAAGACATGGAATGATAAATATGAAGGGAAAATCACCATGACGAGAGTATTGGAGAAGTCTTCAAACGTAGGTATGGTGTATGCGGGGGAAAAATTGGGAAACAAAAAGCTTCTTGAATATATAAAAAATTATGGACTTGGAGATTTGTCCGGTATTGATTTACAAGGCGAAGTAGCGGGATATTTAAGACCAACAAACGAATGGTACTCCATCGATTATGCAACCGCGACCTTTGGTCAAGGGTTGGTCGTTTCACCCATTCAAATGGTAAGGGCATTTGCTTCCATTATCAATGGGGGCAACCTATTAACCCCCCACGTAGTCAAAAAGATGATAAGCCCGCAACGAGAACAAGCGGTAGAACCGCGCACAACTCGGAAGATGATAAAAAAAGAAGTATCTGATCAGATAAAAGATATGCTCGTCTCAACCATCGAAAATGGCGAAACGAAGTTTCTCAAGCCAAAAGGATATGCAATTGGAGGCAAGACAGGGACTGCGCAGATTGCTTTAAAAGGTCAATACGACACATCAAAAACTATTACATCTTTTGTGGGCTTTTCGCCCATTGAAAATCCTAAATTTATGGCATTGGTGGTAATCAATGAACCGTCGACTTCGCAGTGGGGATCAGAGACCGCGGCACCCATCTTTTTCGAGATAGCAAAAGAACTTATAGTGTACTATAATATAGTACCAGAATAGGCTAAATCTATGCAAAAACTAAAAAATATTTATCATCTTTTCCGGGCATTGTTTGCAACCTTTTGGTATGGCTTTCCCAGTCGCAAACTGCGCGTAGTCGGGGTTACCGGTACCGACGGGAAAACCACCACCACCCACCTCATTTACCATATCCTAGCTTCCTGTGGAAAAAAGGCCTCCATGATATCAACTATTTTTGCAAAAATCGGTGAAAAAGAGTACGACACGGGATTTCATGTGACCACGCCTGACGCATCCCTCATTCCTCGGTACTTAAGGATGGCGGTTGACGAAGGCCAAGAGTTTTTTGTTCTTGAGACGACCTCCCACCGGCTCGACCAAAACCAGTTGGCCGACACACAATTTGATATTGCCGTGATAACCAACATAACCCATGAACATCTTGACTATCACAAAACCATTGAGGAATATGCAAAAGCTAAACTAAAACTTATTCGGATGTCAAGAATTGGGATAGTTAACAGGGATGATGAGATAACGTGGAAATACCTTGCAAAACGTGTAGTGCGCGACGTTATAAAGACGTACGGACTGCAACATAAAGCGGACTTTTCCATTGATTTCCGCAAAGAAATTCCGGATTTAGCCGATTTTAATGCTTATAATTATCTGGCCGCTTATGCCGTATGCCGTGAACTTGGTATTCCTGATAAGGATATCAGATCCGCACTTTCAACTTTTAAACTTCCTGCAGGTAGAATTGACATCGTTTATAAAAAAGATTTTATGGTGATTGTAGACTTTGCACACACACCAAATGGAATTACGCGCATTCTGGAAACGGTCAGAAAACAATATATTTACGGGAAGGGAAGACTCATCCATGTATTTGGTTCGGCCGGTTTACGTGATCACAGTAAGCGGTATGCAATGGGGAAGGCAAGCGCTACTTTAGCTGACATTTCCTACATAACAGAAGAAGATTACCGCACTGAGGACCCAGAGGAGATTACAAATGAAATAGGGGTGGGGTTTGGTAAGAAACACTATTTTGTAGAACTCAACAGGGAAAAGGCAATTCGTAATGCAATTCAGACGGCAAAAAAAGACGATGTGGTTATTATCACAGGAAAAGGTCACGAAAAAAGCCTGTGTCGGGGAAAAACGGAGTATCCATGGGATGAAATTCAGGCAGTTAAAAATATATTAAAGATATGATATATCTTAACTCTCTCAATAGAACATTTGTTTCAAGTAAATTAGATGATGTTTCATTATCTTCAGGATTTACCACGAAGGATGCGGGTGACGGAAGAAACATTGAAACGATACTTTCAAATCTGAGGATAAACCAAATTATATTCAAAAAACTGGTCGTTGCAGAGCAGATCCACTCGTCCAATGTAGAATACTACGAGTCTCATGACAATCAGATAGTCGAAGTCATCCCGGAAACAGATGGAGTAGTTACATCCGAAAAAGGCGTAGTTATTGCAGTTCGAACTGCAGATTGTGTTCCCATTCTCTATGCGGACTTAAACGCAGGTATCATTGCCGTATCACACAATGGTTGGCGCGGAACTCTGAAAAAAATATCGGCTCGTATTGTAAATAAGATGGTTGAGCATGGAGCAGAAAGGCAGAGCATTGTTGCTGTCATTGGACCAGGAATCGGTCTCTGTTGCTATGACGTGGATGAAGAGCGATACTATACTTTCATGGAGGAGTTTGAAAGCGACTTAGGTGCATTTTCCATGCGGGGAGGCAGACGCCATCTCAATCTTACGAAAATGAACTATGAAATATTAAAAATGGCCGGGATAAAAACAGAAAATATCGATTTTTTTCCCTTTTGCACCTCATGTGATAAGGACAAATTTTATTCATACCGGCGTGATCATAAAAAACACCCGGAGAAATTTGGAGAAATGGTTAGTTATATTGTAAGAAATTGAAATGCTTGATAAAGCCAAAAATATTTTTATTGTAGGTATAAAGGGTGCCGCTATGTCCAACTTGGCGGTGATATTTAAGGAAATGGGAAAACAGGTCTCCGGGTGCGATGTAGCTGAGGAGTTTATTACCGACGTCATTCTCGAAAAATATCACATTCCGTACAATGTTGGATTTGACCCTGCATTTCTCTCTAAAGAAACAGATCTGGTTGTCTATTCAGCCGCACATACCGGACAGGAAAATCAAATTGTAATTGAAGCAAAAAAAAGGGGAATCGTGACCGTGTCTCAAGCAAAACTTCTAGGTGAATTATTGACGCATTTTAAAACAAGTATTGCCGTCTCAGGTTGTCATGGCAAGACGACAACCTCATCCCTTTTGGCATATGCTCTCATAAAATTAGGAGCCAAACCAAGTTATATGATAGGCGTTCCCACATTTAACAATCAACCGGGAGGTATGTATGACGGGCAGGATTATTTTGTAATTGAGGCTGACGAATATGGAGTGAACCCTCCCCAAGATAAAACGCCCAAATTATTACATCTTCATCCTACTCACATAATTTGCACCAATATAGATTTTGACCATCCTGACGTCTACCACGATATTGAAGAAATAAAAAAGACGTTTCTGCAATTTTTCGGCAATAAAAAATTATTTTTATGCATCGATGACTTTCACATTAAATCAATAATAAGCAAATTAGACAGAACCCAATATCAAACATTTGGATTCTCATCCGGAGCTGACTTGCAGATTCAGAACCCTGTTATTTCCGAAACTCAATCATCATTTAGCCTTGTATATAAAGGAAAGAAATTGGGTATGTTTACCACCTCATTATTTGGTGAAAAAAATATTTCAAATGCGGCGGGAGTTGTATTAACCCTTCTTGATCTTGGATTCGATGTCAAGAAAATTAAGAATGCAATAAAAGATTTTGCATCAGTAAAGCGGCGATTTGAATTCGTATATAAAAAGAATGAGACATATTTATTTGATGATTACGCACATCATCCTGCAGAAATTGCGGCAACTATCGCGGCGGCCAAAGCACGATTTAAGGACAGACGGATTGTGACTATCTTTCAACCCCATACCTATTCTCGGACATTATCTCTCAAAAAAGAATTCGCAACAAGTTTATCGAAGAGTGACCTCTGCCTCATTACTCCCATTTTCCCTTCAGCCCGCGAAAATGCGAAAGAGTTCCACATATCATCTTTTGA
>CAYITZ010000096.1:0-4074 GCA_964366485.1 uncultured Gammaproteobacteria bacterium
TACAAGCGCTTGAACGAAAAACCTTAAATGCGTTTGCCGCAAATGCAACACCGCTTGTGATAACCTCAATACCCGATGATAAAAATACTCCCACTCCTCAACCCTACGATCTTATCCCGGCGGTAACGAATAAAGATCACATAAGAGGTAATATAAATGCAAAAATATTGCTGGTTGAATATTCAGATCTTGAATGTCCTTTCTGCAAAAAATTTCATCAAACCATGAAACAAGTATTGAAAGAATATGGAGATAAAGTAGCTTGGGTGTATAGGCATTATCCACTCCCGTTTCATGCAAACGCGCAAAAAGAAGCGGAGGCAAGCGAATGTGCGGCTGATCAGGGGGGGAATATAACTTTTTGGAACTATATCGATGAGATCTTAGATAGAACCACTTCAAATGGAAAAGGTTTTCCGCTTAACAAGCTTGTTCCCTTGGCTGAGGAATTGGGGTTGGATGGAAAAAAATTCAAAACATGTCTGGATAATAGCACGTACGCGCAAAAGGTTAAAAAAGGAATAGAGGATGCTGAAAAAGGGGGTAAGCTTGGCACTCCAACTACGATTATTATTCCTTCAACAGGAAAGAGAGATATCATTTTAGGCGCTCTATCCTTTGAAGAAATAAAAAAGCGATTGGACCCGATATTGAAATGAAGTATATGAACTCTTCATATTTTCTTCATAACCCATTTGGTATCCTATCATCACAGAATAAGGGCAACTGAAAAGTTATTAATTTGAATATAATGAAAATATGAACAAAGCAACCGTACATATCAAAGGCATGCACTGCCGATCATGCGAAATATTAATTGAAGATGAGCTTCTTAAAATAAGCGGTGTTACCGAAGTGAAGGTTAACGAAAAAAAAGGGAATGCATACGTATGTTATGAAGGAGATCTTGATCATCAAAAAATTGAAGAGGCGGTGCGCAATGCGGGGTATGAATTAGGATTCAAAGAAAAAGCGCCATTATTTTCCAAAAGAATGCAGGATTATAAGGAGCTTGGGTTTGCTTTCTTGGTCATGGTTCTTCTTTATATGATAGGAAAGGAAATGGGAATATTTAACTTCGCGATCAAATCAGGAAGTAATTACGGAAATCTTTCGATCGTGTTTCTTGTAGGTCTTACGGCAGGCATATCAACATGTATGGCTCTTGTGGGAGGACTCGTGCTTGCGGCCAGCGCCAGGTTTGTTGAAAAACATCCCTTAGCATCCACGGTTCAGAAATTTAAGCCACACATCTTCTTCAATTTGGGGCGTGTTCTTTCCTTCTTTGTGTTCGGAGGAGTCATCGGGCTTGCCGGTTCCTTTTTCCAACTATCTTCCACGACTCTTGGATTTTTAACTATTGCAGTTGGGGGCGTAATGGTCCTTATGGGCCTACAGTTAACTGAAATCTTTCCTCGCCTCAGTGGATTGCAATTTACTCTTCCAAAAGGAATAAGCAGAGCGCTTGGCATTAAGGAACAATCAGAAAAAGAATATAGTCATACCAATTCATTTATATTAGGAGCATCTACCTTTTTCTTGCCTTGCGGATTTACTCAGGCAATGCAGCTTTTTGCAATCAGTAGTGGAAACCCAATAACAGGTGCCCTGACGATGGGTGTCTTTGCACTCGGTACGGCTCCAGGTCTTCTTGGAATCGGAGGTTTAACTTCTGTGATAAAAGGAGCTTTCGCAAAGCCTTTTTTCAAATTCGCAGGACTCATTGTTATCTTTATGGCAGTCTTTAATATTTCAAACGGATTAAATTTAGCTGGTATTAATGTGAATGCATTTTTGAATCAACGCCCGACAGTTTCTACTCAGGCCGATCCGAATGTAACCATGGAAAACGGTGTGCAGGTGGTGAAGATGATTCAGAACGGGAACGGCTATACTCCCAATTCATTTACAATAAAAAAGGGAATTCCGGTCAAATGGATAGTAACTTCAGAGGATGCCTTTACCTGTGCGGCAAGTATCGTTTCCTCAAAGTTAGGGATACGTAAAAATCTTTCAGCTGGTGAAAACATCATTGAGTTTACTCCAACTGAGGCAGGTAATATTCGCTTTACTTGTAGTATGGGAATGTATAGCGGTTCGTTTAATGTGATAGATAGTAACTCTTCATCAAGTTCAAGCGAGCAGAGCAATGTAAATCAACCAGCTGTTCCCCAAGCAACGGCAGTAAAAGCAGGAGGATCTTGTGCCGGAGGAGGTTGTGGGTGTGGACAGAAGCCACAAAGACAGGCGGCTTTAGACACAGACAAGACCCCTGCAGTTTCAGCGGAGCAAAAAGAGACCACGCAAATTATTAAGGCAGTCTATACCGTGGCAGATGATATCAGACCGAATAAATTTACGGTCAAAGCGGGTACACCGGTACAGTTTGATATCGAGGCTAAAGAAGACGGGTTTGGGTGCATGGGAAGCATCATGATTCCGGGATTGGATAATAACCCTCAAGGCTTTGAAAAGGGAAAGATAACCACCCTCAAATTTACACCGCAAAAATCAGGCACCTATACCATAACTTGCGCGATGGGAGTGCCAAAAGGGACAATCATTGCCGTACTATAGTAGGGACAGGTTTTAAACCTGGCCGTATCGAGTTATAAATTTATCATGAAATATGCTACAAACTACAAAGCTACAATTATCAGGATTGACGTGTAGTGCTTGTGAAAGGGTTATATCCAATCGGTTAAAAACTATTGCCGATGTGAAGACGGTAGCCGTCCAGGTATCAAGCGGAATCGCAACGATAACCGCATCAAGGCCCATATTGAAAGATGAAGTGGTTAAGGCACTTCAAGGAACCCATTATTCAGTTATTAGTAATTAATTTTCAAAAATCATGAAGAAGCACATCTTTTTTACCGTCAAAGGCATGCACTGCGAGTCTTGCGAAATCATAATCAAAGATGAACTCTCTGAGTTAGCCGGTGTAAGTGAAGTAACCATAGATCACAAAACGGGTAAAGGTACCCTTATACTTGATGAGAGTAAAAATTCAACTAATGATGTTTTGAAAGCGGTTTCAAAGGCTGGGTATACCGCGATTATTGACGCAATTCATGATATGAATAAAGAAAAAGGACAAGAACAGAGAGTGGAAGTAATTAAGAGAACTATAAAAGCCAATGAACCGTTGAGGGTTATGTTTGAATTGAAAGTTGAAACCCCAGAAGTTCAAATAAATGAAAATACAGTAATACCACAAGAAGAAAAGACGCAAAAACGTCTCTCTCTTTCTTTATCCGGTATGCACTGCACCTCGTGTTCACTCATCATCGAGAAATCACTTAACAAAGTTCCCGGAGTGAAGGAAGCCCATGTCAATTTCGCGGCAGAGAAAGCTCTTGTCACTTTTGATGAATCATCGGTGAAAAAAGAATCACTTCTTGAGGCAGTAAAACAGGCAGGGTATTCCGCCACCTTTATTGATGAGAAAGATCCACAATTTGAGACAAATAAGAGAAGAAAAGAAATTAAATCACTCTTCAATAAGTTTTTGGTGAGCTTTGTATTGAGTCTCCCCATGTTATATTTCATGCTTTTTGATTTTCTCCCTTGGTTTCCTGGAGCGAAATTACTTTTTCCCTATATTGGCATCGTTTCATTTATTTTAAGCACGCCAGTTCAGTTTATTATTGGAAGAGGATTTTATAAGGGCATGTGGTCTGCTTTACGGATGAAGACCTTCAACATGGACTCCCTTATTGCAATCGGCACTTCGGTTGCCTATTTTTACAGCGTAGTCAATTACATTTTTTATTATTTAAATACGAAATCTCTCATTGGTATGGGGGGAGAAAAAATTCCTGAACTTTATTTTGAGACTGCGGCATTTCTCATTACTTTCGTTATTTTAGGTAAATGGCTTGAAGCGCAAGCTAAAGGAAGAACGTCGGACGCCATAAAAAAACTCATGGGTTTGCAGGCAAAGACCGCACGCGTTCTTCGTAACGGACAGACTCTCGATATTCCAATAGATCAAGTCGTTCACGATGATGTTATTTTAGTCAGACCGGGGGAAAAGGTGCCCGTTGATGGAATTATCGTAAAAGGTTCATC
>CAYITZ010000097.1:0-4067 GCA_964366485.1 uncultured Gammaproteobacteria bacterium
GCGACCATGGTTTCCGGATGCATGTGAGAAGCGGGTTCATTGACCATATTGCGTGTTAAAGAAATACCTTCAGAAAGTACTTGTCCCCATTCAACTCCCTCACCAAATTCTTTGGGAAGTTCCAGTACTGAATAAAAATACAAATCTTTTACCAAATGCCTCTTCTCCAAATCCTCTTTTCCCTTGTAGACGTCAAACGAATAGTTTGAAAGATTAAATCCAAGCGCAACCTGCTTTCCTATCTCAAAAAAGTCTTTGCCCATAAAGGGTGAATGAAACAGGTGAAGGGAGGTGCTTTTTAAAGCGCGGGCAATTGCGTTTACGTTTGCAATAGCGTTGCGTAACGATTCGCCCACTCCATAAACAATAATATATTCATATATACCTCCTCCTTCCGCAACAAATGATTCGTCTTTCTTTCCTTCAAAATGATGATCTTTTATCTTTCTTGTAATTTTTCCTTTTACGAGAGTGTTTAGTTGTTGAAGGCGCGGATCTTTTTTATAGGTATGTTCATCTGTGAAGAGGACAAGCGTATTTCCCGTATGGGGAAACGGATTTTTTTGCCAGTAAATCATAGGGTAATGATATGTTAAACCTTGTACCCCAAAGAGTCAAGAGGTACTTTTCAAATATATCTCTTGACAATTGAAAAAAATGCGTAATAATGGTACATATCTTTGAAAAAAATGGAAAAATCTAAAGAAGACAAACCTCCGAGCGGTAACGGTAAAATATACGGAAACGAAGAACATAAAGAGCTCAAGAATAAAACTCTTTTATTGGTCAATACGGGTTACATAAAAAAGAGATTCATCATCCAACGGTTAAAAAAATTAGGATTAACTCTCGTCATCCTTCATAAAGAAGTTAACTGGGCGCAATCGTATGCCGATCATTGGATATTTGCCGATACCACCGATCACCGCGAGTCAATTGCGGCTGTTGACAAGTTCATTCACGAAAATCCAAACATTAAAATCGATGGCGTACTCACCTTTTGGGAAGATGATGTCCTGTTAACTTCAAAAATTGTAGATAAATTTAATTTTATCGGGGTACCGTTTCACATTGCAAAAAAAATCCGTAATAAATATTGGTTTCGTGACTTTTGTATTGCAAATAACATTCCCTCCCCCCAATATAAATTGATAAAAAATGCGGAGGACCTCAAGTTGATCAAGCGCAAGTTTCATTTTCCCATTATTTTAAAACCTGCATATGGGTCAAGCAGTGCATTTGTGGTGAAGGCAGAAACGGTGGATGATTTAGACGAGATTTACCAATATGTGCGGGAAAGTATTTCGACCAATATCGAGTCTGCCCTCACCGATGGGCTTGAGATATTTGCTGAGGAGTATATCGACGGAGATGAGGTTGATATCGATATTCTTCTCCAGAATGGAAAGGTTAAATTTTACTCGATTGCTGATAATTTTAATAAATCAAGCGATATTTTTTTTGTAGATAACGGTCAATCCATTCCCTCCAGTCTTCCGGAAAAAAGCCAGCAACTATTGTTGGAATTGGCTGAGGAAACGCTTGAAAAATTGGGAGTCCAGAATGGATGTATTCATTTTGAAGCAAAATCGGCTGGTCAAAAAGTAGTTCCCTTGGAAATTAATTTGCGCATGGGGGGAGATTATGTCTATTCATATATTAAAGACGCGTGGGATGTTGATATGATTGAAATGACGGTAAAAATAGCACTCGGCATGTATGTGAAGATTGAAAAGCCGGCCCTTCCCAAAAAGTATCTGATCGGGTGGGACCTGCATCCAAACCATTCAGGAATATTGGTCCAACTTGATATTGAACGTTCTGCAAAAGAAAACAAACATCTGGAGGAAATGCATCTGTTTAAAAAAATCGGAGACCCAGTATTGGTTCCCCCTGACGGCTATGATTATTTGGGTTGGCTTACGGTGAGCGGACAGAATCTGATTGATGCGCAGGATAATTTGAGGGACATCCTCGACGGAATTAATTACCGAGTGGTTAAGTTTGACCCTGCATCATCTTTAGGAAAAACTACAAGAAAATATAATCATTCATTTGCATTATTAAGTAAGGAAACAATTCTTGCCGCAAAATTTACTACTAACAGAAACATATCAACTCAAAATATAAGAAAATTACATGTAGGGATCGCGTGTAATATTTTTGACGGAGAAGATGGAAGCGTAGAAGCAGATCTTTGTTCTGTGGGAAATAATATTCAGAAAACTCTTAATGGTCGTGGTTACAAAACAACTTTTTTTGATTTTAATAATGTGCCAAAAGTTTTCAATGAGTTGCGAAACAGTGATGTAGATATTATCTTTAATGTGGCGGAACGTGTTAATAAATCTAGCCTGCTAGATGAATCGCATGCGGCGGCTATGTTGGATATGTTACAAATCCCTTACACCGGATCAAACACATTTACTTTGGCACTTTGTATAGATAAGATCAGGGTAAAAAAACTTCTAACTTATCATGAGATACCTACTCCACAATGGGATTACGCATACACTATGGATGATGATGTTGATGATGAAATGAACTATCCTCTTATTGTAAAGCCGGGTAACACTGATAATTCCATCGGAATTACGAACGATTCTGTTGTAACCAATAAGCGAGAGCTAAAAAAGCGCCTTGAGTACATTATTATTAAACTTGGAAAACCTGCTTTGGTTGAAGAATATATTGAAGGAGATGAATATGATGTATCAATAATTGGAGGCGAAGAAAATACCTTACGAGTGCTTCCTCTTTCGCGCTCCATGTTTGACAAAATGCCGAAAGGATACTGGCATATCTACCCGTTTGACGCGAAATGGGAAAGCGATTCGGCGTATAAAAAAATTGTTACGCAACGTCCCCCAAAAAATATAAGTAAACGCCTCACTTCTCTTATTTCGGAAATCGCCCTTGACACGTACAACATCTTAGGTTGCCATGATTATGGCAGGGTAGAAATCCGTGTAGACAAAAATGATAATCCTTATGTATTGGAATTAAATCCTAACCCTTCTATTAATATTGAAGACTGTGTCCCCGCATGTGCCGAACTTATTGGTATGGACTACGGAGATTTCATCGAAGATATCTTAAAAATGGCCATCCGCCGTTACAAAAATAAGCCCCCCTACTCCCACCTCCAGGCAAGTCTTATTTAAAAAACTTTAATTAAATGTTTAATTAAAGTTTTCTGTCAAAAGATTCCCTCTTTTTTTCCTGTCTCAATTCTTATTTTTCTTTTCCAGGCGTTAGTCCAATTGATTCCATAGGTACCGGGTGGAAATAAGTCATTGATAAAAGAAATTAAGAATAATTTTACGCGGTCATGCTTCAGCGTCCTTTCTAGAACTGAAATGGCATTCCTGCTGTTTTCAAAAATAATATTGAATTTCGAGACTGTGGCAGAAGACACTTTTAATACATTACATATTGTTTTGTAATCAATTTTTTGAAGTAGTAGATATAACAAAACAACTCGTTTCGCAATCATTATTCGTTCCGTAGGTGATAGTATATCTTTAAGTAGTTTATTAAATTCGTGTTTTTCTCTACTACTAGTCATCACTTCAAACAATAGTTGAAACATCTTTTCGTAAACACGCTCTTTCAGTTTATATCTTGAAATTCGGGTCATACTTTAATTAAATGTTTAATTAAAGTATTTGTCCAGGGACTATATGCTACAAAAGTGGTCTTTTGGATAGTTGGAAAAGGAAAATAAACGGGAAGGTACTCCGCTTTCACTTGATAAGGGTTTCGGGATTAAGCAGATAGAAAACGGTGTGTTGTCAATTCAAATATAAGAGATTTACAAGGCCCAATTTGAGAAGCGCCTCCTTTAATTCTTGACCAAATAAACGTGTATCAGGATTATCTAAATATCCTTTGACGAGCTCGAATGTTTTTTTTCTATCGATACACAGTGTAGAAAAACCCGCCCAAATATCACTATGAGTCAGTGACACATTTAATTCATATTCGTCGAGTGCGTAGAAATCACGAGAACAAAGACGAGGCATGCATGCAAAATCATCTTCTTTTTCCCACGTGACCAATCTAAG
>CAYITZ010000098.1:0-4035 GCA_964366485.1 uncultured Gammaproteobacteria bacterium
AGAAACAAAAAAAGTCCAACTAAAACTACAACCACTACAATTGGCAGTAGATTGAGCTTGGAAGAGGAAGGCTCCTCAGTATTGATAACCTCAGACGCGGGTTTTTGGTGTTTTTCAACTTTTTTCATAATAGATAATTAAATAGTTTTTTTTTGGAAAAGTCAAATCCTTTTTTTACGGTATGAGTTGGTCAGCAGAGTGGAGTGCCGTTTTTCAGGCGTTTAGAAACCTTCATGAGTGCATATTTCGGAGGTGTATCGGTCGCAAATACCATACCGTTACTCATACGGCCCATCATCTTTTTTGGTTCAAGATTGGCAAGAAACAAATATTTATTATCGATCAATTGTTCTGGCTTATAAAGCTGGGAAATTCCTGAGAGTATTTCAACGGTTCCGTAATCAGGCCCAAAGTCAACCGATAAAAGAAGAAGTTTATTTGATCTCTCAAGTGGTGCCGCGCTCATTATTTGTCCCACCCGTAAATCAAGTTTTTGAAAATCCTCATAAGTACAGTTTGGTTTTTTCATAGTGTTCATTATATCTTATTTTACTCTTCCCGCATGGATTCCTTTTGAGTTTTCCAATCTCGCATCTTCTAATTCTTTCCTAAATATTTTGTTCACATGTGACAGTCGTATCGGTTTTTCCGCATGAAGGAAGAAGGGGTCAACATAGCGGAATTTTTTTTGAACTGTCTTTTTTTGCTTGGGAAGGATTGATAGATCTTTATTCTTTAAGGTTAGAAGAATTTTATTGATCCTCAGATCCGAGCACTTCTCTAATTTTTGCACAATGCTTTCTTCATTACCCATTAATTCTTTGGAAAAAATAATGTTCTTTGCCAATGCTATTTTGAGTACGTCCGCAAATAATCTGTAACGGGTGACGGCCTCATACCCTCCCCAATGTTCCATCTGTCTTTTTAAAAAATGATGAGCAAACAAATAAGCGGTGGCCTCATCTCTGAAAACAATTCTTTTATCAACAACGGTCATGCTTGATAGACACTTCTTTGCCACCAATTTTGGAAATTCCCGTAGAACGTAATCTATCCGATCCGCGCAAAGATCAGGAATATCTCTTTCAAGGAGAAGAAAATGTTTATAGTTAAAGAACAAACTCGGATTATACTCAAAATCCCTGAGAATATTATTTATTTCAGATTTCTTTAAAATCTCCTCATGTTGATTATCCTGAAAATCTTCAACCGCACCACTCCCCGCAACCCAGTCAACTACATGAGAGAAGGCGGCGTGGGACACATCATGTAAAAGTCCTGCAATCTGCTCCTTCTCAGACGCCCCAAGTACTTCAAGTAAGCGCATCACTCCAATACTGTGCTCAAAACGGCTGTAATTTTTGAGGTGATAATACGAATCAGGAGGACCAAGCTGAGAAATCTTTTTGAGTCTTTGTAAGGGGGGTGAGTGAATGAGTTTGAGAATAAAGGGAGAAGTTATTTTAAATGAACCATAAATCCGGTCATGAATTTTCATGGGTGGTAGATATTCATTTTGAGGTTCTACTAATTGAAATATCATCAGGAGATAGACCATCGGTTTCCGAAAGAAATACAACAACTTCTGCTAATTTTATGGGGTTCATATATTGATTAACATCGGGTTTCGTGCCTAGTTTGTCATACAATGATGTCTTAACGCCTCCAGGATGGACGCTGATGACCCGAATACCATGCTTCTTTGCCTCAAGTCTCAAACTTTGTGAAAAGCCATTCAGAGCAAATTTTGAAGCGGAGTAAAGGGTATGGTTTGCATAACCTTGTTTACCTGCTGCCGAATTGATAAACATAATCGTACCTGATTTTTGCTCTTTGAATAGGGGGTAGAGATCATGAGTTAATAATATTGGTGCTTTGAGATTAACATAAATAATATTATTGAGTTGATCTTCAGTATTTTCCTCAAAGGGTTGTATGTATGTGATACCCGCGCTATTGATGAGAATATCAATTCTTTTATATTTATTTTTTATCAAATTAATCAGCTTGTTTCTTGTTTCCTTTTTAGAAATATCACCCAAAATAACATCGATATTTTTATTACCATTTATATAATTAAATCCATCTTTATTTCTTCCTGACAAAATAAGATTGTAGTTCTTCAGAAGAAAAAGTTTTGCTACTTCTTGACCGATTCCACTGGAGGCACCAGTAATCAAAACAACTTTTTTCATAGGTTTATTTTGCATAAATTCTATAAAGGTTTGACCCAATTTTCTCTGTTTTGTAAATCTCTATTTTTCCAATCTCACTGGTATTTTTTACGTGGGGGCCGCCGCAAAACTCCTTGGAATAATCACCTACGAAATACACTTTTACCATATCCGGATATTTTTCACGAAAAAAAGACTTTGCACCCAATTTTTCTGCTCCTGCCTTTGGTAATATTTTAAACTCGACAGGTAAAGCGGCAGTTATTTTTTCATTTACAATTGACTCAACTTTCTTTATCTCCTCATCAGTTGGTTTTTTTGTGGAATAGTAATCGAAACGCAACCTCTCTCCCGTTATATTTGATCCTTCCTGCCGAATCTCATCTCCCAACACATCAAACAAAGCCTGATGGAGGAGGTGAGTGGCGGTATGATATTGAAGAGTTTTTACACTATTGTCTGCGAGGCCGCCTTTGAATTTTCTCACCGATGCACTTCTTGAGGCGTCTTTATGTTTCTGAAATTCGGCATAAAATTGTTTTTTATCGACTGTTTCACCTTTTTCCCGAAGTAATTCTTCAGTTACCTCCAGAGGAAATCCAAATGATTGATAGAGATTGAAAGCATCCTTTCCACTGACTGACTGCATTTTTTGAATTTCTTTTAAGCCCTTCTCAAGACTCAAGGAGAATCTTTTAATTTCTTCCTCGATAGTTCTTTTGATAAGAGGGGCATCTTTTTCAGTTTCAAAATAAAGCCCTTCGTACATTTCTAAAACGATTTTTGATATTTGAGCTACGTCAGTGGCGGATGGCATTACTCCTAGTAATTTTCTTAGTTTTACAGCCAGTCGTCTCAGCAATCTTCGAAGGACGTATCCCTGCTCCTTGTTTGACGGCAGTACCCCGTCCTTAATCAAAAAAACTGAGGCCTTCAAATGATCGGAAATGATACGCATGGGTGGTTTGTTTTCAGGCTTTTCATACGATTGTTTCGTTATCTTTTCAATTTCTTTGATAATTGGTTGATAGAGAGAAGTTGCAAAGGCATCAGGATTATTTTCAACCGCCATGATAAACCGCTCAAGACCTCCCCCAAAATCTACGTTTTGCTTGGGAAGAGGTTGGAAGGTACCATCTGAAAGCTTTTTATACTGCATGAAAACGCTATTTCCAATCTCCAAAAATCTTCCGCAGTCGCAGTTGGGATGGCATTTTTCCCCAAATTTTGGATCATGTGCAACTTGGGTAAATTCATAGAACATCTCACTATCCGGACCACCCGGTTCACCCGCCGGCATCGTGTCAATCGATGAAGCACGAGTCCACCAGTTTTTATCCGCGCCATAAACAAAAATTTTTTCATCAAGCCTTGCGTTTATCCCATATTTTTTAAATATTGTTTTCCAAATATCGATTGAGTCTTGGTCAGCAGAAACGTTATTTTTTTTGTCACCATCAAAAACTGTGACATAAAGTTTTTGCGGATCAAGACGCAGTTTTTCAACAAGGAATTCAAAAAACCACTCAAGCTGTTCCTTTTTAAAATAGTCGCCAAGTGACCAATTACCCATCATTTCAAAAAATATGCCGTGTCGATTATCTCCAACTTCATCAATATCTTGAGCCCTGATACATCGCTGGATATTGTATAATCGTGTGCCTTGCGGATGGATTTCACCGAGAAGGTATGGTACGAATTGTTGCATGCCGGACCCGGTAAAAAGGGTAGTCGGGTCATCTTTCGGGACAAGGGGGATTGCGGGAACCTCTTTGTGTCCACGGTCAGTCAGAAATCTGGCAAATAATTCTCTTAATTTGAAATGAGTCATTAACATAATGTAAAATTATAGCATATGTAT
>CAYITZ010000099.1:0-4032 GCA_964366485.1 uncultured Gammaproteobacteria bacterium
CTCATTTTAACTTTTAAAATACCGAAATTGTCTCGTTTTAACTTTTAGCTAACAGATGAAGATTCCTTAGAAGGCCGTTGTTTAATTATAAACTCTTGAAAACTTTTGCTAAACTTTCCCCTAATACATGAATTTTAAACTCCAGAAAATAACCAAAAGGAGTTGCTTGAGTTTTATAACCTCTTTCTTCAAGCGATTTTTTAATCTCCATTATCATTTCTTGAGCAAGTTCAGGCGAAGACTTACTTTCTGACAGGTGACCAAAAGAATGTAGTATTATTTCTTTTTCATTTGTCTTTTTTGCTAACCATATAATATTCTCAAATGCTTTTTTCTTTATCTTATTTTTTCTATCTTCATCCTCTTTTTCAACTTGAATAAAGATTACGAGACCTTTACCTACTTTTTCTTCCTTGTCAATATTATCTACTTTATCAAGAGTTTTACTGAAGGTCTTATACCAAAACTCATTAACATGAAACATGAGTAATTTCATATGATTTATTTGTCCCTATTTTAACAAAGCTACTTACCTATTTCAATTATAAACTCAAATATTTTTAGCTTCAATTTTAATAAGATTTTCCTTCTTTCTAAAGTTTTGAAGCTGATGTGAGCCTACCGTGGTTTATAGTGCAAACCCTGAACCAATCCTGCTAAGGCGGGACTGCTCTATCAAGAAAAAATAATAGTGAGCCCACCGGGACTCGAACCCGGAACCAACAGCTTAAAAGGCTGCTGCTCTACCAATTGAGCTATAGGCCCAAAATTAGCTTTCAGCCATTTGCTGTTAGCTATCAGCTTATCATTTTATCAATCTCGATCTTCTTAATCAAGCGGCCTCCTGTATATCCCTCACCCTTCTCCCCTCTACCCGGCGGATGGCGGTTGCGAGATATTGCTTGCGGATGCGCAGACTTACGGGAGTCACTTCAAGCAGTTCGTCCTCGGCGATAAAATCAAGACTCTGTTCAAGCGTCAATGTAGTGGGGGGAATGATAGTGGCTGAGACGCCTTCTCCCGATGAACGATTATTCGTCAACTGCTTTGCTTTACATATATTCACTTCGATATCGTCTGATTTATTTGCAATTCCGACCACCATACCTTCATATACCTCAACTCCCGCGGCGATAAACAAAGTCCCCCGCTCCTGAATCTTTCCTATTGAATAATTAAAAGATACTCCTGGCTTGACCGCAATGAGGGCTCCGTTGCGAAACGATTCCATCTTCGTACCTTTTTTTTCATATCCTAAAAGATAAGAGTGAAGTTGCGCGGTACCACGGGTCTTCGTAAGAAGTGAGTTGCGAATACCAAGAAGGTTCTGACTTGCTATTTTATATACTATTCTCGTCCGTACTGAATCTTTTTTCATATCGATCATGTTTGCGCGCCTTTTTCCCATTTCCTCAGTTATCAAACCAAAGAACTCATCATCCACTTCGATAGTGACTTCCTCATACGGCTCACAGATTTCGCCTTCAATCGTCTTATAGATGACTTGGGGCTTGGAGACTTCCATCTCATATCCTTCGCGTCGCATAGCCTCAATCAACATGGCAAGATGCAGTTCTCCCCGACCGGACACGATAAATTTGGCAGTATCTCGGTCATCCTCAACTCGGAGGCCTAAATTCGTTTCAATTTCTTTCATCAATCGCTCACGTAGTTGGCGGGAGGTAGAATACTTTCCTTCTTTTCCGGCAAAGGGGCCCGTGTTTGGCCCCACGGTTATTTTAATGGTGGGTTCCTCAACGGCGATGGAGGGAAGACTTTGAGGAAAGGCAGGATCACACACCGTCTGACCAATTGTCAAATTCGGAATGCCGGCAATCGTTGCAATATCACCCGCAAAGGCTTCATTTACTTCTATTCTGTTTAAACCACTGGTGGTATATAATTTTTGTATTTTGTATATCCCAATAGTCTTATCATGATCAACGAGTGCAACGGATTGATCTTTTTTTAGCGTGCCCTGAGTAATCCGCCCGATACAGAGGCGCCCCACATAATTATCATAATCTAAAGTGGAAATAAGCATCTGGAGAGGTTTATCTTCGTGCTGGGAGGCATTGGGAAATTCCTTGAGAATGGTATCAAAAAGAGGTATTAAGTTACCTTCTGACTCGGTAGTATATTTCTCAGGAAGTTTATAGAATGCTTTCCCATCTCGGCCTACTGCAAACATCGTCACAAATTCTAAGGATGAATCATCATCGGCCAGATCAAGAAAGAGATTCTCAACCTCAGAAATAACCTCATCGGGACGGGCATCTCGTTTATCTATTTTATTGATGAGGAGAACAATTTTAAGCCCTGCGGCTAAAGCTTTTTTAAGAACAAATTTTGTCTGAGGAAGAGGTCCTTCGGCCGCGTCAACTAAAAGAACGGCGCCTTGTGCCATATTGATGGTACGCTCAACCTCACCACCAAAGTCGGCATGTCCGGGGGTATCGATGATATTAATCTTGGTATCTTTGTAAAAGATGGAGGTATTTTTGGCAAGAATGGTAATTCCTTTTTCCTTTTCAAGCTCATTACTGTCCATGATGAGCTCCTGAGTCATCTCTTTTTGATTGTCACGGAATGAATGAGTTTGTTTCAAAAGAGCATCGACCAGGGTGGTCTTTCCATGGTCCACGTGGGCAATGATGACGATATTGCGTATTTCCATAATTATTTAGCCTCAGAATGATCTAAATGACATGAAGATCAAAAATCAAAGGTATAAGGTACACATTATACTCTTCTTTTTAGGACAAAACAACATCAAAAAAAGAGCTAAAAACTTATAGTATTTATTTATATATTAACTATAGGACTATACAGTTTTAGTCATGTTTGATTAATCATTTACCTATAATAAAATATTCTTTGAATTTGCTTGTAGTGAAGCCATTTATAGGAGAAGAGCCTCTGGCAACCTGCGAGGTTGCCAGGCTGAATAAGTTCCGAGACTACGACTCGAACGTAGATACGCAGATTCAGAGTCTGCGGTCCTACCATTAGACGATCTCGGATGTCTGCGACGGCGGGCCATTAGACCCTCCTTTGCTAAAGCTACGGAGGGCAAAGCGATCCCCAATATTCTACCAAACTACTTACCTATTACAAAATTAAGAATTTTCCCCTGCACGTAGATTACTTTGTATGCTTTTCCTCCGATAAATTCTTTTACTTTTACTTCTTGCAGGGCCTTATTCTCTATCTCCTCTTTTGAAGATTGAGAAAAGACGGTGATGACGGCACGCACTTTTCCATTCACCTGCACGGGGAGGTTGATGTTTAGCGCGACCAAGTCTTCCGACTTTACTTCCGGCCAGGATGAAATACAAACAGATTTTTGCTCTTTGTAAACATCTCTCCAGAGCTTTTCAGCTAAGAAAGGAGCAAAAGGTGAGAGGATGATGAGGAACTTCTTGGCCTCTTCTCGGTTCAAACCAACGGTACCCTTCTCCCACTCGTTCAAAAACTCCATCATAGCGGCTATGGCGGTATTAAACTTCGTTTGGGAGATGTCCTCTCCTACTTTTTTAATAGTTCTCTGAAGTGAGGTAACCAGTGTATGAGCTTGTTCGCTCTTGGTACGTTCGTCTATCTTGTCAGAATTATGGTACAACTGCCAAATTCTGTTGAGGAACCTGTATGCACCTTGTAAAGCCGCGGTCGACCAGGCGATCTCCATGTTGAAGGGTGCCATGAACATTTCATAGATGCGCAGGGTATCTGCGCCAAACTCCGCAATCACATCGTCGGGATTTATCACGTTGCCCCATGACTTACTCATCTTGCGATGATCTTCCGCAAGGACCATACCAACGTTGCGGAGTCGTAAAAATGGTTCTGAGAAGTCCAACAGCCCCAAATCCTGTAGAGCCTTCACCCAAAAGCGAGCGTAGAGCAGATGAAGTACCGCGTGTTCGGCTCCACCCAAGTACCAGTCAACGGGCATCATTTTTTTAATATCTTCCTGTTTCCAAGGTAATTTTTCCCCATTCATTCGAGAAGGCTTTTTGGATGAGTCATCGC
>CAYITZ010000100.1:0-3941 GCA_964366485.1 uncultured Gammaproteobacteria bacterium
GAAGATCCAGATGGTTATAGAGTTGATTTGTACGCGCCTCTATAAAATCCTAAACACTTCTCCCAAATGAAATAGGGGAGAGTAATATACTTTTAACGTCCCTGCTTCTTTTATAGGAATGATAAGTTTGAAATCTTGTTTTTTAGTTTTAACTTTTTTTCCATTTAATTCTGCAACGAATCCATTTGGGTTAACGATGATGATAAAAAATTTTCCAATATCTTCTTTTTTTATTTGAAATAACATCTCATTTGGATTTTCATAATAGGCTGTTGCTACCTCAATCTTTCCATCAATTCCAGTGTAGTGTTTCACTGGAATGGCATCCATATTTTCATAAAAATATTTATTTCCTTTCTGCAAAATGAGGGTATATTTTTTAAGCGGTCGGTCAGAAATGAAATACCGTACGCCAAGTTCACCCCAACGTGGATCGTTCAACGTAATTCGTGAAGATTCTATTGAGTTGATGTGAGATCCCTTCTCACTTTGGGCAAATAAAGAGTTCAGTTCAAGTATATATGCGTATTCCTGACGGTAATCCGATGAAGGTTTGTCAAAATAATGCGCCAATTTCAGCGGGACAAACGTGCTATAACCTTGCACTGCGTCTATTCCTTCAACCATGGCCCAGGAGGAGGGGATTGTATCAAATATACTCTTCAATACACTAAATGATTGAGATTCTGTATCCGTTATAACTGCGGGTTCCTTTGAAAATGGAGGGCGGAATAATATATTACCCATGTAGTTGTGAAATCCGGTGTAGGGAACCACGTCGGAGGCAGTTTGAATGCGATAGTTTTGAATGTTTATTATTTGTGGTAAAGATGAATTATTTTTTATAAACAATTTGGTCGGAGCAAAAAAATTATGAAAGAAATTGAGAAGTACCCCTTCGATAATGATAAAAAGAATAAGAGATGTTTGGATATTTTTAATCCATTTTTTATTTATAGATAATGTCAGACCAAATAATATGAGTGGAACAAAACTCAAAGCAATTAATTTTCCGATTGCTTGAACGGTACTTAAATCAAAAAACAGGCTTTCCTGACCATGTTTCAGTATTTTATAACCTTTGATAAATAACGATGAAAAAAGAGGGGAGACAAAAAACAGGATTCCAAATATCAATATGATACTTATATAACGAAATAAAGAAACAACATTGTTCTTTGAAAAAATACGTAAGATGTTCTCATTTTTTGCCAATACAATGAGTGCAATGATGTGAATAAGAATAAAAATTTGTCCAGGTCCTCTGAAAAAGGGCAGATTAATAAAACCCAACGAAAATATCAGAAGAAAAAATAATATTATCGTTGATATTATGTCTATTTTTTGTTTAACTGCTGAGATTGAAATTCCGAGTGATAGCAAAAGGGAGGAAAGAAGAACATTATTTGACCCGACACCCCACTTGCTTCCATTTTGCACATACCCCCATACATGGGGAAAGAAAAGTTGGACAAGTTGGAGAACATAAATGGGACCTGTTTCAATGTAATCCTTTCTTAAAGTGAGACGTGTTGATTCCAAGATGAGTGGAAGAGAAAGGAGATAGTACCAGCTCGTTATTAGTCCAAGAGTTAGAAAATATAAAACTGTTTTTTTGAGTGAGTTTTTAAAATAAAATAGGGAAAGCATCAACCCCAATAAGTATCCATACAAAACAAACTGTATATGGCCTGATAAGGTGAGTAACAGCCCGAAAAAAAGCGCAATGAAAAATGATTTTTTTGAACCCTCTTTTAATTTATTGAGGGAATATGCGAATACTCCGTAATGTGCAATGACTGAAAATATCGTCGGATTGTTCATGCGGAGAAAGAATCCGCTTCCCGAAAAGAAAAGTATGAGGGTTAAAAGGAGGGTGTATTTTTTATCTTTTGAAAATAGTCCAAAGAGCAAATAAAAACCAATAAGAAATAGGAAACTTGTGGCGGCAGACCAAAGAGCAAATGAATAGGGGTAGGGAAGTAAAAAAAAGAGATTAAAAGGATGGAGATTGCCCATCCCCACGTCAAATAAAAAAGGTACGCCAAGAAAAATATGAGGGTTAAAAAGGGGAATGATTCCTTTGGCCAGCCATTTACCGAGAAATAATTTTTGTGCAAGAAATAATATGATGGTATCGGTTGAGAGATTTATGAAAGAGAGATAGAAGAAGAAAATCGCGGTAGAAATACTAAGAAAAACTAATACTGGCCAATCGAGCAATCTCTTTTTTATCATCTTACAAACACATTAAAATAAAGTATTTCGTAGATTGCCTTTACCCCGTCAACCCACCCAATTTTCTTCCCCTCTGCATACGTACGCCCGGCATATGAAATGCCCACTTCATATATTTTTACCTCTTTAATTTTGGATATTCGAGCGGTGATTTCTGGTTCAAAACCAAACCGCTTTGTTTGTAAATTTGGGGCAATTTTCCGTATCAAATCCCCTTTAAACACCTTAAACCCTGTTTCCATATCAGTCAGGTTAAGATTGGTAAATATATTGGAAAGCATTGTGAGAAATCGGTTGATGATGGAATGCCAAAAATAGAGAACCCGGTGGGGCCGATCGGATATAAATCGAGATCCAAATACGACGTCTGCATCATTCTTTAAAAATGGCTCAAGAAGGAAGGGATAGTCTGAGGGGTCGTATTCAAGATCTGCATCTTGCACGACGACGATATCTCCCGTGGATTTTAAGAATCCATCTCGCAAAGCCGCCCCCTTCCCCTCATTTTTTTCTTTTAAGATACAAATAAGTTTAGAATTTGAAGATTTAGGATTTGTTTTAAATTTAGAGTTTAGAGTTTTGATTGTGTTTTGTGTGCCGTCTGTGCTCCCATCATCCACTACAATAATTTCCTTGATTAATCCTAAAGAATCCGCAGACATAACTTTTTCAATCGTCTGCCCAATGAGTTTTCCCTCGTTATAGACGGGAATGATAATCGAGAGTTTTCTGAAGGCCATGGGATTATTATAGCATCTTTACATCCTGCAGGATGGTATTTGCATGGTTGAAGACGTCGACCTTGTCATATATTTTCCGTATTTCACCTGTTGGGCCGATGAGAAAGGTTTTTCGTAAAACTCCTTCAAACGTCTTACCTAAAAATTTCTTTTCACCCCAAGCACCGTATGCTTTGATCGTATCTTTTGATTCATCACTCAAAAGAGGAAAATTGAGATGATATTTTTCTGCAAATTTTTTATGAGAATCAACCGAATCTTTCGAAATTCCTAAAATAATAATGTTTTGATCTTTATATGGTTGTGATTTGTCTCGAAAGCCACAGGCTTCTTTGGTGCATCCCGGAGTATCGTCATGGGGATAAAAATATACTACAACCCACTGACCTTTATAATCTTCCAAGTTGTGTATTTTATTGTTTTGATCAGGCAAAGAGAAATTGATGGCTTTCATATATTATCTCTCCCATCCCTGAGGATGCAATTTATACCATGTAACCAATGACTTTACGCTGTCCTCAATTGTTCGCTTGGGCTCCCATCCGAGGACATCTTTTGCTTTGGA
Organism: uncultured Gammaproteobacteria bacterium; assembly: GCA_964366485.1. Classification (GTDB taxonomy): domain Bacteria; phylum Patescibacteriota; class Microgenomatia; order UBA1406; family GWC2-37-13; genus YC2-FULL-38-9. Next base: position 3,544 of record CAYITZ010000100.1, read on the forward strand.
GATATTTGCAATTTTTTTTGCATCATCTCCTTGCCGAGGAGCTGATTTTCCGATGTTAAATGTAACTCCTGTAGCTTCCTGAACTTTATTCACAATTTCCATAACCGAGTTTCCGGTGCCGGTCCCAAGATTAATGATATTATTTGCGCCTCCTGAAAAAAGATGCTCAAGCCCTTTCAAATGCGCTTCATTTAAATCAACCACATTCACATAATCGCGTATGGGTGTTTTGTCTGGCGTATCAACTTCGGGGCAGGTGAGACCAAATGGTTCGATTCCTAAGGCCCCTCGGACCGCGTTTTGCATGAGTAGGCTTGAAGGTTTTTTTGAATCTCCAATGAGTCCGTCTTCACTTGCTCCACATACATTAAAATACCGTAAGATCATATACTTTATCC
>CAYITZ010000101.1:0-3858 GCA_964366485.1 uncultured Gammaproteobacteria bacterium
TATGAAAAAGGGACGGAGATGAGTCTTTTTGAATTAGAAAAAAGCTAAAAGCTATGGCACCAACAAAACTTCTCTACATGGAAGATTCATATAAATTGCAGGATGCGGCTCAGTTTATTGATATAACCCAGACTGAAGGAGGAAAAACAGCACTCGTATTAGATCAAACTATTTTTTATCCTCAAGGCGGGGGACAACCGTACGACACGGGAATCATTTCGCAAGGAGCAAACGAATTCAAAGTCGATGAAGTGCGTTTCAAGGATGGAATTGTGTATCACGTCGGGAATTTCACCCGTGGACTCATTGAAAAAGGTACTCAAGTTACGTTAACGGTTGATGAACCAAGGAGAAAACAAAATAGGAGAAATCACACCGCAGGTCACCTCATAGACGTTGCCGTAAAAAATCTAGGATTATCTTTGACTCCTGCAAAAGGATTTCATTTTCCCGAAGGGGCATATGTTGAGTACGTTGGGCTCATGGATGAGGCACAGAAAGAAGAATTAAGGGTAAAAATTGAAGGAGAGGTTAACCGTCTCGTCCAATTGAAACTTCCGATGACTGCAAAGCAGGTAACATATGATGAGTTAAAAGAATTATGTGATTTTGTTCCCGAATATCTTCCCAAGGGCAAACCAATTCGCATAGAAAAAATCGGAGAATACAAAGCGCATCCTTGTGGGGGGACACACGTTTCAAACACGGAGGAAGTGGGGAGAGTTTCCATCGAAAAACTGAAAAGTAAAAGTGGGAATACCAGGGTAAGCTATAAAATAACCTAACCCACAAACTCTTTCATATTCTCTTCATTTATCGTGAAGGCATTGCCCTGACCGGAAATTATTTTGTAGGCGATTTTCCGTACAATAGTTTCAATTTCACGTTCAAGCGATCGGATTCCCGGTTCAAATCCTAAAGGACGAACCATCTTAGCCCAAACAGCATCTTCTATCTTAAGTTGGTCGGGTAATAGTCCCGATTCCTTCATAAAACGAGGAAACACAAAGCGTTTTCCAATCTCAATTTTATCCTGATCATTATAAGAAGGCATTTGTACGAGCTCCAAACGGTCCATGACGGCGGTTGCGATGGAATTTGTATTGTTGGCGGTTGCTACAAACAAACACTGAGAAAGATCAAACGGATAATCGATAAAATAATCAACATACGCAGAATTCTGTTGTGGGTCAAGAAGTTCGATGAGAACTCCCATGATCGAAGATCTTGATTCAGGAGTACATCGGTCCAACTCATCTAATAAAATCACCGGATTTTTTGTTCCCGCACGACGAATGGCCTTCATGACCATGCCTGGTTCAGCTTCGGGCGATGTTTTTGATTGGCCGCGGAGGTCTTGGGCCGAGGAGAGACCTCCAAAAGGAATTCTCACCAATTTTCGACCCATAGATTCCGCGATTGATTTGGCAAACGTAGTTTTTCCGGTTCCGGCAAGTCCTACAAAGAATAAATTAGGAGCATGGAGGGTACCAGTCGGCACCCTCTGTTTTTGAAGGGCTAAGACCGATAAATATTCCAGAACTCTTCTTTTGATCGCCTCAAGTCCATAATGATTTTGATCAAGAAAGACTTTTGCTTTATTGATATCCAGCACATCTTCAGATTTTTTGTCCCAGGGAAGATTGGTTATCCAATCGATATATTTTGCCGTGATATCCAACTGTGCCAAGTTTCCCCCATATTTAAGGGTCAAACTGATACGGTCAATCTGTTGAAGCGCTTTGTCATGCAGGCTAGCAGGCAACTGTGCCGATTGCAACTGAGCCCTCAATTTCTCTATCTCTGACGGGCTGTTTTGCGGGTTTATTTGATTAGCAGATGAATTATCCACTTGACAAAATGAAAAAAATTTTATAAATTTAGATCCGTCACTATTATTAATCATATTACAAGTTTTATTAACATAATTCTATGTCAAAACAAAAAGGTTCAATAATAAAGCCCTTGTTTGATTTTGTCCTTCTCAAGCCTCTTGCATCTGAGGAAGTTACTCCCTCGGGTATCGTGCTTCCCGATTCAGCCAAAGAAAAGCCTCAAATGGGAGTGGTGGTCGCAGTTGGACCCGGTGCCTATAATACCGAAGGAAAACTTATGCCAATGGTTGTCAAAGTTGGTCAGAAAGTTATGTATAAAAAATGGGGTGGAAATGAGACAAAGGTGGGAACTGAGGAATGGTTGATCGTAGAACAGAAAGATATTATGGCAGTTATTGAGAATTAATAATTTGAAATTTTCAATTTGAATTCAAATTCAAAATTATAAATTTAAAATTTAAAGCTATGGCAAAACAAATTAAGTACGGAGCAGACGCCAGAACAAAATTACTTTCGGGTATAAATCAATTAACAGATGCAGTTGCAACCACTTTGGGTCCAAAAGGACGAAACGTGGCCCTTGATAAAAAATGGGGAGCACCAAGTGTTGTACACGACGGCGTTTCTGTTGCAAAAGAAGTCGAACTTGAAGATCCATTTGAAAATATGGGTGCACAATTAGTGAAAGAAGCCGCATCAAAGACTGCAGATGTAGCGGGTGATGGCACCACAACTGCAACGGTACTAGCTCGAGCAATAGTTGCCGAAGGGATAAAAATGATCACTGCAAATGCCAATCCTATGGTGATGCGAAGAGGACTTTTGAAAGCAAGCGAATATGTAGTCCAGGAATTAAAAGGCCTTTCAAAAAAGATTACCTTATCAGATGCGGCCAATGTTGCAACCATTTCAGCGGGTGACGTAGATCTTGGTAATCTCATTGCTGATGCATTGAAAAGAGTTGGTGGTAAAGATGGTGTCGTGACGGTTGAAGAGGGGAAAGGCCTCGTTACTTCAGTTGATCACAAGGAAGGAATGCAGTTTGATAAAGGCTTTGCGTCTCCTTACTTTGCAACTGATACTGACAAGATGGTCGCCGAAGTTGAAGATCCATACATTCTCATCACAGATAAAAAAATCACGGCAATTGCAGACCTTCTTCCCTTTTTGGAAAAGTTTGTAAAAGTATCCAAGAATTTGGTCATCATGGCTGACGATGTCGAAGGTGAAGCACTTGCCACACTCGTCGTCAACAAAATTCGCGGCACATTCAACGCTCTTGTGGTGAAGGCTCCCGGATTTGGAGATCGTCGCAAGGAAATGCTTCAGGATATTGCTATATTAACCGGCGGGACGGTAATATCTGAAGACTTAGGTAAAAAATTTGAGAACGTTGAGATTGAAGATTGTGGACGTGCAGAAAAAGTCAAATCAGATAAAGAGAATACCAGTATCATTGGAGGAAAGGGAGATAAAAAAGCAATTGTAGGACGCATTGCTCAGATTAAACGTGAGATCGAGGCATCCACATCCGACTTTGACCGTGAAAAGTATCAAGAACGACTTGCCAAACTTTCAGGTGGTGTTGCCGTCATCAATGTGGGAGCCGCGACTGAAGTGGAGATGAAAGATAAAAAAGAGCGTGTCATTGATGCCGTTGCCGCAACTAAAGCCGCACTTGAAGAAGGTATTGTTCCCGGAGGAGCTATTGCGTTACTTGACATTGCGCAACGCATGAATATAAGAGAGCTTGAAAAAGCAAAAGCAACTAAAGACGAGATTATCGGTTTTGAAATTGTAAAAACTGCAATTGAGGAGCCATTTAAACAACTCATGAGAAATGCGGGAGTTGACCCTGGTCAACTTATTGCAAAGGCTCGTGAAGGGAGTGCGAAAGGATTTGGATTTGATGTTCTTCAGGTTGAGGCGGTCGCAGATGCAAAACCGATCGATATGATTAAGGCTGGTATCATCGACCCATTAAAAGTAGTAAGAACGGCAGTACAAAACGCGATTTCGATTG
>CAYITZ010000102.1:0-3826 GCA_964366485.1 uncultured Gammaproteobacteria bacterium
ACGGCTGACCTCTTGCAGAGAATCAATATTTATATTACTATTTGTATAGCAATACACGTAATCATGATTTTGATATTTAAAAGTTTAAGAATCTTCAAAAGATGAATTTTCGCTTGTTGGCACAAAATATAGGTGTGGGTGGAGTGCAAATAAAAGGTCCGCTTGAGAATATTAATAATATCGGGGACGTTATAAACATTCTAATACCATTTGTGATGTCACTTGCCGGGGTTATGCTGTTTCTCGTACTTATCTGGGGAGGGTATGATGTGATGATGTCTCAAGGCACTCCTGAAAAAATGAAATCAGGGCGCGCAAAGATAACTGCGGGAGTTGTGGGGTTTATTCTCCTCATTCTTTCCTATTTTTTTGCCAAACTTTTAAGTTATATATTTAATATCGGGCAAGGTATACTCTAACTTAGATTATTGTATTATGCCGATTGAGGGTGTATAATATATACATGTTGTGTATGTTAAGAATATTTCTTATTTTTAAGTAACCGAATAAGATAACCCCACCAATGGTGGGGATTTTTTTGACTTTTTTTATGTTTAGGTATAAAGAACCACCCATTGTCATCTCGGTCGGAGGCAGTCTCATCGTCCCCAATGGGGGAATTGATACCGATTTTGTGAAAAGATTGAACGTATTCATCCGTGAGGAAGTGGAAAAGGGTAGGCGATTTTTTCTTGTAGCGGGTGGAGGACAACTTTCACGAACCTATAGGGACGCTGGTAAAGCAATAATTGGAACCATGACCAATGAAGATTTAGACTGGTTGGGAATACACGTAACTCGGCTAAATGCACATCTCTTGCGTACGGTATTTCAAGATATTGCCCATCCTCGCGTCATCTCAGACTATGACAAAAAACTTGCTCATTGGAAAGAACCGGTTGTGATCGCTTCAGGTTGGAGACCAGGAAATTCAACTGATTACTGTATGGTCAAGGTGGCCCAGCTATATGATGCACAATTCATGATTAATCTATCCAATATTGATTGGATATATGACAAAGACCCACGTAAATTTAAAGATGCAAAGATTATTAAAAAACTGACCTGGGAGGAATGCGAAGACTTGGTTGGAGATAAATGGACTCCGGGTATGAATCTTCCTTTTGATCCGATCGCAACTATTCTTGCAAAAAAACTTCATTTGACTGCGGCGGTTGCCAATGGCCACGATTTTGAAAATTTGAGGAAAATCATCGAAGGGGATGAATTCAAAGGCACGGTCATCATGCCTTATGAAATTGATGCCGGATTTTATGACCGCGAGTATTATCACGGAAAAAAAAGCGGATATATCTTTCATTCCCGAGAATCATACATAGGGCGTTTTCTCCAAAATCTTGCGTCTATCTATCGAGCTTTCCTTATCAGAATCTATATCAATCCAAAAAATTGCCTTGACGTGGGATGTGGGACAGGGCGTTTAATCCGAGCTCTTCGGTTTTTCGGCATAGATGCATACGGAGTTGAAATATCAAAAACAGCCCGTGAAATTGCACATGAAACCGTGGGGCCATATGTAAAAGAGGGGAGTATCATAGACCTTCCATTCAAGGATGATGAATTTGAACTAGTTATCACCTTTGATGTCCTTGAGCGCATTGAGAGATCAAAAATCGCATTGGCAATTGATGAATGTACTCGTGTTTCAAGTAAGTATGTACTTCATAAGATATATACCGTTGAGAACAGGTGGATGAGCCTCTTTCATAAAAGAGACTTCTCCCGCATATCCGTCTTCCAGAAAAAATATTGGTACAACTTGTTTACTTCCCTCAAAAATGTCTCCATTTTACGGAGGTCTTTTTTTAAACTCCCCATTTTCTTTGAGACAATCTATCTTCTTAAGAAAAAAGCATAATTTAATATTTTTATTATAATATGTCATTGCGAGGAGTCTGATTTAATTGGACGACGAAGCAATCTCATTAATTATTAGATTGCCACGTCCCGTAAAGCGGGACTCGCAATGACATGAATTTATGTTACTCCAAAAACTTGTTCTTCAAAATTTTCGCAACCGCGACGCGGATGTGTTTGAATTGAGTCCTCACCTTACCATCTTTTTGGGGGAAAATGCGCGAGGCAAAACAAACCTGCTTGAGGCAATTTATTTTCTCATAAATGGAGTGGGTTTCCGGGAAAGCCGCGAAGAAGAGCTATTGCAAATAGGGAAAAATGAAGCTTATGTGGAGGGAAGATTCAAGATAGGACACGGTCATCAGGATTTTAAGATACACATCGCAAAAAAAGCAGGAATAGTCGAAAAAGTATATTTTCTTGAGCGGTCAAGGAGGCGTCATGCACAGTATATGGAAGATCAGACAAAGGCAATCCTCTTTGCTCCCGAGCATATAGAAATCATTAACGGATCTCCAGACATACGGCGGAATTATTTTAATAAAGTCATTTCATTCTATGATTTAGAGTACAAAAAAAAACTAATCAATCTGGAAAGTGCTTTACGTCGTCGTAACAAAATATTTGAGCGAGTTCACGACGATCATAAACTCCATGAAGAGTTGTCTTTTTGGAATACGTATATTGAAGAACAGGCAAACTACATCACTAAAAAAAGAAATGAGTATGTGAATTACCTCAACAATCATCGCAAGCTAGATCATAAAGAGTTCCAGATAGTGTATATGAAGAATACAGCGACCATTGCGCGTTTCAAAGAGGTATTTGAAGAAGAAAAGAGATGGCGACGCACGATAATCGGCCCACAAAAGGATGAGTTTCAGATAATCATAAAAGGCGCAGTGCCAAAAAATGTCCATCATTACGGTTCCCGCAGTGAGCAACGCTTTGCGGTATTTTGGTTGAAGATGAATGAGATAACGTATCATGAGGATATATATCACAAAAAACCCATTCTATTACTTGATGATATATTCTCCGAGTTTGATCAGCAAAACAAACAGCTCATCCTTGAACTGATAAAAAAATACCAGACAGTACTAACTACAACTGAGAATGAGCTCGTGGAGCATATCGATATACCGAAGGTGGTTATAGAGGTATAATATAGCTGTTAGCGGTTAGCTATTAGCCGTTAGCTGTTTGCTATTAGCTAGGAGCTTAAAACTGATCTTATGTATAAATTTGAGAAATTGATTGTTTGGCAAAAGTCTCTATGCTTATTGAAAAGTATCTATTTGTTTTGTAATAAGCTACCAACGGATGAAAAGAATAATATTGTTAATCAGATAAAAAGAGCCACTTTGTCAATTAGTCTCAATATTGCTGAAGGAAGCGGAAGTGAAAATGATAAAGAATATAAGAGATTCTTATTCATAGCTAGAAAATCACTATTTGAAGTAATAGCAATATTAAAAGTGATTAATTATCTTTATAAAATAAATATTAATGAACAAATTCAAGCGACTGATGAAATTGGAAAATTACTAAATGGTTTCATAAATAAGCTAAAAGCAGATAGCTAGAAGCTAATAGCTAATATTGGAGAGGTGTACCGAATGGCAAGGTACCAGTTTCGAAAACTGGCGCCCGTAAGGGCATGCGAGTTCAAGTCTCGCCCTCTCCGCATCCTGGAGAATAAGACTATATCTTTTCTGGTTATATATAATTAGTCTTATGAATAAAAAGTTTAATATATTCAATATAGCTCAAGTTCCTTTTGAGGAGATTCACAATACTCCTGGATCACGACAAACACTTGCAACAAAAAATGATCTAATAACAAATAATATTGACGCATTAACAAAGGGGACACTTAAACCGGGTGATAAGTGGGATTGGCATAAGCATGAAATGTATGATGAAATAGGTATCGTTATAAAGGGAG
>CAYITZ010000103.1:0-3803 GCA_964366485.1 uncultured Gammaproteobacteria bacterium
GAGAATACAAATCAAGTCCTATTATTGCAAATCAATTGACGAGGGGTATAGCAGTAGATGTGAATGAAGTTCTATCTAATATGCTAACCGCCGCTATTCAATTTCATAATAATGTCTATGGAACGACGTGGAAAAGTAGTGAGATTAAAACAGATAAATTTTGGGAAATTTGGGGTAAAAATAATGAAGAAAAATACAGAATAACTGACGAATTCTGTAAAAGTACTTATTTTTATAATACCCAACCAATTAAAGGAGCAATCGAAGGTATCAATGCATTAAGCGATAAAGGTTATTCTTTTATAATCATCACAACTAGACCTATTTATTTAGCACCTGATACATATCATTGGCTGGGTAAATATTTTCCGGGAAAATTTAATAAAATATATCACGTTTTCAGCGAGGATAAGAAAAATCCTCAGTCTACAAAACTCTCAGTCTGTAAAGAATTAAAACTTCCCTTAATTATCGATGATTCTTTATCTATTGCTCAAGAGTGTTCAAAAGGAGGGGTAAAAGTATTACTGTTTGACTATCCATGGAATCAAACCACAGAAATTAATACGTTTATACATCGTGTTTATTCTTGGCCAAATATAGTTGAAAAAATGTATATGAGGGATATATAAAATATAGAAAGGTTTAATAAGTCTTATTTCATTACTTTAAAAGGAATTATCACTGGTCTTGGGGTTTGAGGATATGAATCCAATTCGTATCCTTGGACATATCCATTTATTTCAGATTGCATAAATGGCCATGGATTAACCTTTATTACCCCTTCTGATTCAATCTTATATTCCACTTCTAATTGGTCTTTATCTCCTAATTTTTGAAATACTCCAATTTTTGCAATTGTTGGTCTTTCAAAACAAAAATCAAAAGAAACTTTATCACATAAATTTGTAATTCTATCAGCCCAAAGAAAACTTTCCCTTAAAATTTTTCTGTTGGTTAAACCTACTGTAATTTGATTTTGAAGAAAGTCGAGATATTTTTTTAATTCTTCTCCACCGCGTGAGCCTATTCTTTTTTTGATAAGTCTAACATTATGAAATTTAATGATTAGTTCTGACATAGTATCTCCTACAATGGCATCACAATCCTTACGAAAAACATCAAGTATTTGTATATTGTCTAAACTTTTAAAATCAACAATGTCAAAAAAACCATATCCTAAATGATGATTGCCTACAGCCTTTACAAAGGAATTAAAATCAAGAAGTGGTCTATCGAATTGCTCATTTCCCCAATGATAAGCTAAAAATCCTGCAAACCATGCATGATTCATTTGAGGCACGACTATACTTTTTAATTCGGATTTAAACATACATGAATTATACAACGAATTCAAAATGGTCTAATTTAAACCTCATTTACTATACTAAATTTGTGTGTAGAAGGTTCGAATTCTTCGACAGGCTCCCCACTTCACCGTTTGTTTAGCGGGGCAAAGCAGGACAAGTTGCTCTCCATTGCTCTAGACTCACTGAAATTTGACTTTTTAAACTACTGTTTTAGATTATTGTATCAGTCTATTTTTAGGGTTTTAACTTCGTCTATTTTACTTTCGAGAACACTAGACTAATTTGAAGATGATAAATTTATTTAGCCTTACCTAATTTTTGTGAGTTAGATTACTTAATATAAGGAAGTGGAATGACTGTCTAATGCTTACAATATTTATACAATGCCTTTAGGTAATACAGAAATAACGAAAATTTATAAATTGAATTTTATGAAAGGTTGGTGAAAATAATATGGGACTTTTAGATATTATAATATTAATATTGGTTATTTCATGGTTGGGAGGATTTGCTCTTCATATCGGAGGTGCACTTATACATTTAATTCTTGTCATTGCTTTAATTGTGTTTGTTGCGCGTATTTTAGGTTTTAGTGTGTGAAGAATGATTGCATTATATAAATTTTAAAAAAATTATGAATATTAAGACAAAATTAGATATTGCTGGACAAAAAGTAAAAGGGATTGCTCAACAGGTTAAAGGTGAAGCTGAAGTGATGTCAGGACAACAAGTAAAGGGAAATGTAGATAAGGTTCGAGGAAAAACAAATGAAATTGTAGCTGATTTAAAAAATAAAGTGGGAACCAACCATTAATTGTAAAAAAAGATTTTATATGAAGAAATTAATAATTATTAGCGTTGGTATGCTATCTGGATTATATCTTCTTAATCCGGGATTCGGTATATTTGAGCTCATTCCCGATGGAATTCCATTCATTGGTAACTTAGATGAAGCATCTGCTACTTTTTTATTATTGTCTTCATTGGCATATTTTCGTATAGACCTCAGAGATGTATTTGGGAGCTGGTGGAGGCAGAAATAAAGTATTTGAAAAAACGATTTTCAAATCAAAATCCGTAGATTTAGCTAAGGATAATTCTTGAGGATGACCTGCCGCTCAAAGCCCGAAGGGCGAAGTGCCGCATTTAAGTCTTATAATTCTAACTTACTACTTTGATATAATTTAAGTCATGTCTTACGTTGTTTATGCTTGGGCCGCCTCTATTACCTATGGCTTAGGAAGTATCATCGGAAAACTCGCTACAAAATATCACATACGCAATCCTTGGTTGTATAATTTTGTCTGGGCTTTTCTTACTTTAGTCTTTATAGTTCCTTTTGCTCTAATTAACCATGTTGGTTTTCCGCAAGATTGGACGACTATAATCTGGTTAGGATTGGCTAGTGCGGTGTCCTCCATAACTTTTACATTAGCTTTTTATGCCGTTGATCTTTCTATTTTATCGCCTCTCTCGAATATGCGCGCTCCAATTGCCGCATTATTTGGGGTTCTCTTATTTCACGAATCGCTATCTTTAATTCAATGGGGTTTAATTGGTTTACTTTTTTTTGCTGGGTTATTTATCCATGTTGATGAACGTATGAGTTTAAAGACGTTCTGGACTAAAGCGACCCTACTTGCCTTTGTTTGGATCTTGACATCGGTTTGGTTCAATGCAATGATCAAGACAGCTTCAGCTCATAATGGGTATTGGGAAGTATCCCTATGGTCAAGCCTCATTACGGTTCTTTTCTTGATCCCAACGATACCACTTTTCATCAAAGACATGAAGAAAACTCCAGTCCAAAACTATTCTGGAATAGCTTTATGCACAATGCTTTATACAGCAGGATTATTATTTTCCATTAGAGCTCTCGCAATAAATGTGAGTATTTCCATGGCTATTATTTCTGTTCCACTAACTTTAATTTTGACAATGCTATTATCTTTTATTGCACCAAAACTGTTGGAAAAACATTCCTTTAAGATTTATCTCATACGATTAACCGCCGCAACTATTATGTTTGCCGCGGCTCTTGGGCTTTCGAGGTAGGAGTCTTTATGCATAAAAAGCCGCCCTCCAGTAGTCTGGACACGACTGGACTTGAGTCATACAATTCATCTATTTAGGTCTTCATATCAATTCTTTCTTGGAATTCGAACTCTTTTGATATACTTATCCAATGACAATTCTTTTAGGTTTCATTTCGGGTTTTTTAATATTTATTCTCTTTGATCAGATTTGTTTACATGTAGAATTTTTAAAAAAAAGATTTTGGAATAATCCAGTAACTATTTTTGGACTTCATGTTCACCATAGTTTTTACGGTTTGATTATTGCCTTCATTGGTATTACCCAATTTCCTTTTCTTATTGGTTTTGGCCTAGGGATGATTGGGGAACATATAGCAACCGCAAATCAAAATGTCATATTTTGTAGGGAAAGATTTGATGATTTGTTAGTCTCATAAAATTTTGCTTTGTTTCTTCA
>CAYITZ010000104.1:0-3733 GCA_964366485.1 uncultured Gammaproteobacteria bacterium
CGGAAAAGGATGTATGGAAAGCATATAGGAGTGAGTATAAGGATGAGCAGTTTATTCGTATTGTAAAAGAACTCCAAGGTATTTATCGTTATCCTGAACCAAAATTATTGCAAGGTACTAATTTTTGTGACATTGGTTTTGAGATGGATACAAAAACAAATAGGTTAGTAGTTATTGCGGCCATTGATAATTTAGTAAAAGGAACCGCGGGTCAAGCAGTACAGGCACTTAATATTATGTTAGGTATTCCTGAAAATACGGGCCTGCAATTCCCCGGACTTCACCCAATTTAAATATATGAGTTTTAAAGGCGTTATAGATACCACATTCCGGGACGGTCAGCAATCACCGCTGATGTTTGATTCGTATAAATACCGTTTTACGGTTGAAAACAAAAAAGCCCTTATCTACGGACTAATTCAACTTGGAGTAAGAAATTTTGAATTTTTTGCACCCAACGTCAATAAATCAGAAGCCCACGATTTTATTAGGATAAAAAAATATGTAGCTTCGATAGGAATTCCAGGAATTCGTTTTTTTGCACATTGCCGCTGTCATCAAAAAGACATAGAAGAGGCAATAAAAGCCGGGTTTGACGGGTTGAACTTATATATTGGTGTAACAGAATACGCTCAACGTTATAGTCATGGGATGAAATTTGAAGAGGTCATAACAAATGTCAAAAAAATCATCGAGTCGGCCAGAAAATCTTACCCTCATATTTATCTTCGTTTTAGCGCTGAAGATAGTTTTCGTACTCCACTTGAAGATATGTTTAGGATGTATGACAAAGTTCATCAATTAGTTAATACTTTCGGCATGCCTGACACCGTTGGAATAGCTACTCCAACAATTGTTGCTGAACGAATAAAAGCATTAAAAGAAAGATATCCTAAGGTCGATCTTGAATGTCATTTCCATAACGATCGGGGGCTTTCCCTAATCAACGCGATCACTGCAGTACAAAGCGGAGCATCATATATAGATACTTCGATTTGGGGGATGGCTGAGCGGTCGGGGATCACTTCGGTGACGGGGTTGCTTCTTAATCTGTACTATGAAGACAAGTCCTTATGTAAAGACTACAATTTAAAAATTTGTTATCCGTTAAACGTGCTCATGGGTTCTATACTAAAACTACAGGTTTCACCGACTGAACCCACCTCGATAACCAATCGTACGCACACTGCCGGAGTACATCAAAAAGCCGTCCTTAATAATTCTTATGTTTACGAAGCTCATGACCTAAAAAATTTTGGGGTTGATAAAAAACAATTATTTCTAGGACCGTTAAGCGGAAAAAATCTCATCTATTATTATCTAAGAGAAATAGAATATTATGATTTGTCTCAAGAGCAAGCAGCAGAAATTGCTAAAGAATTCAAATCAAAGTCAGCAGAAATGAATAAAAAAAACAGACCGGAGACAGTATTAAAAAAAATTGTTGTTCAATACAATTTACCGAAACTTTCAATTAAAAAAGAATATCTAAAGAAAAGAGTTGAAAATTTAGATTAACAATATGGGGCAAACCATAACCGAAAAAATATTTTCCAAACATGTGGGGAAAAAAGTCTACGCGGGAGACTTTGTTATTGCAAAACTCGATCTTGTTATGGCGCATGATACAACCTGCGCGTGGGCAATAGATCCTTTTTATGAAATCGCTCAAAAAGTTTGGGATAAAAAGAAAATTTTTATACCCTTTGATCACGCGTTTCCCGCTCCTAACGTACCAATGGCCAAATTACAAGCAAAAATTAGGGCATTCGCAAGCGAGCAAGGTATTCCCATTACAACCGATGGCGTCTGTCACCAGATCATGTCCGAACGATTCATTAATCCCGGGAACCTGATTCTAGGGGCTGATTCGCATTCGCCCACAGGCGGAGGACTGGGGGCTTTGACCATTGGAGTGGGTTCAACGGACGCGGCAATTGCTATGGCCACCGGCACCTGTTGGTTCAGAGTTCCTCAAACAATAAAGATTGAGATATCAGGTAAGCTAAAAAAAGGAGTCTATGCGAAAGACGTTATTTTATTCATTGCTAAACAGTTTGGGCCGGAAGGGGGGAACTATCGCATATTGGAATATGGAGGTGAAACGGTTGAAAATTTTAACGTATCATCACGCCTCACTTTGACAAACATGTCAGCCGAAATGGGAGCAAAAGCCGCTATAGTTGCCCCAGATAAACAAACAGATATGTATTTAAAAGAAAATAACAGATCGTATGCATTTAATAAAGATTTGAAAAGCGATAGTAACGCACAATATGAAAAAATTATTCATATAAACGTTTCAAATCTTTCTCCGCAAATTGCCCAGCCTCCCGACATTGACAATGTTGAGGAAGTACAAAAACTTGAAAAAAAGAAAATAAAAGTCGATCAAGTATTTATCGGATCATGCACTAATTGCCGGATAGAAGATCTTGACGTTGTTTATTCTCTGTGGCAAAAACATGATCTTAATCCGCAGGTACGCACGATAATTACCCCCGCATCAAAACGTGTATATTTACAAGCTCTAGCAAAAAGGTATATTGAGTTTTTTACAAAAAAAAACGCAACCATCCTTAATCCTGGGTGTGGACCTTGCCTCGGAAGACATGGTGGCGTATTGTACGATAATGAAGTCTGTGTCTCAACCAGCAACCGTAATTTTACCGGAAGAATGGGAAGTCCAAAAGCTCTCATATATTTAGCTAGCCCCGCGACCGCCGCGGCGTCGGCAATTACCGGCTATATTACCGACCCAAGAAAGTTTTTAAATTAATGACCAATATGAACTGGATTTTTGAAAATAATATAAATACGGACCTTATTACTCCCGGCAGGTATAACATTACGACTGACCCTCATGAATTGGCAAAAATAACTTTTATTGAGTATCAACCGGAATTCGCAAAGAATGTCAAGAAAGGTGATTTGATCATAGCCGGAAATAATTTTGGCTGTGGATCATCTCGCGAAACCGCGGTCACGGCATTCAAAACATGTGGTATCAAAGCTATTATTGCCAAATCTTTTGCCCGTATTTTTTATCGGAACTGTATTAACGCGGGACTTTATGCTATTACCGCGAATACCGAACTCATAAGTGAAAACGATATAATAATTATTGATATCAAGAAAAGAACCATCATAAACAAAACAAAAAAAATTTCAATCCCCGCAGAGATTTCTCCTTTGATGGAAAAAATTCATGACTATGGAGGTATCATTCCCTATCTAAAAAAAAAGGGTTTGAGGGAATTTAAAAAAATAATTACATGAAAAAATATAACATCGCGGTCATAGGAGGAGAGGGTATTGGTCCTGAAGTTATTGGGGAGACGATCATCTTATTAAAAGCAACAGAGCTAGAATTTAAATTCTCATACGCGGAGGGTGGGTATGAGGCGTATAAAAAATATAAAACACCACTTCCTACCGAAACGATATCAACCTGTAAAAAATGTGATGCGATATTATTTGGAGCGGTGACAACTCCTCCTCATATAGAAAAATATAAAAGCCCCATAATCTCCCTCAGAAAATTGTTTGATTTATATGCCAACGTCAGGCCGTTTGTTTCTCTCCCTATTCCATTTCAAAGACAAGATATTAATATTATTTTATTTAGGGAAAATACTGAAGATTTATATACGGGGGAGGAATATAAAATCCCCGGGGGAGCCGTAGCAAAACGGATCATTACCAAAAAAGCGAGTAAACGGATTATTCAAAC
>CAYITZ010000105.1:0-3492 GCA_964366485.1 uncultured Gammaproteobacteria bacterium
GAGTTATGGGAAAAGTCTCTCTTTGACTTGGTTGAGGAAGTTTTGTTTGGCGTGTTAAAAGAAAGCAATATCGAAAAGGAAAAAATTGACGCGGTTTTTTTTGGAAACATGATGGGTGGAGTGCTTGAAAATAATCTGCACAGTCCTTCAAAAATAGCCGAAATCATGGGGACCCACATTCCGGTATTCCGCGCCGAGGCGGCCTGTGCGTCTGGAGGGGCCGCGTTTCACTTAGCACATACCTATCTTGAGGCGAATACGGGAAAAACGGTTCTGGTGATTGGGGCCGAGAAGATGACTGATTATGCACCTGAGGAAGTGATATCCGCCCTCACCGCGGCGTCATCAGGCGAAGAGCAGGAATCAGGCCTAACTTTTCCCGGACTGTATGCGATGATGGCTCAAGTATATTTTCAAAAATATCACTTCTCAAAAAAAGATTTAAGTTATGTAAGCTATAAAAATCATTATCATGGGAGTTTGAATGATAAAGCACATTTTCGGAAAAAAGTTACTTTACAGGAAATTGAGTCAAGCCCTCTTGTGGCATATCCACTGGGCGTTTTGGATTGCTCACCTATCTCAGATGGGGCATCCGCAATCATCATGACATCCGATAAAACATTTCTTTCAAAACAAAAAAAAGCAATACAGGTACTTGCGACCGAGGTTGCAACCGATACGATTTCCTTAAAGAATAGAAAATATTTAGATGGGATTGAGGCAACTCAAATCGCGGGTGAAAGAGCGCTTCATAAAGCCGGCATAACACCTCATGATATACAAATTGCTGAACTGCACGATTGTTTTTCCATCGCGGAACTTTTTGCCATGGAAGACTTAGGATTTTGGAAAAAAGGGACCGCGGGAAAGCAGATTTCTCTCCTTGAGACCATGCTCAACTCAGGAGGCCATCTCACTACCAACACGTCCGGTGGATTAAAAGCCGCTGGTCATCCCGTAGGTGCAACAGGGATAAAACAAATTGGTGAAGTATATCTTCAGCTAACCAAACAGGCGGGTTCACGTCAGGTGAAAGGTGCAAAAAAAGGATTAACTCATAATGTGGGGGGTTCGGGTGGTACGGCAATTGTTAGCATTTTTGGAGTGTAATATATGACGATAAGTCCGGTCAAAATTTGGAGGAGACAGAAAGAGATACGTCCCTTCTTACACAAAAAAGGAAGAGTGGTTTCGTGGACTTATATCTATGCTCCTCCCGAGGAGTTTAAAAAAAATGCGCCCTATGCGGTAGTACTGGTTGTATTTAAAAATGGAGAGAGAGCGTTTGGGCAACTCGTTGAATGTGATAAAGATGATATTAAAATAGGAATGCCTGTCTATTCAACCTTAAGAAAAGTTCGCGAAGTATCAGCAGAGGACATCATCGCCTATGGATTAAAATTCAAACCACTATGAAAAAAATTAGTTATTCAGCACCAGCCAAAGTTATCTTATCTGGAGAGCACGCGGTTGTGTATGGTAAGCCGGCACTAGTGAGCGCTATTGACAGAAGGTTAACAGTGAGCGTCATCGAAAGCAAAAACAAAGATAAGGATCCCAGGATGGCAGAAATAATTTTGATTGTTAAGAAATATCTGCATGGCAAAAATATTCCCATAAAAGAAAAAGACTGTCACATTTCCATTCAATCGGATATCCCCATCGGTCGTGGTCTTGGTTCCTCAGGAGCTTTGTCTGTTGCCGCGTCTGCATCCCTCATGGAGTTTTTCAGCGGTACCCAATTCAATCCGGAAGAAATCAACAATTGTGCATATCAGATTGAAAAATTATTTCACAAAAATGCCTCAGGTGTTGATCCGACCACTTCCTGTTTCGGCGGACTTATCTTTTACCGGAAAGAGTTTGAATTCCTGAAAACCATATCAAGTCTCCATGCAAAGATTCCAAAAGAAATTGCCGAGAATTTATATCTCATTGACTCGGGAAAGCCGCATGAGAGCACGGCGGAGATGGTACAGCAGGTCGGCAAATTGTATAATAATAGGAGTAAGTTTGTAGAGAACGTCTTTCAAAAGATTGAAAGAATTACTAAGCGTATGGTTGTTTCTCTCATGAAAGAAGATAGAGAATTTTTTACGCAAACAGTTACTGAAAATGAAGAATTATTAGAAAAAATTGGAGTTGTTTCATCTTCAACAATAAAACTTTTAGAAACATTGAAACCATATGGAGTAGGAAAAATTACCGGTGCCGGAGGAAAAAAAAGTGGTTCAGGATATCTCTTATTTTATGCCATGGCAAAAAACAAGGCTGAAAAGTATTTTCAGAAAAAAAATATTTCCTATTTAATATTTAACCCTTCTCAAGAGGGAGTAAAAAAGATTTTATGAGTATAAAAGTATCAGCTCCAGGAAAATTGATGTTGCTTGGGGATCATGCGGTAGTCTACGGATATCCCTGTCTGGTCACCGCCGTTGACAAACGGCTCTATGTTGAGGCGGAAATTATTAACGCGGAGAATGATGATATCATCACTCCTCAAGTGAAAGAAAGCCGGTTTGTCCTTGAGTCGATTGCCTACTTCAAAGAACAGTTTCAGATAAAGGAATCCGTCCGTATCAAAACAAAGGGGGATTTCTCCCATCAAGTGGGTTTGGGCTCCTCATCCGCAGTGACGGTCGCAACATTTAAAGCTTTGGGATTATTATTTAATAAGCCCATGAGTTTAAGCGAGTTATTTCAAATGAGTTACCGGGTAAATCTTCTCATCCAGGGAGTCGGATCGGGATTTGACATAGCCGCGGCAACGTATGGTGAAACGCTTGAATATGTCATGGGAGGAAAGGTCATTGAACCTTTACATATAAAATCTTTACCCCTTGTGGTAGGGTATTCGGGATTAAAGGCAGACACTCCATTTTATATAAGGCGTGTAGCTGAGGCTTTTAAATCAAAAAAGGAGGAGATGAAAAAAATTTTTACTTCAATACAAACTCTTGTTGAGTCAGCTAAAAAAGGACTTCAAACAGGTAACCTTCCTGATGTTGGAAGGTGTATGAATGAAAACCAAAGACTTCTTGTACAGCTTGGAGTAAGTACTCCAAAACTTAATGATATGGTTGCTTCCGCAATAAAAGCAGGTGCTTATGGAGCAAAACTGTCAGGGGCTGGTGGGGGAGACTGCATGATTGCGCTCGTTGATGAAGAAAAACGTTTAAGTATTGAAAAGTCTATTGAGCAAGTAGGAGGTGAGATAATATACGTGAATGTAAATACGGTAGGTGTTACTATAGAATCATAATATGCAGACAACGGACAATCAAAAAGAATTATTTATCGTCGTTGATGAGAAAGATAAGATAGTGGGTTATAAGACACGGTATGAATGCCATCATGATAAAAATTTAATACACCGCGGTGTGGGGGTAGCCCTGTTTAATTTAAAAGGAGAAATCGCTTTTCAAAAAAGAAGTCAAACAAAAGACCACTACGCGGGGTTATATACATTAACTGCATCCGGCCATGTAT
>CAYITZ010000106.1:0-3436 GCA_964366485.1 uncultured Gammaproteobacteria bacterium
TACTACGTTTTCTTTCTCTTGTAATGTAAAAGTGGCATCCCCCGTCATACCGAGCCGGTAAGCGTTTTGCTCGTTGGTATTATCATTCAAGGCCATTTTTATTTCATATACCGTACCCGTCTCACCTGCCTTGGGGATGAAAGAAATAAAGTAAATGGTCCCATCCATTTTTTTTCCAGGATAAGAATCGAGTTGGACCGCGGCTTTCATGTCTTTTTGGAGTTTAACTACATCGGTTTGATCGGCCAGGGCTGAAAAAAAGATGGTCTTTGGATTTACCACTTCATAGGTCGAGGTGATGCCAATGTTAACTCCCGGATACTTTGCATCAGCCCGTATTACAATACCGTCGATGGGTGTAGTCAAGTATGAATATTGCTTTGTAAGATCCTGTAATTCGACGGTGAGAACCGAACTGGTCAAATCATATTGTGCATTTTCAAGAAGTCGTTTCATCTTGTCTCCTTGCTCATGCGTCGGTTGATCTCCGACCCGGCTGTTATCATCTTTGGATTGTTCATACGTATTTCTTGATTTTGCGTAGTCGTTTAAATTTTTCTGGAGATTTTTTATAACGCTTCGCTGATCTAGAGCGGCTATTCCCTGATATTTTTTCACATAACCACCCTCCTTTACCCCCACCCAGGAGAGAAGGCCCGCTGTCTGAAACTGTAAGGTTACATGCTCTTCGGCATTTATTGTGCCGGATAAAGATAAGTCTTCTTTTAATGACATTCTGCCTACCGTATAAGTTGAACTTTTTTTCGCTTGGGCGCTCGCTTGCATCTGTTTATTTACAAAAAAACCTCCTACAAGAAGAAGAACGATCAAAATATACCATCTTTTTTTCACAAAACCTAAAATTTTTTTCGTAATTTTCATATTAAAGAAACGGAAGCCACTCATTGATAGGCATCACATTATACGCGAGAAAGTTCCAGGCGTACATGTATATTCCGAAAATCATGATAAGAAAAATGATTATAAATTTTTTTGAGGAGAAAAAGCCTTCAAATGCGATACACGCCATCGGCCAAAGAGGAAGGCTATACCGGCTGATGTCACGGTGTTGCACAAAAAGAGTTGCCGTAAAAAAAAGAAGGCTGAAATAAAAAAAACTTCGGTACTTGCTGTCTTTGAGTTGATAAACCGTTAGACCGTATAGGAAGAAATAAAATAATACATCCTCAAGCCACGCGGTACCTACCCATTTGGCACCTGTGTTGAAAACCGCAAACGGGAACGGCATGGGCACCACTCCACCTGTGTGAAAAAATGCAAAAAAATCTCCATACTGAAAAGAGTAGAGACTGAAAACTGCTACCAACCCTGATGGAATAAGCAAGATCCACAACTGTGATTTTTCAAATTTTTTTGTTTTAATATATTTTTCTAAAAAAGTCATCGCATAGGCAACGAACAGTAAGATACCCGGCGTTTTTGTGATAACTGCAAAAAAACCAGCAAGTGAAGATATTGCATATTGTTTCCTTTCAAAGAAGAATAAAGAGATGATGATGCACAATATAAATAAGCTTTCTGGAGCACCCGTAGACCTCACTATTATAAACCGAGGAAGAAAAAGAAACAGAGTGCTTAGTAATAGTGGGTGCTTGGTAATTTGTAAACGTTTTAAAATAAAATAAAGCATCCAGACTAACAATAGGGTACTCACCACATTCACCAGAATCATCGCTTTTAAATACCCAAAAAAGAAGGAAAATAATTTGATAAAAATGGGATATAGAGGCAAATGCGCCGCATAATATAATGGGTTTTGAGGCATTGTACTATCTCTACTTAATTCTCTAATTAGTTTCGGATCGTATCCTGTTTTGGCAGGAATGATGTATAAAGGGCCATCATACTGTTTGTATACCTCAAGCATGGAAGTTCCTTGTGTTTTCAAAATAAACGGCATCCATACAAGTAACGTGCTTGTTAAAACAACCAAAAGTAAGGTAAAATAAGGTATGAAACGCTTAAAATCCATGGGTATGTGGATCAAAAAACATAAAGTAATTACCCTTATTATACTATGTGCGGCCTTCTTACGCATGTGGCGCTTGGGCGATTTTGCCATGTTTTTGGCTGATCAGGGGCGGGATGCCATCATCATCAAACGCATCGTCATGCTTGAGCACTTTCCCCTCATTGGACCTCCTAGCTCCATCGGACAGGTTTATTTGGGGCCATTTTTTTATTACCTAGTCGCACCATTTCTTTTCTTGTTCGGCTTAAACCCGGTGGGATTGGCTTTCGGCGTATCTCTTCTTTCCATAGTTGGAATAGTAATTGGGTATTTTGTCGTTCAAAAAGCATTGAATGAAAAGATTGCTTTGGTCTTTTTAGTTCTTTCTGCATTTTCTTATCAGCTTATCTGGATGGCCCGTTTCTCTTGGAATCCTAATCTACTTCCCGTCTTTGCATTTTTCACTCTCTATTTTCTGTATAAAGCCCTGGAAACAAAAAAGATAGTGTATTCCGCACTTTATGGCGCGTTCTTTGCTCTCTCCTTTCAGCTCCACCACCTCGCCGCATTCCTCGGAGCACCCATTGCCATCTCATTTATATATGCATTTATGAAGGAAAAGAAAAAAGTGATGCTGTTATCCTCTCCTTTCATCGCTATCGCAGCTTTTCTCCTCATCTCCTCTCCTCTCATTATCTTTGATTTCAAACACGATTTTTTAAACACAAAAAATCTCATATCTCTTTTTACTCAACAAAATGTGGTAGCCGGAGGATCCCCTCTTGCAAGACTGCTTGAAACAAACCACGCTTTTTGGACTGCTATTTTTCAGAAATCATATGCTCCCCAGCATTCAATTATTTTAAGTGCGATTTTTATCGCAATTCTAACTTTTGTATGGATAAAAAAGGGAAAAAACCTATTCATACTTATTCATGCAATTAATATCTTCTCTTTCGTATATCTTTTTAGTATTTTGAGCAGTGCGCGGCACCCGCATTATTACGGATCAATTTATTTGAGTTTTTTTGTCATATGTGCGTACTTACTTGGCTCTATTCCCAAAAAAGCATACTCGACTGCCCTATTAGGTTTCATAATAAGTTTATACATCGCTCTCAACGCCAAACAATTCTCATTTCTTACCAGTCAATCAAACAACCAGATCGTGTATGCTGAGCGAATTGCTAAATCTATTGCTCCCTACATAGATAAAAAACCTTTTAACTTTGCTACCTATCCGATTGAGTTCACCAGCGAAGATACGTTTCTTTATTTTCTGGAAAAACAGGGATTGAAGGCGGCAAATCGGGAGGCAAAAGAGGTGACTGATCAGATGTATGTACTGTGTGACCGGGAACCCTGCCGGATACTTGATTCACATTCGTGGAACATCGAAATGTTTGGGGAAGCGAAAATTGATACAATGTGGGAGGTCTCAGGAGTCAAAATTTACCGGTTAAT
>CAYITZ010000107.1:0-3368 GCA_964366485.1 uncultured Gammaproteobacteria bacterium
CTATTTTAACGGCACCATCGATTCCACCCGCATCTACTCCCGCGCCCTGACCGCCTCAGAAATCCTCGCCAATTATCAGGCCGGAAACATCGAATTCCAAACCCGCACCTCTGCTGACAACGCCACCTGGGAAGCTTGGAAACCGACTACTCCTACGTCAGGAATGGATGTACAGATTGATAGTATGGACGGACCCTTCTGGCCTATGGATGAAACCGCAGGACCTACTTCTTCTGCCGGTATACGTACAGGAAATGGTCAAGCGACTGTTACCTATACAGTGAGCGGTAGCTCAACAACTACAACCTATTCATACACTGGAGGTCAACAATCATTTGTTGTCCCAGGTGGTGTTACAAGTGTTTTATTTAAGGCATGGGGCGCACAAGGAACTGCCAGTAGTTATGCGGGGGGATTAGGTGGATATGTAGCAGGCAATCTACCGGTTACTCCGGGAAATACGTATTATATCTACATTGGTGGTCAAGCTGGTTATAACGGGAGCGGAACTCTAGGTTTAGCAGGTGGCGGAGCTACTGATGTGCGGTATGGAGGAACTGCGTTAGCCAACAGAATCCTTGTTGCCGGTGGTGGGGGCGGTGGAGGTAACAGTGGTGTTGGTGGTATTGGTGGAGGGAGTACCGGCGGTAACGGTGCAAGTCAATATTCGAGCATGTGTCATGGTCAGGGGGGATTTGGAGGCACTCAGTCAGCGGGGGGTGCGGGGGGTGCGGGGGGTGGCTCTGATTATGGATATCCTGGTCAGGGAGGATCTGCTGGTTCTCTCGGTCAAGGTGGTAATAATGGAAGTTATAGTGGATATACTGCATATGACGGAGGCGCCGGAGGTGGAGGTTATTATGGTGGCGGAGGTGCTGGAGGGGGCGGCGCTTGGCAAGGCGGAGGTGGATGTTATAGACAATCAGGAGGAGGAGGCGGTGGGTCAAACTATATTAGTAGTTCCTTTTCTGCCTACAATAATAATGTAACCGCCTCAACCGACACCACCACTAAAATCGAAGGTACGGGATCGGAAAAACTCACCCTCGGCGCGCCGCAAGTGGACGCCAACACCGTCGGCCTCTGGCACATGGATGAGACTTCTGGAAGTGGAGCTTACATCAAAGATGCGACGGCGAATGCGAATAATGGAACGCCGACTGGAACTACAGTGGTGGACGGATTTTATGGAAAAGCGAGGAGTTTTAATGGGAGTAGTGATTATATTTCGGTATCAAGCATTTCACCGCTTAATCCAACCTCAGCCATAAGTATAGAGGCTTGGATAAAACCTACTGCTAATAGTTTTACTACTGTATCAAAAATGTCTACAAGTGGAAGCGGTCTGCAATATGTTTTATATACCGTTAGTAATCAAATTTATTTTGCACTTAGTGCCAACGGAACGTCATGGGGAATATGCAATATGTCTGGGGCGGGACCTTCACTCACTAATACTGGTTGGCATCATGTAGCAGCTGTTTATAACGGCTCCAATTGTTATACATATGTAGATGGAGTAAATGTTGCGGCTCCCGCCGCAAGTGGAAGCATACATACAAATTCCGGAAACTTACTTATAGGAACACAACCTAACGGCAGCGGCACCCCGGGAGCTGGTACTGCCAATGGCTCTATTGATGAGCTTCGCATCTCCAGTACTGCCCGTTCCGCCGATGAAATTGCTGAAGCCTACAGAGCCGGGCGGGATCATCGGATTTCAAAAACGATAACTTCTACTAATTTATCAACCGCAACGAAATTGCCATTCTATGTAGCAAGTGACCGCCCGGGAACATTTATGGAAGCCACCGTCGGCGAGTCCCCTTTTGCCAACTACGAACCGGATGCGAATACCGTGGGCTTATGGCATTTGGAGGAAGCCGCAGGATCTGGGGCATATTTAAAAGATTCGTCGGGTAGAGGAAACAATTTTTCTATTGCGGCAGGTTCTCCCACTTCAGTCCAAGGTAAAATAGGCAAAGCAAGAAATTTTAATGGGAGTACAGATTATCTTTCTGCTCCAGATAGTAATGATTTATTTTTTTCAACGGGTGATTTCAACATTGATTATTGGGGGAAATGGTCAAACATAAATAGTGACAATTACATTTTTATTGCCCAAGGAAAAACTATTGATGGAGGTACGCCACCAAATTCATGGGCGTTTGATGTTGTTAATGGTGGGGTTTACTTCTTTAAAAATTCGGTGACGGCTGTCTTAAATATCCCTATTACGCTCGTTGCAAACAACTGGTATCACATGGCAATGGTAAGATCGGGAAATACGCTCTCTGCTTATGTTAATGGTTCTCTTTTTGGTTCGGTTGATGTTACCGGCATGAATATTGTGGATTCAGCCGATCCCCTTACTGCTGGAATAGTTTATTGTTGTGCGGGAAATGGTACTGGTGTTCCAAGATATTTTAATGGAGTGCTTGACGAATTGAGAATTTCAAAAGGTACCGGTTATACCGCAGACCAAATCCGCCAGGCGTATGAATATGGGAGAAGAACTCATCCGATTACGATTGACTTTGTCACCTCTCCCCAGGCCGCGTATGCATCGGGTACGTCTGTAACTATTAATAATCCGTATGGCACGACGGCGCTCACGAGTACCCTTGCAGTTGGAGATACGATTATCTTTAAAGAAAATGTGGGAGGCACAGAGACAGTGTCACAGGCGACCGTCACGTCCGTCACTAATACTAGTGCAACGTATGGAACTGTGGTTGTGGCAACGGCTCCAACTTTTCCAAGCGGAGGATTTTCCACGAATGCAAAAGTGTTCAAATGGCAACGTGAATACTTTGATTTGACGGGATCACTTACAACTCAAAGAGATGCAATAACCCGAATCACGCTCCGCGTGACGAATGGCTCACAGGGGGCGAATGTATGGTTGGATGATTTTAGGAGTAACTTAAGTTACTTAAGTTCCTTAAGTCCCTTAAGCTTTGACACAGCCACCGGAATCGGAACCTATACGAACACGGGTATCGCCTCTACTCTTAATCGTTACTTCCAATATCGAGCAATTAATTCTTCATGGGATACCGCGGTTGCACCAAGTCTCACGTCCGTTGCACTCAATTATGTTTCAAATACTACTCCGGGCACTCCAACTATCTCAGCTCCTGCAAGTGGAGCTACGAACGTAGCAATTGCACCGGTTATCACGCTTTCCGCAACTGATCCGCAAAGTGATTATCTGAGATATAAAATTCAGATTGCAACTGATAATGGTTTCACTACGGGCTTGCAGACTTTTGACGAAACGGCATCCCAAACGGGTTGGAGCGGGCAAAACGCACAGACGAGCACGGCTTATAATTCGGGCTCTACCGCAACCTATACCGTGCAGG
>CAYITZ010000108.1:0-3348 GCA_964366485.1 uncultured Gammaproteobacteria bacterium
CCGGAAATCACAATCATTCCCGAGATGATGAGGGCTGAAGAAAAAATTCCGCCTTGTTGTGCAAAGATTATTTGCTTAGTTTTGTTAATAAAACGGTCCATAGATTATTTCAGTTTAATTATACATCACATAGCCATACTATTGTCCAAATCAATGGAGTACTAGTTGAGTCCCATTTTTACCTTATGAGTATAGAATGTCATTGCGAGCGACTCGAGATATTTATAATGGAGCGTGGCAATCTGATGCTTCTTATAGATTGCTTCGTCGTCCTCTGATTCGTAGGACTCCTCGCAATGACATAAGAAAAATTTTGAGAAGGTGGAATTTTCAGAGTTATTTTTTCCAGGTAGACTTAACAAACTCTTTACCTTTTTTAATTTGCTCTGTAGCATTTTGCCGATCTTTTTGAGCCGATTCCATTATTAACCGAGCTTCTGCTTCTTTTTTTTTGACAGATTTATCAAATCCAGACGCCTCTTCTTCTCGAGCAAGATATACCTGAGCAATACTAATTTCTGTAGCTGTCACTCCTAATTTCTCGAGAACCCTCCTTTTCATGTCTGTAATCACTTTATAATCTGCACGTATCTCTTCTAAAGGAGTGTTCACAGCATCAAAAGTAGCAACAAGTTCATTCAAATTCCGAACATCAGGGAGATATTCTTTAGTAGCCCCATGTCCCCTCAAAGCATCAATCTCGCGTTCGAATTCTACTAAAGCGACTGCTTCTGGAATTACTACTCGGATATCTTTCGAAGAAGAGTCTTTTCCAGTAGTAAACCAAAAACCCTGTTGTTCGCCGTGTCCCCTTCTACAGGTAGTTTGGACAGAGATGAAGTTTTCCGCTATTGCAGGGTAAAAACTTAATGCATATGCTAAACCTGGATATCCAACTCCAACAGCTTTTATTACCCCATCTTGTAATGCAATTTGTTGCTGACTCAGTATTTGTTCACTCATAATTTGAATTTTACTTCTTCTTCTTCTTCTTCTTGTCAAAAGAATATTTTGTTTTCGTTTATCCCTTGACACGAGCTTCAAAATGGTGTTTAATGGTGATATATGCTTTTTTTAGGGGAGTACAGGGTGAATTTCAGTGGACAAGGGCGAATTGTCATTCCTAAAAAAATTAGAGAAGCACTGGGTAGTATAAAGACTTTTACTTTAACAAAAGGATTTGACCGATGTCTTTCAGGGTATCGCAACAATGAGTGGGAGAAAGGGGCAGAGGATCTCATGGGTCCCTCGATACTTGAAGCACAGAAAGTTGAGATGAAAAGACACTTGTTTTCAAGTGCGTCAACAATAGATATAGACGATCAAGGGAGGATTATCATTCCTAAAACCCTTTTTGAATATGCGGGATTACAAGGAGAAGAGGTAGTCGTGATAGGGGTCGGCTCCTACTTTGAAATTTGGAGCCCGAATCGCTGGGAAAAATACAGTAAAAATAATGAAAAAAATATCAAGAGTTATACCAGACCAAAAGAATAATGCACACGCCGGTTCTTTTAAAACAAGTGATTGAAGGTCTCCAGATTAAGGCGGGGGGGAAATATGTAGACGCAACGGTTGGTGAAGGTGGACACACCAGTGCCATTTTGGAAAAAGGAGGGTATGTGTTGGGATTAGACCGTAATAAGGAGCAAATTATAGCTTTACAAAAAAATATGAATAATGATTGTTTGACCTTGATTCAAGGTAATTTTGCCGAAATAGCAGAATTAGTTCCCTCCAAAGATAAAGGAAATATAGACGGGGTTCTGTTTGATTTAGGTCTATCCTGGGCACAGCTGAAAAACTTAGGAAGAGGATTTTCCTACCGGAATTTGGAAGAGCCGCTTGATATGAGGCTCGATTTCTCTGGGGAACTGACAGCAGAATACATTTTAAACGTATATTCTGAAGACGAATTATATGAAATTTTTGCAAAGAACTCGGAAGAGGTTAAAGCAAGAGAAATTGCCGAGAGCATCGTGAATTATCGCACCACAAAAAGATATAAAACGGTTCACGATTTGAACAAGACTATTGATAAAGTGATGGGGGCAAACGCGGGTAAGACCTATAGTCGCATATATCAGGCGCTACGGATAGAGGTAAATGAAGAATTTGAAAATCTGAAAAAGGGATTGGAAGGGGCCCTTACAGTTCTCAAGTCGGGAGGAAAGATTGCGGTAATAAGTTTTCATTCCCTTGAGGATCGCATGGTAAAGAATTTCATCAGAGAAAAAAAACTGAAACAGATAAGTAAAAAGGCAATAGCCGGAGACAGACAGTTATCATTTGAACGAAGCGCACATTTGCGGATTTTTTCAATATGAAAATAGTATTGAAAGACACTCTTATTGGATTATTTTTTCTGTTATTGGTTGCCAATACCGGCATCTTTGTTTCCGGGATGTATCTGGGAGATGATATAAACAGGTTTGAGGGGGAAATAAAAAAACTTAATCGTGAAAATGCCATACTAGAAAAAGAAGTATATCAGTTTGGGTCACTGCAATATGCGGCCTCATTAAGCGCCAAACTTAATTTTACAAAACAGTCTCAACCGGTATATTTTGAGAATTTAAAGTATGCACTTAACAGATGACGTATGTCAAAAATACGATTGTTATTTTTCCTTTTTCTTTTAGCCTACGGAGCAATCATAGTGAGGTTGTTCTATCTTCAAGTTCTTCATCCGATGTCTTCAAAGGATTATTTGCAAACAAAAAAAATTCCTCCGGAAAGAGGAAACATTTTTGACCGCAATGGACAACCTCTGGTTACTAATCAGATTAAATACCAGTTATATATTGAGCCCAAATATGTGATTGATGAGGAGATTCTAATAATTAAACTCTCACGAGAATTAGGAATTGAAGAAGCTTCCATTTCTGCAAAATTTAATAAAACTAAGGACTGGATTGCCATTGCCTCAGGCATAACACGGGAAAAGTATGACGCTATCCAAGCGCTCCAATTATCGGGCATCGGCTTTAATGAGGAAGCAAGCCGAAATTATCCAGAAGGTTCACAATCAGCTCATCTGTTGGGATTTGTTGGTAAAAATCAAGATGGTGAGAATATAGGATATGTGGGAATAGAAGGATATTATGACAAAGACTTAGGGGGTTTTCCCGGACTCATCAGATCAGATAAAGACTTGATAGGAAGGCCCATTTTTTTAGGTACGCAGGAAAAAATGGATCCCGAAAACGGACGGGACCTGATACTTACCATAGATAAATCAGTTCAGGAGATCATAAAAAGAAAACTCATCGCAGGTGTTGAAAAATATAAGGCAAAAGAAGGGTGTGTCGTGGTAGTCCAACCCGCAACTCTTGAGATATTGGGCTT
>CAYITZ010000109.1:0-3242 GCA_964366485.1 uncultured Gammaproteobacteria bacterium
AGACTCGAAGAACATTTTGAAGTTGTTTTTAGGACACTGAAATGCGCAAGTCAGGGGTACAGCTCAGCACGATACTGTTTATCGTTGCCACAACTACGGTGTTTGTTTCCTTCTTATTCTAAAAAGAATTTATGATTCGCAGGAATTGATTTACATCAAGTGAAGCCCCACCAATTATGAATCCGTCAATTTGCTCGGAGGATACATATTCTTTCACATTATTTTCATTGACACTTCCCCCATATAGAAAAATAACGTCTTTTGGGAGGTGCAATTTGTTTTTCATTTCAAGCACATTTTCCAGACTTTCATTTTGACCTGTACCAATAGAATTTACCGGTTCATAAGAAACAAATCCTACCGACTCAGGGCTGATGTCTTTTTCATTCCGTACACAATATACGGGTTCAAGTCCGTATTTTTTTGCCTGAACAATTTTAAGAGCCAGATCTTCGTCTGTTTCTTTTAAAGCATTTCTTCGTTCACTATGTCCGATGATGGCATAGCGGGCCATTCCCGCGAGTGATTTAGCAGTAACTTCACCAGTATAGCTTCCCGACTCGATTGAGGAAATAGTTTGAGCTCCTATACATACATTTTCAATTGGTCCCAATTTCTCATAGAGATAAGAGATAAATGGGTGAGGGGGACACAAGATAACAGATACCCCAGGTTGAGCCTTGTAGGTCATTAAAAAGGTCTGTATCCATGCCTTTACTTCGTCAAAATTTTTGTTTGCTTTCCAGTTTCCGATTACATACTTCATACTCTATAATTATAGTTCATGTCAGACGATATCTTCAAGGGATTAAATAAACAGCAGATAGCGGCAGTGTCATATATTGATGGTCCCTCAATCATCCTTGCCGGGGCCGGGTCGGGCAAGACGAGGGTTTTAATTCATAAAGTTGTGAACTTGACTGCGAACCACAAAGTAGACTCATCTTCAATCCTCATGATCACGTTTACCAATAAAGCCGCGGGAGAAATGAAACGAAGAATTGCTCTGGCTCAAAAAAAGAGCTTGGGATATGTGGGAACATTTCATTCATTTTGCGCTCTTATTCTTAGAAAAGACGGGATACATGTGGGGCTTGACCGGAACTTTGTCATCTATGATGACGACGACCAAAATTCACTCATGAAAACAATTCTCAAAGAGAAAGGAATTACCAAATTCACTCCCTCCTTTATCCTCAATAGAATTTCGGCGGCAAAAAATCAATTAATTACCCCGGATCGCTATTTGAAATTATTTTCAGATTACTCGGCAACACAGGTATTTGAACTGTATACCGAGTATGAAAAAAGATTGAAAAAAAACAGTGCCGTTGATTTTGATGATCTCATCATGAAGGTAACTCAGCTGTTTATAAAGTATCCTTCCGTCCTCAAAAAATATCAGGATCAATATAGGTATATATTTGTGGATGAGTTTCAGGATACCAACTATGCTCAATACACATTTACACGTTTACTTGGGGAAAAATATAAATATGTCACCGTGGTTGGTGATTTCTCTCAAAGTATTTATTCATGGCGGGGGGCTGATATTCGGAACTTGGAAAAATTTGAAAGTGATTTTCCCGACTGTAAGACATTCCACCTCGAACAAAACTATCGCTCTTCTCAAAAGATACTTGATTTTGCATATAAAGTAATTACAGTAAACGAAGGGCACCCTATCCTCAAACTATTTACTGAAAATAACAGTGGGGAAGATATCCCCATCTATGAAGCGCGGGATGAGGAGGATGAGGCATTCTATGTCTCAAGTGAAATCGAAAGGTTAAGGGACAATTATCCTCATGAAAAGATTGCAGTTTTATATCGTACCAATGCCCAATCTCGTGCAATCGAGGAGTCTTTTCTGCATTATGGAATACCGTATGTATTAATTGGCGGCACTCGGTTCTATGAACGGAGAGAAGTAAAAGACGTTCTCTCCTATTTGAGACTTCTTATTAATCCTCTTGATGAGCTTGCGCGGGAACGCATTCTTAAAATAGGAAAACGGAAATGGGACTTGTTTAAAAGCTCTTATGAGGAACTTCGAACCAATGTAGAAGAAAAACCAACCCTCAGTCTGATGGAGAGCGTCTTTGAGAAGACAGGATATCTGGATCAGTATAGCGCGGATGATGAAGAAGATTACGCGCGGCTTGA
The DNA here is from genome assembly GCA_964366485.1 of uncultured Gammaproteobacteria bacterium. Classification (GTDB taxonomy): domain Bacteria; phylum Patescibacteriota; class Microgenomatia; order UBA1406; family GWC2-37-13; genus YC2-FULL-38-9. Next base: position 2,167 of record CAYITZ010000109.1, read on the forward strand.
AAATATCAAAGAATTAAAATCAGTTGCGAGCCATTTTTCCCATATCACCGAATTTCTTCAGCAGGTTGCACTCGTTGAATCAGAATACTCTGAAGGAGAAAAAAAAAGAAAAGCCCATGAGGGGGTGAGACTTATGACCCTGCATCAGGCAAAAGGGTTGGAGTTTGAGATTGTCTTTATTGTGGGGGTGGAAGAGGGGATATTGCCCCACTCAAGGGCGACGGAGGATTATTTCCAGATGGAGGAAGAACGACGGCTATTTTACGTGGGCATTACCCGTGCTCAAGACAAACTGCACATAAGTTATGCAAAAAGGAGATTTCTGTATGGGAGGAGGGGAGAGGGGGTAAGGTCGAGGTTTTTGGGAGAGGATGGGGACAAAATTGACTGGTAATTTTGTATAATTACCTATAAGTTGCTCAGACGATACCGTTTTTTACTCAATGGGAGCCCTTTTGTTCCCAACTCGTAAAAAAGATATCGTCTTCGCAAGACAGATAACAATATGTTTAAAGATAAAACGGGTAAACAATTAACGACGTCGGAGGCGGTGGGGAAGATAGGGAATAGATTGTATAAAGTCGTCGTTGAATTGGAAGTATTTATTCTTCATATCGTTGGGTCTGTTCCCATTCATTCAATCAGAAAATTATTTTATTATTTGGCTGGAATTCGTATTGGGCCAGGCTCAACCATCCACACCGGAGCACGTTTTTATGACCCAAAACATATTTCCATAGGTACAGATAGCATAATCGGTGAAGAAGTTGTTTTTGACGGAAGGAATAAAATCAGTATAGGTAATCACGTCGATATAGCATCTCAAGTGATGATCTATAACAGTGAGCACGATATTCATAGCGAGCATTTTGAAGCCATTTGTGAGCCGGTTACCATTGACGACTACGTGTTTATCGGTCCTCGTGCAATTATTCTTCCCGGTGTGACAGTGGGGAAAGGTGCAATTGTGGGAGCTGGGGCTGTGGTAACAAAGGACGTTTCCCCGTTTTCAATCGTAGGGGGAGTCCCCGCAGTAGTCATTGGCGAAAGGAAAAATAAGAATCCTCATTATGTTC
>CAYITZ010000110.1:0-3236 GCA_964366485.1 uncultured Gammaproteobacteria bacterium
AAATAAGCAGCTCGCTCGATCATACGCATGGCGGCTCGTGGTATGCCGATTTTAAGAATGAGACCCATCACTATATAATTTTTCGTGAAAAAATTTTCTATATTGATCGAAAAAGCAAAGAACAATACGCAGAAACAAAGAGATATGGCATTTCTCTTGGCATACCGGAGCGTCAGCTTATATAACAATTGTTCCTAAATACCATAATGAAAGAAACCTTGGGCCTCATTACAATAATACTTTCAATCGTCGGGCATGTTCCTTACATCATTGATACCGTCCGAGGAAAGACAAAACCACACATCTTCACCTGGATTATCTGGTCAATCATCACATTGCTCGCTTTTTTAGGACAATGGACAAAGGGTGGGGGAGCTGGCTCATGGGGAACAGGGATAACGGGCCTTATGGCGATCTGCATTACTATATTTGCTCTCAAAAAAGGAACAAAAGATATCACTCTATCTGATAAGATTTTTTTTATTGGGGCACTACTTGCCATTATTCCTTGGTATCTCACAAAAGATCCAACCCTATCTATTATCATAGCCGCCGCAATCGATGTGTCCGCTTTTATTCCCACAATACGAAAAACCATTATAAATCCCAAAAGCGAAACATTTGCAACATATTCGATAAACATAATTCGCCACATACTGTCCCTTGTTGCGCTTGAAAGATACAATTTAGCAACCGTACTCTATCCCGTGTATCTCCTGAGTATGAATTTGATAATAACCATAATCATGTTCAGGCCATATCTTGTAAGTAAACGGAAGTAAGTTAGAATGGCCCAGCAGCGATCAAAACAATGATAAAATATGTAGGTTCTGTTATAATATTCGAACACTATGGATACCATTCCTATTAATCCGATTAATGAAGCTATAAAAAAGGGTGAAATTACCTATGATCAGTGTCTCAGTATTGCTCAAGCATTACCTTGTTTTTATAAAGTTAGAGGAGTTCTTCAACCTGGAACTGATTTCTTATCAGATAGGTTAGATTTATCTTTGTGCACAGCAGCTCTTAATACTCAAGGCCTTCCTTCTCATACAGTAAACATGAATGATTTGCCAGAATTTCCAACTACAAAAGGTGATCCTGTTCCAGAATTATGTTCCTCATGTCAAGTATTTACTCCTGCCTTAATAAAACTTAACCAACTTATTCAAACCAAATGAGTGAAAATATTAGAATTGAACAAACATTTCCTGGCTGGGGAGGGTATAAAGACGCACAAGGCGGACTTGCCACAACCCAATTAGTGATGCAGGGAACTGTTCCCATCGGGAAGGTTTTTCCTAAAGGGACATGTTCATTTGGTACTCCGTTAAAGGACTCGGAATTAATTCATCCTCCAAATCTACCTGATATATTGCACAACTTAGAGGGTCGTGGGTATGCAGTACACGAAAGCGTTTGGCACGTTATACAGGCGGCTCTTGGGGAAGCTAGTTTTTAGCTTTTAGCATCGACTGCTCTCGCTTGCTTCGGAGGTGTACTTTACTACATTGTAACAATACACTGTAGCAAGCTGTGCGAAGGCTCGGGACGTATTTATGATAAAATTTCCTTAGTATGCCTTGGTATATACTAGCCACTATCTGTACCCTCGCGGTTTCAATTGCCAACATCATAAGTCGTGCAATTCTCAAGAAGGAAGGAAGTGACCCGATAGGGTTTTCAATCGTATTTACTTTTCTTCTCTCTGCGATGTCCTTCATATTTTCCCTCATCATAGGCAGATTTTATCTCCCTCCGGTTGAAAGGATATTTTTCCCATTTGCCGCGGCGATACTCTTATGGGCTTTATGGACGGTCCTTTACTTCAAGGGAGTGAAGCTTCTGGGCGCAGGGGAAGTTGCTATCTTATCATCACTTGGCGTCTTTTTCCTCGTCACATTAGGGGTAGTATTTTTTCATGAAAAAATAAGTATGTTCCAGATTGCTGGAGTATTCTTGATTGTGCTGAGTTCATGTCTTGTTATATTTGAGCACCTTTCATTCAAGTCAAAAAAAGGAATAATACTCATCGTACTTTCATCATTTGTTTCGAGTATTGCGATTATGATGGACACCATAGTCATAAGACAGTATGACTCCTTCTCGTACCTCAGTATCGCCTCATTTTTCGTCGCGCTCGTACTTCTGGTTATCTTTCCAAAGAAAATAAAGACATTTGCCATCTTAAAAGATAGACGGAGCGGGCCGAAAATAATCCTCTACAGTTTTTTTTGGACTACTCAGTCGGCCACATATTACCTAGCGCTTCAAGGAGGAGCAAAGGTCTCGCTTCTGGCTCCGTTTGTAAGATCGTCAGGAGTCATAATAATCATCCTCGCATTCATATTTCTGAAAGAGCGGAAATATATCAAACGAAAAATAATTGCCTCCATCATTACTCTTATTGGATTGGTGTTACTAAAATAAACAAATTATATCAGCCTCCTGCTTGACAGATTGATTAAATTAGGTATAATATAGGTATTAAATAAGTTTAATTTAGTGTTATGAATGGCAATCAGGCACAAGTAAAAATAAGTCTTTCAGAACAGTTGAATGAGCTTCTCAAATATAAAGCCAAACGCTTAGGGGTGCCGGTTACCCAACTGATAAAATACATCATAATCAAAGATATGGACGAAGAATATCCTCTCTATTCCGCATCTTCACAGCTTGAAAAAATATCCGAAAAGGCAATGAAGGAGATTGATAAATCGATAGTAGTAAGTGACATCGATGAATTTTTTCAAAAACTGTAAAAAAATATGAAGATAAGATTTTCCTATGATTTTCTTAAACTTCTCAAGAAAATAAAAAAAACAGACAGAGCTTTGATTGACCAGATCAATAAACAGCTAAAGTTATTTCAATTTCATCCCCAACATCCCTCTCTAAGGATACATAAGTTAAGCGGTCAGATGAAAAACCGATGGAGCATATCAATATCAAGAAGTCTTAGAATGGTATATATCATATTGAAAAATGATGAGGCATATTTCATAACTATCGGCACTCATGACAAGGTGTATCGTATAAAATAGTGTCTATATACCTCGGAAGTTTATGAAAGAGAAAAGGGCCGACGTGGCGGGGTATATAAGGACCGGTGCGTGCCCGAAGGTGGGAAATAAATAAAGGGCTATTTTATAAAATATTGATAGCTTAAGATTCTCGGTATATACCCTTCTCCCTCAGGTTTGCAACATTAAATTGAAATTGTCTGAAAACTA
>CAYITZ010000111.1:0-3204 GCA_964366485.1 uncultured Gammaproteobacteria bacterium
AACAAATATTTTTGTTCCATTGGTGAACAAAACCCCTCCTAAGTCAAACAAAAATGTAGTTATCATAGATAAAGTATATCAAAAAGCTTAAGCGAGCCTTAACCAAGACTTTTCCTCAAAATAGCCGCTTGCTTAATTGCAGATTGAGGATTCTTTCCATTTTTCATATAAGATACAATTTGAGCTACTAATTGACCATGCTCTATTTCTGTTTTTGTTTTAGGGCCTAAATTTTCACCAATATAATTTTCAATGATTTTAATATCTTTTTCAAGATCTTTTAGACCAAGCACCGTGATACTTTCTTTACGGAGGTATCGACCAGCCTGAATAAGCACAGGCCTCAAACCTTTATATAATGACTCAATAAGTTTTATCTTATTTTCTTTTATAGCTTTTTTCAGACCTTTGCCAATTCCTATCAATTCAGGAGGAATACCCAATGAATAACAACAAGCGGTGAAACCAATAGCCCGGGGCAGTTTTATACCACTTACCTCTCGTGAATACCCAAAAAGTCCAATATGTTGGAAACGTTCACGTCTTTTGGGAATATAACGACTGAGATTATTTACAAAAGGAGCTATTTGCATAATCATATCTTTATAAGAAGTCTCAAACCACGGAATAATTGAGTGGATGTCTTTTCCAATTTTATCCGATAGGATTACTGACTTTGATTGGGGAAGATTCTTTGTTATTTTTCCTATCGCGTACTTAACTTTTTGAACAGGATAATCATAGCGAAAAGATGATTGGATAACCACTGTTTTTATTCCTTGAAATTCCTTCATAAACTCGTCAACCGTTTCAGGTGTTAATCCACCACGAAAGGGGAGGGCTCCGGGTGCAATAATAGGATAGGTTAAGATTCCTGTATCTCGAGTAAACTTTGCATATTCTGAAAGAGCCCATTTTATGGCTAGAGTGGTTGGGACGATGCCAGAATTGAGTGCGGGGTCAGAGCGTGCACAGAATGGCCTTAAATAAATAGGTACGGAATGAAAGGTTTTTTTGGTGAATTTGACATATTTTTTTAATATTTTTCCTGAATTCAAGAGAGTTTGTACGTCTTCAAAAGTTGGAATAACTTCTATTGAGTCAAAAGGAAGACTCGTTCCTTTAAACGTAATGTGTACTGTCCTTGCAAGTCGTTGAAAACTCTTTTGGATGTAGGTCATATCTTCAGCCTTTTCAGTTAATGGCAATATAACTTCAAATAGGGGAGGTGCGTGTAATTCATGTGATAATGCCAATTGGCGGGCAGATAATATGACCATAAATGCCCGTGCGAGACGAAATCCGGTTTCAACTGAGGGATTGGGGATCCGAAACGTAATAAAAACTTCTTTGCCAATGGGTTTTTTTTTAAAAAATTCCGGATATTCTTGTAATAATCTTTCGATGACGGATTCATCCACAAGTTTCCCTTCCCAATCCCACATATATTCTTGAGCCCCCAATTCTTTAAACATAAGATAACACTCATACAATTCATGATGTGTTTCTATATATGGTTTGCTATGCCAATATGGAGATGCGGCATTATCTGGATGCTGTGAAAACATAACTGATGGAATCTTCCTCATGTTGATTGACTTTTATTCTTTATAAATGTGTCGATACGTTTAACTCCCTCTGATAAATTTTTTATTGAAGTAGTAAAGCATATGCGTATATAGCCAGGTGCATAAAATGCTTCTCCCGGTATAACTGCAATGGATGCCAAGCGTAAGAGTGCTTCCGCCCATTTTTCTGAAGTAGGATATTTTTTATTTAACAATCTTTTGATATTGACAAAAAGATAAAATGCTCCCTCTGGTTTTTCCCACGATAGTTCAGTTATCTGAGCCAGGGCATGACATAAAAAATCTCTTCTTTTTTTAAACGCATTTATCATTTTTTTAATTGGTGCTTGATCACCGGAAAGTGCGACCACTGCCGCTTTTTGGGCAATGGATGAAGTATTAGAAGTTGTTTGCCCCTGTAGGTTAATCATGGCTTGAATTATCTCTTGTGGACCTGCCGCATAGCCAATACGCCAACCAGTCATCGCGTATGTTTTAGAAAATCCATTGATAACGATAGTTAATTGTTTCATTTTTTCTCCAAAAGAAGCAATAGAATAATGCTTCTTCTCAAAAATAATTTTTTCATATATTTCATCTGAGATGACATATATATCTTTTTCAATCGCAAGTTGAGCTATTTTTTTCAACTCATTTTTTTCAATTACTGAACCTGTTGGGTTGGAAGGTGAGTTGAGAAGGATAACTTTTGTTTTACTTGTTATGTATTTTTTTATATTGAGAGCTGTTATTTTGAAAGGATGTTTAAGCGGTGCTAACACTGGCTTTGCCCCTGTAAGTATAATCTGCTCTATATAAGTACTCCAGGTGGGAGTGGGAACAATTACTTCATCCCCCGTCTCGCATAATACTTGAAATGCATGGTATAAGAGTTGTTTGGCGCCTACGCCCACTGCAATTTCCTGAGGAGTATAATCAACCCCGTTTTCCCGAGCTAATTTAGCTACGATTGCTTTTCGTAAATCTAATATTCCGGCTGTAGTTGTGTAATGAGTAAATCCTTCACGAATCGCGCGAACACCAGCTTCCTGGATGTACTTTGGCGTAGAAAAATCGGGTTCGCCCAAAGTAAGATTGATCACCGGAATACCCGCAAGTTGCATCTGTTTTACCTTTGCGTCGAGCGCAAATGTTGGTGATGGTTGTAATTTTAAAATTCGTTTACTTAACATATTTTTTCCAAATAAAAAACCTCGCCTTTATCTACTTACACAAATAATGTAGTAGACAAGGACGAGGTCTCTCGTGGTGCCACCTTGTTTTTCCTGTAATGTCCAGGGCTCATGTGTTCTGATCACTCAGTACACATTACTTCTGTGACGGGAAGTCCCGGCAAGGTTCTACTTTCTCACATTTATTGAGATTTCTTCCTGCGGCTTAGGAGTGTTAACTCCCTCATTGCTTTTCCGAACACCATTGTAGTTGAAGGAAAATATTTTGTCAAGTTTAAGTCTTGTTCAAAGTCTCTCATAGTCAATCTTCGTTATCTTTGAGGAGGCTTTTTGTTCTTTTGAGTTTCGAATATCGCGGCGATAAAAGTCCCACGATATTATCTTTCTGTTTTCCGAAATTTTTTCCAAGAATTCTATCCCTTGCAAATGATCATACTCATGTT
>CAYITZ010000112.1:0-3203 GCA_964366485.1 uncultured Gammaproteobacteria bacterium
TCACCGGCGCAACTGAGATATCCAGTTCAGCTCCGCCAGCATCTCTGAATGGAAATCCTGCTCCTCCCAATCCGAAACCTATCAAATATACGTTAAAAGATCTAAAAAAAGGAAAACAGGTTAATATATATACTACGGACGACGTAAATAAAAAAACTCAGATTACCGCCCTGCGCATCGAACCAATCTCCGAAACAAACCCCCCCCTTCTTCCCACTCAAACTCTTCCCTCGGGAGCTCCAGCTCAATCCAATGTTCTTCCTCTTCCTGTGCAAAATAATATCGCTCCGTGAAAAAAATAAACCACAGGGTAAACCCTGAAGAATGAAGGGTATGTGAATAATTGATATGTGTTATACTGTAGTCATATGAAAATACATCACTATACCGCTATTTTTCAAAAAGAACCTGAGGGTGGATATACTGTGGTTATCCCTGCTCTTAAAGGGTGTGTTACGTATGGTGAAACTATTGAAGAGGCCGCCGCGGCCGCAAAAGAAGCAATTGAATCTTACTTGGGAAGTCTGGCAAAAGATCATGAATCTGCTCCCGTGGACGTGAGTTTTGTCTCAACCATCGATGTGCCGGTTGCGTTATCCCCCCACCTTTCTTATGCCTAAACTACCTTCCTATAAACCTCGTGAAGTAGTCAAGAAGTTGAAAAAACTTGGATTTGTTGAACATCATCAGGTAGGTAGTCATTTAACTATGAAACAGCTCGACACGGGAAAAAGAGCCGTTGTCCCCATGCACCTAAGAGATATAAAAAAAGGAACTCTTTTGAGTCTTCTCCGAGAAGCGGGTATTGAAAAAGAAAAATTTGTTAGTACGTGAATAACCGATGTACCTCCTTTGTCATTCCCGTGAAAACTGATAAAAAAACAGGATTCTTTTTGGAATTAAAAAAAATTTCGTTGAAAGATCTGAAAAAAAATTCGCAAATAATTGTCTATTCAAACAGCGAAATAACCGGACGTGAAGAAATTAATGCTCAGTATATCGAAGTATTTCCTCCACCCCCATTACCTCCAACGTTGGCGCCGGCGGGGAGATAGATAAATAGTCTTGACAAACTTTGGCAAGGTATGTTATTATATATTTCATATGAGTACTATAAATATTTCCTTACCCATCGATCAGGTCAATTTTATTGATAAGGCGGCCTCCCAATATGGCTTTGCCAATCGTAGTGAATTTATCCGCTCACTTATCAGACTCATCAGGTTCCAGCCCGCCATCATCCCCCAGGCATCTGCTTTTCCTTTTGTGGCGCCGGTAACTAATTCTTCTTCAAAAATCATGGCTGACTTCAAAAAAACAAAAAAGTATTCTCCGGCCTTTTTGAAAGATCTGGAGGAGGGGCTTGCTCAAAATACTTATTTTGAGAAATAATGTTTATGACAACCATCCTGCCTTACTCGAAAAACATTGTCCAAAAAGCAATCAAATACGGAATTGAGAAGAAGTTTCTCAAACAATGCACCTATCTCGCGCAAAACCTTCAACATCCCAGCCTTCACACTGAACTTCTTGAACCAAAACAACATGGTATTTATAGTTTTAGAATCGATCAAAAATACCGAGCTCTTTTCTTTTTCCGTGAAAACATTACACTCATAGAAATCCTCGCAATTACGGTACATTATAAGTAGAGCCCCTTTGGCAACCGGGCGACGGTTGCCAAGGCTGATATATGTAGTGGTGCGATTCATCGCACCATAATGAACATTAAGGAGCCATAAATGGCTCCACTACAATAATTTTATGTCATTCTAGACTGGATCCCGACTTTCGTCGGGGATGACCGCGTTTATGGATCCCGATTTTCATCGGGATGACGTGTAGATTCGGGATGACGGATAAAATTTTTAAATTTGTTTATTTGTATATTGATTTGTGGATTTGTTTATTTGTCTATTTGTTTATTCGTAATTTACGTTTGACACACATTACATAATCATGTAATATATCTGTAATATGATAACTCAACTTATCCGTGATGAAAAATTTACCAATATCCAAAAAGCCCAGGCGGGGCTGACTCGCCTGTTTCGCTTGGCCGCAAAAACGGGTTCTTTTTATCGGGTACTCAAAAACGATGAACCCCTGGGAGTACTTATCCCCAACCATCTTTGGGAAGATATGATAGAAGATATGGAGGCCCTATCTTCTCCCAACTACCTAGCCAGAATTGCCAAAGCAAGAAAAGAAAAGGGAGGTAAAACACTCGAACAAATTGAAAAAGAACTTGGACTCTAAATATGTACCAGTATATTTTTCGTCGCCGTGCCGAAAAAGAGCTAAAAAAACTGCCAGGCAATGATATTATTCGGATCAAAGACAAACTCAGATACTTCCTCACTGCGCCCAACCCCCTCAATTTTGCCTCATACCTGAAAAAGTCGTCGCTTGGAAGCTATCGTTTTCGCATCGGAGATTATCGAGTAATCTTTGACATTGAAGGCGAAAAACTTATTATCCTCACTGTAGGTCATCGACGGGAAGTGTATAAATAACCAAATAATCAAATTGCAAATAAGTAAATGAGTCTTCTGCATTGTTATGATCATTTTTGTATCTTATTTGTCATTCCCGTGAGCCAAAGGCTTCCCTTCGGGATAGGCGGGTTTACACCCGTAAGGGTGAATCCAGACTATAATCACAAATTTGAATTCATAGACTGGATCCCGACTTTCCTGCCTTGCCGGCAGGCAGGCGTCGGGATGACGGATGAAACACGCCCCTTTGGCAACCTGCGAGGTTGCCAAGGCCAAGATAAAACCATTTGACAAAATATAACAAATATTGTTAAAATATAATAATATGACCACTTTTAGCATTTCTTTACCACATCAAATAGCCATTCAAGTAGATAGCGAAACCCAAAGACAGGGCTTTGCCACCCGTTCTGAGTTTATACGCACATTGCTAAGAAAATACTTTACTCATGAATTACCCTTTGTACCATTCACTCCCCGACCCCTGAACGAAATCAGATTAGAATTAGCAAAGACCGGAAAATATAGCCAAGAGTTTATTGAAAGTGTCGTTAAAGGATTATCCAAGTCTTCCTTTTATGCGCGTTAAACCCGTGCGCCTCGATTTGTTAACCTACACCGATCTTGAAACGTGGTTTACCCTGAGCCTGACGAAGGGTTTACCCTGAGCCTGACGAAGGGTTTACCCTGAGCCTGACGAAGGGT
>CAYITZ010000113.1:0-3189 GCA_964366485.1 uncultured Gammaproteobacteria bacterium
GGGAGAGAAGTTGTATCTCATTCGTTATGGGTTTCCAGTCTTCCCAACCTGAGCCATTACTGCGTGTTTGTAGTTCAAGGTTCCCAGATGCATAATTAGCTGAGATTTCTTCCGCAGACAGAGCGCTCGAATAGATGCGAGCGGAATCGATAGTGCCGTTAAAATAATTTGAAGCTCCTCCGTCCAGATTGCTTCCAAAGATCACAGAAGAGTTATCCGCAATAAGCGGCCCGGAAAAACTACTGTTCGTTGCTTGAAGAATACCGTCGACGTAAGTATTACATGTTGTTCCGTTGTTCGTGAGCACTATCTGATGCCAAGAACCCCAAGTGATGACATTGGGAGTATCAGGACAACCCGAATTCGTACCGGCTTGATCATGAAACCTGTGATGTATAAATCCTGCAGAACCATTTGCATTCCCCAACCAGACATTAATATTCCTCCCCGGTTTGCCGACGATTCCTTTCCAGTATTCATTTTGTTGTGAACCTTTAAACCATATCTCAGCTGAATAGGTAATTAATCTGAGGGCTGGTGTATCAGCAATAGATACCGTATCATTACTTCCATCAAACATCAGCGCTCCAGAGCCCCATTTAGCATTTTTGGCAGTCCAGCCGCTTCCTGCAAGTGCGTCCGGAGCCGAAGTATTGGCGAAGTTGTTTAGGGTTGCGTTACAAGAGGATCCGCATGTGGTTGCGGCAAGATTGGACAAAGTTATACCGCTTGATTCGTTGAAATTCCACTGTCCCACAAGACCCGGACCATCATCGGGCGTGCTATCACTTCCTGTTCTTGTTTGGAACTCGATGTTACCGGCTGAGTAGTTGGCGAGGATTTCGGCGGGGGAGAAGGCGCGGGAAAAAATTTGAAGATTGTCAACTTTACCCCAATTTTGATTTCCTCCAACACCAGAGTTGCCAATAGATGTGATTTGCGCATTAGATTTAAAGTCAGATGTCCCAACAAGTTTAGAATCAATATAAAATTGAGTTGTTGTTCCACTACCAACAGCGGTTAAATGATGCCAACCTGACGCCAGTGTATTTATATTAAAGCCACTTGAATGAAATCCTGTTCCTCCCTGATTATCATAAACACCTAATTGTCCGTCATTTTGGACAAGTACCTGGTGATCATAACTTGCACCACGAGTAAGAGTTCTCCAGCCCCCAGTACTTGTTGCAAGAGGAAAATAGCTCCACAAGGAAATAGAATAGGGAGTTCCACTTACCGAAATAGAAGAAGTAAGTTGCATATTTTTACCATCACCGTCGAAGTCTAAAGCGTTTCCATATCTTCCCTCAATTACAGTTGGAGAATTGTTCCATGTTCCACTATTTCCATTTCCCGATGAGTCAATGGCTGGGGATGCACTTTCATTCAACTTCCAAAAGCCAACAAGCCCACTAGTAGAAACGGGATTTTCTCCATCACCCGATCTTATTCCTTTCCCCATCCAAGTAAACGTATTCGCCGACGTTGCCTGGGATAAATTTATTACGGACGAAGTATATACCGAGTAGGGAAGTCTCTGCGCGTCCTGTTTGATTTCCTCAGGGGTGCGGGCGATCTTACTAATCCTAAACTCATCCATTGAACCATACAATCCGTGACTTCCACCAGGGTGATTAAAAGTAACACCCGCAGTTGAATCAAGAAAATTACAGGTACTAGTTGAGGCAATTTGTTCCCCATCCATATACACAATCACCTGCTGATTGTTATAAGTAGCGGCCAAATGAACCCATTTATTGAGCGGAACGGTTTTGGTACTTCCTGCGGCACACCACGTAGTAGGTCTGTAAAAATTTACCACTCCATTATTCCAAATTCTCCAATCAAAACCTCCGTCCCCTGAATTGTTATATGCAATTCTTGACCCACAACACCCTCCGGTTCCACCGTTTGGCTGATATTGGTCAAGCTTTACCCATCCTTCAACGGTATATTGTTTTGACGCGGTAAAATAAGTAAGCGGATTTGAAAGAGTGGTGACATTATCACTTGTGCCATTAAATAATCTTCCATTATTCAGCCGACCCGCAATCACAGTAGTGCCAGTCACTGTTCCAGTAATTCCATTCCCGGATGAATCAACCGCGTTACCAGAAGCTTCGTTTAAATGCCATAAGCCAACCGTGTTTATATCCGCGGCAAGTTCATGATAACTTGTTGTCAAAAGGGGGGTACCATCCGATACCCCCTCGTCTTTGACGCGGTTTAATGTTCCTGTAGCAAAGGCGGTTTGAGTGTTGTGGGTTACGGTAGGATCAAGAATGACGGGGTAGGCACGGGAGGAATCGGTCATCCAGTCACGGGGTAGTTGAACGCTAAGATCATATTGTGAATCAATTTTGAGTTTTGAATTTTGAGTTTTGAATTTTAGATCATACTCCAAATCATACCTTACTCCTTTTGCATCAAGCAAAAAGGGCTTTTCCATGTGGAAGCGGTACTCGTTTGTCTTGGCATCCATGAAGATGGGGGTCAGTTTGCCCTCCAGGTCTTTTCGAGGAACTACATTTTTGGTATTTAAAGGAAAGGAAAAAGTATATCGTTCATGGCCTTTCAGGGCTTTTTCCGCCTGGGATTTATCTTTGATGATGAATTCTTCTTTCAATCCATCGGGAAGTATCTGATATCTCACGTCTGTTGAAGGGAGGACGTTTTGCCAGACTACTACGTCTTGAGATTGCCGCGTCGCTTCGCTCCTCGCAATGACAGAGGGGCCGGTTTTTCCCTGGGAATTGGCAAGGGAGAAATCAACCGACGCATCCTTTACTTCAAAACGGGCGCTGGGAATGTTAGGAGTCTTATCCTTCCCCACCAGTACCGTAAAGTTTGCAGATTCTTTATTATCGTTAAGGAGAGTATAGCCGGAGTTAAAGGGAGCACTTTTGAAAGAGTAATTTACGGGAGGTTTAACACCGAGTCTTTTAAGGAAGAAGAATAAAAGGGTCGAAAACCCAATCAAGGCCACAAAGGAGAGAATATATATAAGTAGTGATACTCTCTTTTTTCTGTGCCGTTTGATGATCATACATTTTTCGTTTCTGGATCCCGTAGGGGTTTCATTTATGAAACCTGGGTTTGATAAATCAAACCCCTACACAAGAGACGACGTCTATTCCCCAAACGCCGTCTGCTGGTTGTAAAAAACCCCTGATTTTATGCGAATGGGAA
>CAYITZ010000114.1:0-3177 GCA_964366485.1 uncultured Gammaproteobacteria bacterium
TTTTTGATTTCAATATTTTTTTTATTTGCATATAAATTTCAGCATTCATCCTCACTGCCTCAACGAGTGTAGGGGCGCCAACAGGAAAAAGCATATATTCCTGGATATCCGTAGCCCAGTTGCCATGTTTGCCACCATTCATCACATTCATCTCAGGAACAGGCATGGTATAAACTCCCTTGAAGTCCGGATTGAATTTTGTCAGATATTCATAAAGAGGTTTTTTTTCAGACACGGCTTCAGCCTGGGCGGCACTCATCGAAACAGAAAGTATTGCGTTGGCACCCAGTTTTGATTTATTTTCAGTCCCGTCGGCTTCAATCATCGCTTGATCCAGTCCTTTTTGATCTTCGGCATTTTTACCTACGACTACTTTTGATAATATATCGTTTACATTTGATACAGCTTTTAATACTCCAAGTCCGGCATATCGTTTTTCATCACCATCACGTAGCTCAACAGCTTCATATTTACCCGTCGATGCACCGGATGGTACCGCGGCCCAACCCTGCGATCCATCCTCAAGGGTAGTAACGCATTCTATAGTAGGATTTCCACGGCTGTCAAGTATTTCTTGTGCTTTGATGGATGAAATTTTCATATTTTTCTGTCATTCCCGCCCCGTGTCGTGGCACGGGGTAAACTCCGGCGGGATGACTATTTAGATTTTATCATTTTCAGAGTTACAATATTTATCAAGATAGATTTTATATTTTCTTAAAACAATTTTTAATCCCGTATGGAGGGGTTGAGGGAGGGCGGAGAGTTTAAACCATCCAATTTCAGCAATTTTATCAGGGTCATTATTTTTAACCTCCTTCGGATTAACGAGAATTATAAACGGAGTTGCTATCCAATGTGTCTTTTTGCCGTTATTATTTCTTAACAACGAATAGGAAGGAAGTTGTTCTTGAATAATACCGTTACAACCTAGCTCTTCTTTCAATTCCTTTAACACATTTTCCTCAAGTGTTAATCCATATTCAAGCTTGCCACCTCCATTATCCCAAGCTCCTTGTTCATCCCTACATTTATTACTTCGCTTGTGAAGAATAAAGTTGCCCTTTCCGTCATGACAGTAAAAAGCCGTGGTGACTCCAATAAAATCAACTCCTACTTTCATATCAGGTGATATCAGTGATGATTGGATTCAAAATGTTTTTGTAATCTTGAGAAAGCATGGCCACTGAGTATCTTCGGTCTCCTGCGTTGAATACAATTTTTTCATTCAGGAATAATTTGGGGTCGACTATTGTTTTAATATGAAAAATATTTCCAAATGGTGGTACCCCACCCACAAGCACACCGTTGGTAACTTTCCCAACTTCCTCTTCCGTTGCAAAGCGCAGATCTTTTATTTGAAGATATTGCTTTGCTTTTTTCGTGTCAAGCCTCAAGTGGGCCGGCATGACAAGCATAATGAATTCATTTTGACCTTTAGACTTTATGCGAACAATAAGAGCTTTTGCTCCCTGTTCAAGAGAGTATCCATTCCTGACTTTTGCGGCCTCCTCACTGGTGCGGACCGCTTCATGCTCAAATGTCTCAAACCAATTCCCACCATTTTTAAGTAAATCAACAATTTGTGTCGTCACCGGATGATAATTCATGAATTTGGTCTTATTTGATAAATATTTATGATCTCAAATGCAATGAAAATAATTGCAGGAATAATTATTAGAATAAAATTTCCAAGCCCACTCTTGAGAAAAGATACCCAATATCCTAAATAGGGAATATTCCCAACAACCTTTCCAATAATCAAACGAGGCCGAACAACATCTGAATCGATTGCCTCATTATTATCACCCTTAGTGAGATATACGTTTCCGCCTATTTCAAAAATACGGTGAGTTATTATCTCCTCTTTGTTATCTATATTTGCATAATAAGTAATAATATCACCTACATCATAGGATGTTGATGGTTGCCTTTCAATGATGCTCAAACTTCCGCGATTAATAGTAGGTAACATAGAATCAGAGATATTAGTAAATATTCTCCATGTTCCAAAAAGGCCGATAGAAAAAAAAATTGATAGTCCAACATTAAGAAAAAAAAGAAATAAAAGAAAGTAATAGTGATATGAGCGTCTAAATATATTTAGGGATTTTATGAATGGACACATGATGCAATTATACAAAATAAACTACCATGCACCCATGGTAATTGTGTTAGATAAATGTTTTTTTGCAAAAAATCCGACCGGACTTTCATCGGGAAAATTTCGGTATGTATTAATGACGAAATCAAAGTCACACAATTTATTTATAATGGATGAGCTATTTTCCTCCAAACTAATAAAGAAAACTAAATCATCTCTTTCATGGTCTTTTAGGCTCGAATCAAAAGATAGTTGCAACAACGGCCCCTTATATTTCTCCTGCCCTTTTAGTAAGACTTGAAGAGAGAGATTTTGGCATGCCGCATCATCACTTCCAGATTTAACCGCTTTAAGGTGATATCTAAAATCCAATTTACCCTCCTTTTTTAGCCTGACGGCTTTTACATCAAAACCAAATGGTTGCATACCGCTTGTATTAAATAAATTTGATATTTCATTATTATTGGCGGTATGACGTTCGGAGAAAGAGAGAGTTGATGCAGACAGAACATTATTCCGCACTAATCTTTCGGCGAAGATATCCGCACTTGTTGTTTTAGTCCTTAGCAAAAAATTTGCGAGGAAAAGAAGAAAAATAAAAATTATTTTTGTTTTTCCAGTAAGCATGGGAAAACATGATTAATTTTTATGCACGATTTTTAACACTTCACTTATTATCAACGCAAGTGCCGGAATTGCAATCAACATAATTAAACCGGGAAGTGATTTTGAGAAGGCCACGAGAAACCCCAATTTGGGTATTACATATATTACTTTACCTAATATGTTTGATGGGGAGACGACACCCTCATCCTCTGATCGATTTGCGTCCCCTTTTGTGACAAAAAATTTATCCCTACCCTTATTTGTTATCTCAACAATCCGGTGTGTGATTATTCGACTCTCTTCGTTTTGAAAAGTTATAACGTCATTTTTTATGTACTGATCAATCTGGTGAATGACTATTATATCACCCGTCATAATACTTGGCTCCATTGATCCAGATTGAATAAGAAAAGATTTATATCCGCCTATGATATTTGTATTTGAACCAAATGAAAAAATAATAACAA
>CAYITZ010000115.1:0-3167 GCA_964366485.1 uncultured Gammaproteobacteria bacterium
TATTTATTGATGGGGACAACATAAGTATTTGTTTTATATTTTAAAACGATTTCTGATCCGGTTACCAAAAGCTGTGCGCCGAAGGATTTAATATTTTTACTCACCCCTCGTTCATCCACCACCGCCAGGAGTTGAACCCGTTCATCACAGTTAAACCATACAAAAAGAGGCAGTTCGTGATTGGTCGAAAGTATTCCATCCCTGACATTGAGAACAAAACTTGAAGGTATTTCATTTAAGGAGCCGTTGAGGCACTGCTTTATACTTCCCATATTATTTTGTCCTACCTGATAGAATACGAGGGCAAACACTACACCCGTGACCAGTGAGAGAAGAATAAACGAATATAGAAGCGAGAATGCAAATTTACTTTTGAGGATTTTTGCGTAATAAGATGTTTGGGGAACAACACTGCTGATAAAAACGTGCAAAAAGGTCTTGACTTTTCTCCTCATACCAATTATCATAGAGAAGTCAGGAAAAATAGTCAAGTAATTATAATTTAATTTTTTTATTATGGCAGACGGAGTTTTTAAAAGGAATAAACCACATTTGAATATTGGAACCATTGGTCATGTAGATCACGGAAAAACCACAACCACTTCAGCAATCCACTACGTACTTTCCAAAAAAGGCCTTGCCAAGTTTTTGAGATATGAAGACATTGATAAAGCCCCTGAGGAAAGAGCACGTGGCGTCACTATCAATCTTCATCACTCAGAATATGAGACAGAGAAAAGACACTATGCACACATTGATGCTCCCGGACATGCAGATTATATTAAGAACATGATTACCGGTGCGGCGCAGATGGATGGAGCCATTCTCGTCGTCTCAGCTCCCGATGGTCCTATGCCACAGACCCGAGAACATATTCTTCTTGCAAAACAAGTCAACGTTCCCGCAATCGTTGTTTACCTCAATAAGGTTGATATGGTTGCTGATAAGGAAATTCTTGACCTGGTTGAGATGGAAGTGCGTGATCTTCTTACCAAATATGGCTTCCCGGGAGACAAAGTACCAGTCATCAAAGGTTCCTCCATGAAAGCCCTTCAAGATGATCCGGAATCAATTAAAGCAATTGAGGACCTCATGAAAGCTATTGATGAGTATATTCCTGAACCAGTTCGAGCTTTAGATAAACCATTCCTTATGCCAGTTGAAGATGTATTTACTATCCAAGGAAGAGGAACTGTCGTAACGGGGCGTGCAGAACGGGGAGTTCTTAAAGTTAACGAGGAAGTTGAGCTAGTCGGACTTACGGAAACCAAAAAAACAGTCGTCACAGGAGTTGAGATGTTTAGAAAGACACTGGACGAGGCTCGAGCCGGAGACAATGTAGGACTTTTACTTCGGGGAGTTGAGAAAGAAGATGTGCAAAGAGGTCAAGTCATTGCAAAACCAGGATCAATCACTCCTCATACCGAATTTGAAGCGGAAATTTACGTCCTTAAAAAAGAAGAGGGAGGACGACACACTCCATTCTTTAAGGGCTATAGACCCCAGTTTTATATTAGAACAACCGATGTTACCGGGGAATTAAATCTTCCGGCCGGAGTCGAGATGGTTATGCCGGGGGACAATGTGAAAATCACCGGAAAACTTATCTACCCGGTCGCACTTGAGGAAGGCATGAAGTTTGCTATCCGCGAAGGCGGTCACACAGTTGGAGCCGGAGTAATGACCAAGATCACTAAGTAATATAAGAGTTTAATTTATTTTGCACATTTACAGGTATGTCAAAAGGGAGGATTCGGATAAAATTAAAGGCATATGATTATCGTTTAATTGACGATACGTGTCAGAAGCTGGTTGATACCGCGATACGAACAGGCGCCTCAATCGTCGGTCCGATTCCACTGCCGACCAAGACTGAAGTGTTTGTGGTCAACAAATCCCCCTTTATCGACAAGGACGCACGTGAGCATTTTGGGTTGAAAACTCACAAAAGACTGATTGATATCATCAATCCGACCAATCAGACGATTGATTCTTTTATGCATTTGGAGTTGCCTGCCGGAGTTGAAATAGAAGTAAAAATGTAGTTTTCTTCTTGAAGATTTGATATATGTGTTATATAATGTGATTCGCACGTTTTTCCTACGATTGGAATAAAGCCCCAATCTGGGGCTTATTTTTTTGGTAATTATAGGTTTAATAAAAGCTATGAATGGGTTTATTCTCGGAGAAAAGTCAACACAGTCTCAACTATTTGATCAAAAAGGTGAGCGTATTCCAACAACTTTCATCAAAACTTCTCCCTGTTTTATTATCTCCATCAAATCACCCGATACTCATGGATATGGGAGCGTACAGCTTGGATTTAAGAAGGTACGACAAATCAAACAATCAGTGAAGGGGTTAATCACAAAAGCGGGTGTAAAAGACCCGCTTCGTTTTTTACGTGAGTTTCGACTGGACAAAGGACAAAGCAAAATTCAGTATTTAAATGAGGCAGGAAAACAGTCAATCGTAATAGGCGAAAAGAAATTCGCAATCGGACAAGAAATAAAACCTCCAGACATGTTTGCGCCCGGTGAGTTGGTCTCCGTCTCCGGTATATCAAAAGGAAAAGGATTTCAAGGAGTAGTAAAAAGACATGGATTTAAAGGGGGACCCAAGACGCACGGACAGTCAGACCGGTTAAGAGCGCCCGGCGCAATCGGTATGACCACCACCCCGGGACGTGTATTTAAAGGAAAAAGAATGGCAGGACGTATGGGTAATGAGAGAGTTACCCTTCAGGGACTACAGGTTATGGAAGTGACCGAATTAGGAGTCAGAGTAAAAGGACTTGTACCGGGAGCAACCGGAGCACTCCTTGAAGTGAGAAAAAAGGCTTGAATTTAACCAAAAGATATGGCAACTCAAAAAAAAGACACAACAAAACTAGCAAAAAAATCATCAGGCACCATAGCTCAGTATGACTTGAATGGGGTGCGTTTAGAAGATATTACCCCGCCAAAGGAGATTTTTAATATTGAAACTTCCCCCGTTTTGTTAACCCAGTACGTGCGCGTGCACCAGACCAATCAAAGGCAGGGAAACGCCGCAACCAAAACCCGTGCCGAGGTTGCAGGAACTACCAAAAAAATATATAAACAAAAGGGCACCGGTAAAGCGCGCCATGGTTCACAGCGCGCCCCTCTTTTTAAAGGGGGAGGAGT
>CAYITZ010000116.1:0-3150 GCA_964366485.1 uncultured Gammaproteobacteria bacterium
CAGCAAAAGAGCCGTCAATTACTCCAACAGTAAATGCAAATGGTTGCAATACAGCTCTTGGACCAAATAAAAGCCTTCTTGTCATTCCCGAAGGCAAAACAATGTGTATTGATACATCATTATTTGGAGGGACTCTTGGCTATGTTCTCTATAAATGTAATGGCGGTACACCGACTAATACGACTTATAATGGTTCATGTGTAAAATGTAATGCGGTGGGTGATGGGTGTGAGACTGGGTCGACAGGATCAATTGGTAGTTCATGCACAGACACAACATGTGATACCGTATGTAATCAAAAGTATAGCGTAAAAAGCCTTAAAGGAAGTAAAACTATTTCATATAATGGTCTGATTCCTTCCCTATATACATATTACAATGGCTCCCAGAAGTGTTCTGATATTTCTACCAGGATAGATGATATAAAAATAGGATGTGGTTGTACTAGCAACAAAAACTTTACTACTATTAAGGTAGTAAATGGATGTAACGTTCCATTAATGATAGATAAATTTTCATATAATACTTTTTTAACAATAGATACCTATTACACTAATATTGGCACAGTACTTGACCCAGGGAAATATTTGACACAGGGAGTTTATGAAGCGTGCCCAGAATCAGGAGCAGCATGGGTGAAGTATAGGTCAACAAGGACCGCCGGAGCAGATAAATACTTAGCGTTTCCTTGGAGTTGTAATGGAACATCAGAAGTGACAATAGGAGGGGTTGGTAACTGTCCAAGTATATAAATATGTCAAAACTAAAGTCTTATTCTAAAATAATACTTATTCTGCTTATAAGCGCATCTGTTTCCCAAGTGTTACTTGAGTTATTTGTGAATAATTCACCGACCATTCGGCCACATTTGGGGGCATATTTGGCTCAAAGATTTAAAAAAACCCAAGCTGATTTTATAGCAAAACTTCCTAAATTCCAATTCAAACAATCAGGTTCGGGAGGTAATCTGGTAGCGAAGGAAGAACCCATACAGGCTTCGCCTACTGAGATCATAAATAGATCAACATCTCAGACCTCAACGGGAGGGCAGAAAATAATTGCTCCGACGCAAACAAGAACAAAACCAACATTAAAGGAGATGGCTATTGCGTCTCAAGACGAAGTAAATAAACAAATTGAATCTATTCAAACGGCACTCATTGATGTCCCTACAAAAATGATTACTAAGGGTGTATATGCAAAAAGTGATAATGGAGTGACGATGACGACTATTAATACTGGAGAGATGGAAAGTAATCAATATACCTTTATGATTGATGGAAAAGAAGCCCATATAACGGTTCCAAAGTATTTGATGGAGAAGAATGGATGGACTGAATCGGATATTAAAAAGCAAATGGGATTATGATTTTCCCTTGCAAACGGCTTATATTTTCTTTAACATAAATCTATGTACCTAGGACCGTTTTATTTTGATGCTAAAAAGATATTTGGGCAGTATCCGGAAATAAAATTGGTTTATTTTTTTGGCTCCCAAGCTGAAGGAAAAGGCGGCCTCTTAAGCGATTATGACTTTGCCGTTTATTTTGATGGCGATACACCAAAACAGAAGAGATTTGACATAATACTCAAATTAAATGGGGTTTTGACGGAGTTACTTAAGACCAACCAAGTGGATATAATCACTCTCAACGATGACGTGGGATCTCTGTTGAAATATCAGGCAGTTGGAGGAAAACTTATCTATAATGTCGAGCCTTATAGACTCATCGCCGAACCGCGGATTCTAAATGAATACTTTGATTTTCAAATTTTTTCAAAACGGCACAGTCTATGACAAATATAGATGTTCTCAAAAGGAAATTGAGTCTGATCAAAAAATATTTTGCCATACTTGAACCTTTAAAAAAATACCCGGAAGAGAAAATTTTAAAGGATGAAATACTCTATGGGGCAGTAGAGCGATATTTATATCTCTTATGTCAAGCAACCATAGATTTTGCTGAAGCAATCATATCATATGCGGATCTGAGAAAACCAGGCACCTATGGTGAGATTTTTGAGATATTATCAGAGGGGGACGGTCTCATCTCCAAGGAAATATCATCGAAAATGAAAAGCATGACTGGTTTTCGAAATATTCTTGCTCATGAATATGGAAAAGTGAACTCTCATGCAATATACAAAGCCTTAATGGTGGACATAGGCGATATAAATAAATTTATAATTGAATTAGTGGTTAAGATTAAGCTAAAATAAATATCTATGTACCTCGGACCTTTTTATTTTGATACCAAAGAAATATTTCTCATCTTAGCCTCTTTATTGATCGGCCTGGCTATGTTTTTCGGCTGGCCGCTCATCTGGTTCAATCCGAAAATCTTATTAACACTTATTATTCTCATGCTTGTCACGAAGGGTCTATTACCCGCAATCCACAACGAAGCATTCTTCATCCTTGCCATTGTCACCATCTTCCTGACACTGTACCTTCCCTTTTTCCAGATTGTTCTTTTCTACTTCATTTCTTTCGCCCTTTTCAGATTGCTTAGAGTAATCTAACAAAGAGTATATTCAATAAAAAAATCCTTTCTCTATACTCCAAAGGAAGACTTTTGTAGCATATACACCCTTGTACTTATTGAAAACAAGTGTTTCAATTAATTGATTAATTGAAACACCTATATGACACGCATATCAAGGTACCAACTTTCCACAAAAGCTTCAGAGCGAATATTTGAACTCTTTTTTCAGGTCATGGCCCGTGCGCGGACAAAAGATCAGTTTTCATCCGTAATCCACGAGATATTATCAAAGACGGAGAGAATCATGATCGCCAAAAGGATTGCAATACTTTATCTTCTGGCAAAGTCTGTTGGTCAAAGAAGCATATCAATGGCAGTGAAGGTGTCTACGGGGACGGTGAGTCATTTTGCACGGTACATGTATGATGAGAATGGAGAAATAAAAGAGTTTATAAAAGAAATGATCCGCGATGAGAGCATACTACACCTATTTGAGGATGTTTTTGCGGATATTTTTATCCAACCGGGTGTTAAATTAGGACATTGGGATGCTTTTGTAAGACATAAGAAAAGACAAGAAGAACGGACACTACTTGACGCATGAAGTGACTCCTGACTTTCTCACTTTTGCCTTTTTGGTGAAAGATTGAGGCTAAATAATCAA
>CAYITZ010000117.1:0-3145 GCA_964366485.1 uncultured Gammaproteobacteria bacterium
AATATATCAAGAGCATTTCTCAATTAGCCGTAATTGTTATATAATCTAAAAGCTAACAGCTATTGGCTAAATGGGAGGGTTGCCAGAGTGGTAATGGAGCGGCTTGCTAAGCCGTGACGGTGAATAGCCGTCCACAGGTTCAAATCCTGTACCCTCCGCCTTCGCCCTCCGAATCGGAGGGCTTCGGCGGACAAGTCCGCCATTTTTGCTATAATAAATTCGCGTGTTTTTAGGAGAGATCGCATAGTGGCCTAGTGCAGCAGTTTACTAAACTGCCATCCGCCTTTGGCGGATCGCGAGTTCGAATCTCGCCCTCTCCGCCTTCGCCCGCTGAAGCGGGCTACGGCGGACGATGTCCGCTTATCTTGCTAAACAACCTAAAAAGAGATAGGATAGATTTAAAGGAGTTCGCGAAAGCGGGATTCGCCTTAAAATATGTTCCAGTATGTTTACATACTAAAGTGTAGTAATGGTAAACCATATATTGGTTGCACTGACAATCTCAAAGAAAGAATCGAAAGACATAACAAAGGATACGTTCCAGCTACAAAACCATTTCTCACAGTTCAACTCATCTCATATTTCGCCTTTTCCAATAAATATATTGCCTTCAACTTTGAAAAGTACTTAAAATCCGGTTCAGGGAGAGCTTTTATGAAAAAACGTTTCTTTTAAAACCCTTGAGGTTGTTTCATAAATATCATTCTGATAGAATAAAAAACAATATTTATATGAAATTATTAATGTTTCATGTCAATGAATTTTGGTACAAGACTTTTAGTAGGACGCTCGATGAAGTAGACAAGATCGATAAAGAAGAGAAAATAGGTAAAGGTCTGGTCGTTTTTATTCAAGTTGAAAAAGAAGATGAAGAAAGAAAAGATAAAGTAAGGAAAAAAGCATTTGAGAATATCAAATGGTTAGCGAAAAAGGTGAATGTAGAAGAAATTATGCTTCATTCTTTTGGTCATCTGTCAGAAAGCAAATCTTCACCTGAATTTGCTCAAGAAATGATTAATGAGATTAAAAAATCATTTGAAGAACGAGGTTTTAAGACCCACACAACGCCCTTTGGTTACTTTTTAGAGTTTAAAATCCACGTACTTGGAGAAAGTTTGGCAAAAGTGTTTAAGAGTCTCTAAAAAAAATTCAACACCCCTTCACTTCATTCAGGGTAAACTCCCCACGCTCTCCGCAGAATTTTCACTTCCCCACCACCAACTCCACCCCCTCCACTCCCCCCCGAAACATCCTTATTTCTCTTAACTTTCTCAAAATATGCTATTCACAATACTATATAATCAACTCATGGGATGGAAAATAATCGAGTTTGAAACTGTTAGAGAAGAAAGACCGGTGGCCGAATTTATCAAAAACCAACAGCCTCAAGCGATTGCTAAAATTGCCCATCTTATCGATCTTTTGGAAATACACGGTTCACTTCTGGGAATGCCCCATGCTAAAAAGCTTGAAACAGATCTTTATGAATTGCGAGTACGAGGAAAAGAAGAAATAAGCACAGCAAAACAAAGATATTTGTCCTTGACATAACATAACATCTATGTTATATTAGCATCGTTGATTTTGGAAGTTAATGATACACACCTATGAGAAACTGGAAACAATTAAAAGAAGAGTTATTGCAAAATAAAGCAGTTAAAAAAGAATATGACAGACTTACCCCTCGATATGAGGCAATATCCGAGTTGATGTCAGCTCGGATTAAAAAGGGTATTACTCAAAAAGAGCTCGCTCGAAAGATTGGTACAAAACAATCGGCTATTGCTCGATTTGAAGCGGGTAATGTCAACCCCTCGCTTGGATTTTTGGAGAAGATGGCAGAGGTGATGGGCTATAAGATAAATATCAGCCTGTCAAAATAAAAGATTTGAGTAGAACTCATCTCTATACCTATGGATATGGATTGTCATTGCGAGCCAATCATAGTATAGTGAAGCAATCTATCTAGATAATGAGATTGCCACGTCGTCCTCCGAATCGGAGGACTCCTCGCAATGACACGTTGTTAGGTTTAGAGACAACTTCTAATTACCCTGACAGGTTAGGAAAGGTTGCCATAAATATACAAAAAATATTATTATATTATGATGAATGAGTCATTAGGCAGTCTTCAACAACTATCGAATACAGGTCATAGAGAAGCAAAGGCAAAAATTCCCGTGCTTGACCAATTAATCCACATGTCTCCGACTGCGTTTAGAGATAAATTCTCTCTACCTGCTTCTATTCGCCAATTTACTAGACCTGCAGATGTGTGGTGGGCAAATACCGATGAATGGAATGAGGAAATATCTCAGAAACTCCATCAAGATAAAAAAGGGGGGGTTATGATTGGCGTATCGGGAGGGGTAGATTCAGCGCTTTCATACGCAACTATAGCACAACCTGAGTTGTTAGTTTTATTTGATACGAATCCTCATGTTATTAATTATCTTCATTATCGGTTGGAAATGACAAGGTATTTTCAAGAACCTTCGGATTATCTTCAATCAATTTTCCCAGGTATGTTAAACTTTCCATCATTATTGAAAGCTAAATCAAGAATCGATATCTCCAAACTGATTGACGGTGAAGATCTCTTTGGAAGAAGTAAACGAATGAAGGGCGGATTTGAAAAGATCGATGCAGGTGTAGCGCGCATCGGTGATGTCTCATATCTAGGAACAGGCGTGTCCATCAAAAAAGTGATTATGGAGTCAGTAATAAACAAACATCGTTGGCTAGAAACCACATCCTCCCCTGATAGGATTAATCCGGACGGAGTTCTGTATTCTTTTTTACAAAATTCATTATTGAATACCGATTTCTGGCTATTTCTTAAAGATAAAAAAAACTATTCTTGGGTAAAGGAAGCATATGCAAACGGACGGATAAAATTTGCACAGATGCCAATTCAGTTACTAGGGAAAAATCCACTGGTTAATATGCTGAAAGACTCATCTTGCCCGACAGTTAATGTATGTTATCTAAGCAACACTAACGAATATCTGGGTAAAAAAGACTTTTCAACATTGGTAAAAACGCTTCGTTCACTGCCAAGTGCGCAGGAAATGAATATTATTTATTCTGCTGGCCCTCCAGAAATGGCTAAACTTGGAAAAAAGGGTTCGGGAATAGAAACCGC
>CAYITZ010000118.1:0-3123 GCA_964366485.1 uncultured Gammaproteobacteria bacterium
CTAAGTCATTTAATAAAGAGCTTGTATAGAGTAGCTCAGATCGTCTTTGAAGACGAACGCTCTCTTTGGATAGAGGGGAAGTGAACTTGTTATCTTTTCTTTTGAAATGAGTACTTTTCCTACGAATGATGGTATCTCTTCATATGTTTTGCCATAAAGATATACCTGTTTATCGTTTATATAATACTCCGCGGGGTGAAAATTATATTCATGGGTGACATAGACAACATCATCTTTCTTCAACAGATTTTTTATCTGTAATAAGGGCGTCTTCACGTCTCCTTTATTTCTCATGATGGTTTGATACACTCCATAATGGAGAGAAAATATCATCAAAACAACAAGTAATAGATATCTTATTTTTGCCGGGAAACGGTGAATTAAGTAAATCAAAGAAACAAGCAACCCTACCGTAATAAATATCATATACCGTGGCAGAAAAACAGGTTTGAAGAGAGAGATAAGAAGAATTGCAATAGTAGGTATTCCCACCCAACAGGAGAGAAGAAGGTTGAGTCGTTTTTGCATTAATCTAAAGAAGGAGAAGATAAGGATTCCTAAAATTAAAATTGATATCAAGGAGAGAAATGGGTAGCTGAATCCAAGAAAGTTTTCATAGCCGGTAAAAAGAATTCCTGGTGTATTCAACACATCGCCGATTCGAAGAGGGGGAATCCAGAAAGATTGTCCAAAGGGGGGTTTGGAAAGAATAACAAAGATGACCCAGGGCAAAAAATAGAACCCTATTTTTATAAACATTTTAATATGTTGTGTAATATTTTTTCGGTCAGTTAGCATTATGTAAATAATTTGGCCAAGTAGGGGAAATAGTGCAAAATAATGAGTATAAAGTGAAAGGATGACGGTGAGTGCATATTTTCGATACGATTTTTTAGCAAGAAAATAAAATGATAACGTCACGAGAAAAGCGAATAAACTATACATACGCGCCTCAAATGCATAATAGTGGAGTAAAGGATTTAGAACAAAGAGAAGAAGATACAAGAGTATTTCACTTATTGAAAATTCAAAAATATCCATCAGAAGCATTCCCACTACATATAAGGTGGCCAAAAAAAAGAAAAAAGACAGGGTGCGCATGGCAATTTCCGATGATCCAAACATCCCCATCCAAACATGAAGTAACAGGTAATACAAAGGAGGATTAAAATCTTTGGCCGTCAAAGATAAAATCTGAAAAACATTTTGTTTTGCCAAGAGGTAAGAAAATGCCTCATCACGCCAAATACTTTGCACAAAAAATTTGAGAGGGGTGAACGCAAATAATAATTTTAGAAATAAATTCATATTACATTTTCTCAGTCACTTTATACTCAATTTTCTTACCGATAATCATTCTCGTATGGGATTCAAGCGCGGGAAGGGAGGATAGAAGGAAGGAAATGAAGGGGAGAAAATACCACTGTACAAACAAGAGGGGAACGTTGATAAGCTTTGTGCCGATATTTATTTTTTGGCGAAGTTTCACGTCAAGATAAATATACACCAATATCATCGACGTAGAAAAAGTCAAAATGAGTCCCGAAAGTTGCGGAAGTAAAAATCCCAGGACCGTTCTTTTAAATAGGGGGTTAATGAGGGGAGGAATTGATGCACTTATGGTCAGAATAAAAAAAGAAGTTGGCCAGAAAAGATGATTCTCAACAAGATAAAGGATTTTTTTTATTTTAGGAAGCGGCTTAATATGAGGAGTGGTAAAGAACTTTTTGAGAGTGTAGCCAATATCGGAGACACCCCATGCCCATCTTTTTTCCTGTTCATACCGGCTGACAAATGTCTTAATGGTATTGCCGGTATATACCGCGTCCCCACTCACCATCGTGTATAACGGAATTGTTTTCACCTTTTCACCAAAAGTGAAAAAAGCCTGAAAGTATACATGCCAATCTTCAGGTATAACATCTACATCCCAAAAATGAATTTGTTTTAAAAGCCACATGTTGGTTGCGTAGGTTGAGATTTGTATAAGCTTTTCTTTTTGGGAAAGAAAAGAGAGGCGGAGGATGGAGGATAATGTTGCCTGAATACGGACGAAAAACGACAGTTTCCAAAAATTGTTATACAGCAATACTGGAGCCCAATAGAAGTGATACTTTCGATTTTCATCCCGATGATATACATAGGTAAGATAGGAAAAAAAGTTTGAGGGTAAAAGACTGTCCGCGTCACAAATGGTGATGATAACCTGCTCCGGAGCCCACCCTTTTTCCGCAATGTACGCATCAACCTGACGAGCCGCATGAGTCTGGTTACTTGCTTTTCCCGCAACCTCATCCGCGGTCAAAACATGGTAGGAAAAAATAATTGTCTCAAAATAGTGACTATACTTCTTTTTTATTTCAATCCCCTTATCAACAGCCCCTTCCTCGCGCTTTTCAAAGGCCATAACAAGACTGATTTTTTTAAACGGATAGTCATTTTTTATGATGGCCCTAACTGTTTCTTCAAGCTTATAAAGCGGCTCTTTAAAGTTAGGGATGATGATAAAGTGATGATATGCCTCGGTTTTTAACGCTTTTTTGAGAAGATTGGCAAAATTTATCTTGTCATGTTCCTCTATGAGGCGGTAAGATAGAGTTGAATAGTAAACAGTACGCAGACAACTGTAAAAAAAATAAAGATCAAAAGCGATGATAAAATAGGCGACCAATGCCGGGTGAAAAGGGGACATCCAGAGGGGGAACGTGATCATGACCCACGACGTGATGGGGATGATTATTTCAAACAACCTGCCCCAGAAGCGCGACTTGATAATATATTCTGACATATGTATATTATACAGAATAATCCTCACCCTATGATATCCAAGCAATTTGAAGCGTTTTACCGGAAGCTAAACACCGAGCAAAAAAAGGCGGTTGATACTATTGAAGGCCCCGTTATGGTGATCGCCGGTCCTGGTACGGGAAAAACCCAAGTTCTCATTCTCCGAATTGCAAAGATACTTCTTGAAACCCAGATTGAACCGGAAAATATACTCGCACTCACTTTTACAGAATCAGCGGTTTATGAAATGAGAAAAAGATTAGTTGACCTGATAGGTACTTCCGGCTACCGGGTGGAAATAAATACGTTTCATGGTTTTTGCAATAAACTTATTCA
>CAYITZ010000119.1:0-2969 GCA_964366485.1 uncultured Gammaproteobacteria bacterium
ATGACTGTGGGGACTTATCTTGAACAACAACAAAGAACCAAAGAAACTCCCGAAATCGAATTGGAATATTATGGAGTCTGTTTATTCGGAGAAATAAATACAGTAAATGAGTTAACTCGCAAATTCTCTCTGTGGAGATAAAAGATAGAATTCATTTTATTATCTTGATGAATGTCATTGCGAGGAGTCCTCCGAGTCGGAGGACGACGCGGCAATCTCATTGTTTAGATAGATTGCTTCCCATGTAAAATTTCATAAAATTTTACAGGGTGAACGCCTGGTTTACACCGTAAAATTTATTTAAATAATTTTACGGTGTTCGCAATGACAATCCATATTCATAGGTATTGAAATGACTTCTAGAACTTCTATATTATTTTGAGATTATTTCTTTAATTTTGTTTACCGTTTCTTCGGGAGAAAGTAAGGTATTATCAATTTGAAAATCGTAATGAGTAAATTTTTCTTGCATGTCAAATAGCATTTTAAACTCTTCTTCAGTTATAGTTTTTCCACGCTGAACAAATCTCTTTTTCAATTCATCAAACTTTGCAGTAAGTTGAATAATTTTTAGGTCACATTTCTCAAAAGATTCTTTGTAAAATGGGAAAGTGTATTCGGTTAAGAAATCGGCAATTACAACTTCAAAGTCTGCTTTCAAAAATTCATGAGCCAACATGCAGGTATTCTGAATTCCCAGGTTCAATTGTCTTTTTCCTTCCTCTCCTTGCCAAGGAGCCATATGAGGCGTTATCACCATGTGCCGTATATCATCCGTTTCAATTCGAACACATTTTGGCCGTTGTTGTGCGTACAAATTACTTATTGTACTCTTTCCTGCTCCAGGTGGACCAGTTATTATTATTACTTTCATACTGAATTATACACTCAATTTACACAAATCTTTTTTCCGTAATGACTAATATACCCAAGAAAAATAAAGTAACAAAAGCGTAGCTAACGAGGGCGTTTTGTATACCAAAATTATCGGTAACCATACCTAAAATGGGACCAACGACTGCATACAATACTCTTCTTACAAGGCTTTGAAAAGACAAAATAGTTGTGGCTTTATTTGACGGAACTATCTTTAATACTTGATCGGTAATAATTGTTTGATTCATAAAAACAAACATTAAAAATATAAGTGTTAAGGGGAAAATATATATGCTTGGAAATAATCCGAGCAATAATAATGATGCAACAATAGTAAGACTCATGATAAAAAATGTCCAATTATTTGTTAGCTTCTCAAACTGAAGAGTGTGGGCTGATCCCAGCGCTGAGATGAGATTAAATCCGGCGAAAATTAATCCAAAGAAATATACAGGAACACCTAACATTTGCAAATAGGGCTGTGAATAGAAAATAAGAGGCCATACAAGACCATTAAATGTTGCAAAAAATAATGTGAGCCATAGGAGTCTGTTATTTTTTTTCACCAATACGATGCTCTCTTTGATTATTTGAAAGTAACTTGATCTCCCTTTTTTCGGTTCTTTTTTTATGCCAGGAAATGAAACTCCAACGAGGTAACCAATAAAAGTCGAGAGACCCGTCGCAATCAAAGTCAATCCAAGTGATATCGATCCTATCAAGCCTCCAACTAGATTTCCAACTGCTTGTGCAATTTGGATTACTCCTCTGGCTTTCCCCTCAACTTTCATGAACTCCTTCTCTCTCCCTATCTCTTTAAGTAACTCGTGAATATATGCGCGGTCTGCCCCTGATATAAATGCAGACCCAACTCCAACCATAAGCTCACCTATGGCAAACTGCCAAAAAGTATGACTAAATCCGTAACCTATAAGCCCAATAGTCCATAGCAATGAACCAATCATTAAGCTTTTCTTTTTTCCAAAATAATCGGCAAAAGCACCTGTGGGGAGCTCCAAAATAACAATCCCCAGTGAATAGATCGACTGAAGAAGCATGATTTGAGTCATGCTCAACCCATTCGCCTGCCAAAAAAGGACGATGACGGGTGAAAAAAATGCAATGTTATGGAAAAACTGGAATAAATAATATCTCCTAATACTTGAAAGCGTTTTTACTCCGTGTTCCATTTATCTATTATAGCAAGGTACGATGTACGACCGTCATCATAATCTCAAATAAAGGACTATACTTAGTGCAGGAGATAATTATGCACAAAAAAATACAGAAAATTCATCCCACATATACCTGTCCTTTTTGTAAGAACGATATTATATCATCAAAAAAAACAGAAGTATTTTATCGGAGTCATTGGGTCAATGGGTGTAATGATTGCTTTGCTTTATCAATAAATCAATTGACGATGATTGACTTTCAGGAAAAAAACATCTCCCTTGACTTTGCTTCCTAACTATTACTATAATAATAATAATTTAAAAGGATAAAAATAATAATACTTAGTCATGTAGAATAGGGATATCATGAACGAAAATGTCAATAACTTTGTCCAAGAATATCGAAATAAAAATAAAGTTACTCAAGAAGAGCTTGGTAGTATTGTTGGGGTAACTCGACAAACAATCATCGCTATTGAAAAAGGAAATTACACCCCATCCGTGTTGCTTGCTCTCAAAATTGCAAGGTACTTTAATACAACTGTTGAAAAATTGTTTATAATAGAAAAATAATATGCTTGTTGAAACTATCAGTGCCATAGTCATATTGGGAATTGCCATTCTTTTCCTCAACCCTGGGCGACTTAGCATGCCTGATACCTTGTTGTCAGTACTGATCGTGGGGTTGATAACTGCATTTCTCACATTTGCTGCATTTATCCTCAAAGAAACGTCTTCTGATGAACGAGAATCACTTCATATTTTGAGTGCTGGAAGAATTTCATACCTCGTTGGTGTTGCCTCTCTCATAATTGGTATCATCACTCAAACATTGAGCCATGAAATTGACCCATGGTTAGTTATTGCTCTTTGTGCGATGGTGTTTTCTAAACTGCTTTCACGGATCTATTCCCACTT
>CAYITZ010000120.1:0-2848 GCA_964366485.1 uncultured Gammaproteobacteria bacterium
GGAAGCTGGATCTTCGGCTCAAGAGATTGGGCCGGAGGAGTGGGAACACTCAACTTTGTTGATTTGGGTGTAGCTTCCTTGGTGGCCTCTTCCTCTTTGGGAAGTTTCTTTTTGAACTCCTCTAAATCGGCCGTGGCCCGCTTGTAATCAGCCTCGTCTTTTTTGGGATCAAGTAATGTGATGGTGTTTTGCATGGCCGCGGCGGCTCGTTGATAGTCCGCTTTTTGAAACGAAGACCAGGCCAGGTTGTAATAACTGTTTGCCCAGTCGGGCTTGATTGCGATGGCCTGTTCAAATAATTTGACTGCCTCATCATAATTCTTAAAGGTGAACATGACGCCCCCCAAGCTCACCCGGTAGGTGGGATTTTGAGGGTCCAGGATGATTGCCCGTTGATAGGCGGATACCGTCCAGCTGTCAGCACCTTGTGCAACGTTGATGATATTGCGATAAATGGATGCGAGGTTTTCCCAGTTGACTGCTTTTTGAGGATTGAGCGTCACTGTTGCTTTAGCCTCTTCGATTGCGGCTTGGATGGCTTGGGAAATAGTTTGTCTATCTGCTTCGGACAGCTCAGGTTTCTTTTCACCTTCAGTCGCGGGCGTGGCCTTACTCGCAACGTTATTTGCGATTAACAAATTCGTTTGGGAAAAGTTTGTGCGGAAGCGTTCAATGTACGGATTTATAACGACTGCCTGGCGCATGTTATCATAAACCACTTTTACGTTATTTCCGGTAAATCCATCGACCGATCTTTTGAAATAAATTTCGGCGGCATAGGATCGACCTACTCCATATCCGGCAATACCGATAAAAGCCAACATAATGACGAGAATTCCGGCGTAAAGGGGAAGGATTTTTCCCGTATCAAGAGTGAAGGCTAGTTCCTGCCTGCCGGCAGACAGGTCTCCCGCTTCGTGAACGTCTGCCTCTATTACCAATGCGAATACTAAGAACAATACGGTAATCGATGGTGTCATAAATGCCACCACTACCATGATGTAAAGAATGGGAAGAAGAGTATATTTATTCTCATGGTGTTTTTTTGCCGCCAGACCATGTTTCACCAGTTGATAAAGCAAAAGGGCAAAAGATAAAAGACCCAGTAATCCCATTTCTGTGAAAATATGAAGGAGAGTTGATCGGGAAGTGTTGAAAGAACCAATCTGCCAGAGGCTTGAGGCGTTGTATCCGGCATCCTTCACTTTGGTAAACATCGCCGAATAATTATCTACCCCTACTCCAAAAAGCGCCGTCAAGGGTTGCTTAAGTGTCTCAACTGCGGCATACCAAGATAAATTAAATGGGGGAAGAATAAGCAAATCTTTTACTTTCACAAAGGAAAAAATAATACCGCCCGTTGCAATCACTGACAGTACCAAACTAACCAGAGGAAGAAGAGATGTGCGACCTGGCTTTGTATGCTTGGAAAAGATGTGGGCGAATGCGAGGACGGCCGCAAATCCTAAAAAAATAACTGTTTCCAGCAGATTTCCCTGAAGGGAAAAGTACTGATTTTTCAAAAATTGGACAGAAACAGGAAGGGTGACATTCTTAAGCGGATTAAAAAAGTAAAATACCGTGACGAGGGAAGTAACAATTGCCGCAATGTATACGAGTGTGGCGCGGAGATCTTTATTCTTTTCGCGGGAGGCGAAGAAGTACAGGATGAGGCATGAAAAAAGAAAAACCACGCCGAGTGACGGATTTAAGAGTGCCTGTATTTTATTCGGGGTGGAAAGAAGGGTAGAAAGAACGGATGCGCCGAAAAAAAGGAGAGCCGCGTTATCAAGCGGCTTTTTTTCCCAGACGATTTTTTTAGTAAGTAAAAATTCACCCGTTGCCAATACTAACAGAAGAAGTGCTCCGAAAAAAAGCAAATACATTTTCCCCGTGGCAAAAAATTCTTGGGTGAAGGGGAGGAAAAAGAGGGGAAAGAGAAAAAGGAGAGTGTATATAACAACGGACTTAAGGTTTTTTAAAAGAGTTGCTTCTTGTTCCATAATGTCTCAGTGTAAAGTAAAGGTTTTCAAATGTCAATTCAAATTTAATATCTTAGCAGACTCCTGTACTTGCGCAACAAACGGTCCGGGAGGCGTATATACTACTACAGTCGCCTGTTGATTGATCGATGGCGCATTGTGACGCAGTTCCACAACTCCGGCACTGATTGAATTGGGGATTGAGGCAGTAAAAATTACCCGCAACAGGGATGACGGCGTTCGGGCTCATCACGAGATAGTCGTAGCCAAACGAGGGAGAGGGGCCGCAAGCGTGAAGAGCGGAACAGTCATAGGGATCGTTTTCCGCCGCATAGGTTGCGGAAAGCTTAGTATAGACGAGGTAGGCGGTGGGGCAGTTGACGTCACCATTTGTTTCATAGAGATAGTTTTTGAGCGATGGTTCGGGGTCGCAGACGACCGCCTTAGTATATGCTTCAAGAGAGGGCGAGGTTGCTTGAGAAGTACAAATTTCACAGGTGGTTGCAGAGATATTGTTGTAGCAAACTTCGCTTTTTTTCGGATAGCATCCTTTATCCGAGTACCAGTCTTCAAATACTTTTCGGAGTTCATTCAAATCATTCTTTCTTTTCGCATCTTTAGCTTTGGCAATTTGCTCTTGGGGTTTGAAAAAAGCGAGAACTCCGATGATAAGGAGAACAAGAAGCATCATGACCACCATGACTTCAAGGAGGGTGGTGCCTTTATTATTAAGTTCAAAATTCTTGTTTTTCATATATAGCTTGTCATTGCGAGCAAATTTCCATGTCATCGCGAGGGAGTGTTTACACTGAGCAAAAGCGAAGTGAAACGACCGTGGCGATCTATATGTGTTAGATTGCTTCGTC
>CAYITZ010000121.1:0-2847 GCA_964366485.1 uncultured Gammaproteobacteria bacterium
CCGTCTTCACTTGCTCCACATACATTAAAATACCGTAAGATCATATACTTTATCCCTTTCAGACGTCCATACCACGCAATCATTTCCTCCACCATTTTTTTTGAAGCTCCATATGGAGTAGTGGGGGACAGAGGATGCTTTTCATCGATGGGCATATATTGTGCTTCTCCGTATACTGCGCAGGTTGAAGAAAAAACAATATTTTTTACCCTTGCCTCGGACATTGCGGTAAGTAAAGCGTTTGTGCCACCCACATTATTTAAAAAATATTTTCCCGGATTTTTCATGGACTCATCCACCAGACATGAAGCCGCATAATGAACAACCGCCTCAATTCCTGGTTCTTTTTGAAACGCAGAGGATGAATGTATCAAATCTGATTCATAAAATCTGAACTTCTCACCGAATTTTTCTTTTAAAACATCAAGAGGCCCCCTGTATCCCGTACATAAATTGTCAAACGCAACCACCTCATACCCTTTTTGTAAAAACAAATATGCGGCAACTGAACCTATGTATCCTCCTGCTCCGGTAACTAAGATTTTGTGTGACATATGATCATTATAACTTATGAAACGGGTGCCAATGTATTCTTCCTTCCGCAATTACGATACCAATAAATACAAAAAATGTCCCCATATAAAAATAGAGAGTTGGATATTCATGAAGCAAAGGAACGGCAATAAGTATGGCAATAATAGGGTCGATGTAGCCAAATATTCCGACTTCTTGGGCGTCAATCTTTGATATGCCATAATTATATAGAGAATAAGCGATGGCGGAGGAAAAAATTACTCCGAATATGATGCCTATCCATCCCCGATAATCTAGTAATGAAAAGGACCATTGTTGTAGCTCAATATACATCAGAGGAAAAAAATTAAGCGCTCCAAAAAGAAAACTAATAAAGGTTACTTGGTAGAAATTAATTTCTTTTAATACCTTTTTAAATATAACTGTATTCATAACCGCCCCAAAGGTTGCAATCATTAAAAATAGGTTTCCCTCAAGAGCGCTTCCTTTAGCAGATAGTGACATGCCTCCATTTATGAAAAGGGGAGAAAGAATGATGACTAATACTCCAATAAAAGAAATGATGATGCCAATAAAAACTTTTTTATGAGGCTTTTCTTTTAATATAAAGATGGAAAGGAGAAAAAGAAATATCGGTTGAGCTGATCCGATGATGGGCGCATTGATACTGGCTGTTTTGGGAAGAGCGAGAAAGAAAAAGCCAATATTGATGGTAATGGCAAAAAAAGCACCAACTAAAATTCTTAAAAATTGGCGCCGGCTTAATTTTTGCCAATGACGAAATGCGATGTGAATAAAGAGTAAAGCGGCAAAAAAAAAGCGGATGAATGCTAAGGTAAAAGGCGGAATATTTTCTAGAGAGAATTTAAATATAGGAGAAGCGGCGCCCCATATAAGATTTGCAATGATGAGGGCAAGGACGGGGTTCATAATTTTTTCTTATTCATATATACGATTAACTCACCGATTATGCCCGTCATAATAACCTGAATACCTACAATGATCAGAAGTACTCCTAGCTGTAATAATGGACGTCGATAGAGCGGCATGTTAAAGAAGATGCGTTCGATAGCAAGATAAGAAGTGATGACAAACCCCGTCCCAAAGAAGGCCATGCCCCATGCACCAAAAAAATGTAAGGGCTTTTCCGCAAAACGGTATAAAAAATGTGCGGTAACGGTATCGAATATACCTGTCAATAACTTACTGATTCCAAACTTTGATTTGCCATACTTTCGCACTCGATTGTGGACAGGTATTTCGGTCACTTTAAATCCTTTGTAGTGAGCGGCAAGGGGAAAAAACCGGAAACTATTGCCATACAGCGCCACCTCATCCAGTACTTCTTTTCTAAATGCTTTAAATCCGCAATTGATATCAGTTAATGGGGAACGAAGAAATATATTGAGAAATATTTTGGCAATCTGAGAATACGTTTTAACAATCACGTTATCTTTACGGTCTACTCGTATCCCGTTTACAAAGTCATATCCTTCCTCAATTTTTTTGACGAATGCGGGAAGATCGTGAGGGTCATCTTGCAGGTCAGCATCCATGAAGATGACAATATCTCCTTTTTTCCTGTCAAGACCAGTTTGCAACGCCGAACCTTTACCAAAACGTTTGCGATGAAATAAGAGATGGACGTGTTCGTCTTTTTGAGAGATATCCTCGACTTCCTTTCTACTATCGTCGGCCGACCCGTCATCGATGAACAAAATCTCATATTCATATTTATGTTGCTTCAGTACCGATGAGAGTTCCTTATGAAGGAGGGTTATGTTTTTCTCTTCGTTGTAAAACGGAATGATGATGGATATCATATTTTTTTATATACCTCTAAATTTTCATTTTTATAAATAAATTTAAATCTCTTATCTTTTTGCAATCTCTCGTATACGGGAATAAGAGCGTCTTTCTCAGGATAATTATATATTTCATCTACATTTAAAACAACATAGTCGGCAAGATAATAATCTTGGGAAAAATTATAGAAATATCTGCGGGATGCAAAAAGGGGAGCCATATGTCCTGTTACAGATATTTTCAACTGTTTATTCTTCAATAGATTTTTCCAAAAAGCGGCATCAGTCCGCTCCTTTTGCGGGTAGAGGAATGGATGTACATCACGCGCTCTCGAATAAGGAAGCGGACCGATAAAATAGGAAAATAGAAGGGAGGAGCCGAAAATTACCATCGCCATTACAATAAGATATTTTGTATTGATTTTCTTTAGTCCATAAATGGCTGAGATAAACACAAACGGCTGTATGACAGAAGTGTAATGGTAAATAATGTTGCGCATATTCCAAT
>CAYITZ010000122.1:0-2834 GCA_964366485.1 uncultured Gammaproteobacteria bacterium
GATGAAATTTTATATGTCATTGCGAGCGAAGCGAAGCAATCTAAAGATGACAAAATTACATACTATAAAATTCCCCGCAAAAATATCTTTGGAGCAAAAAAATGGCTTCAACATGGAGCTTGGTGGCCTGATGAACAGATGAGACTTATTAAAATATCCGCATTTAAGACGTGGCCAAGCAACATCCATTCCACACCTCAAATTGACGGCAAAATGGGACACCTTACAGAACCTTTTTTACACTACTTTCATGGAGATATGCAGTCAATGGTCGAGAAGACCCTCATATTTGAAGATATTGAGTCTGGACTTTTATATAAAGCCGGAAGACCTGTGTCGACTCCCCTATTTTTCAGAAAATTCTTTGGTGAGCTATGGAGAAGATTATTTAAGAATAAAAGCTTTATGGACGGCGAAATTGGTATAATTGAGAGTATATATCAGGCTTTTTCCAAAACGATAACATATTTATTCCTTTATGAAAAATCAAAGAACGGCAGGACTCTATGATCCTTACCTCGACGTGATGGGCGGTGGCGAAAAACATATTCTCTCCATCCTGCAAGTATTGGAGAAGGAAGGATATGACATTTCTCTGTTTTGGAACCAAAATCTTACCTCATCCATAAAAAACAAATTAAATCTTCAATTCAAAAACCTTACATTTATTCCAAACATTTTTACTTCTCCTTCTCCTGTTGAAAAAATAAAAGTATTAAAAAACTTTGATTTATTTTTTTATGTGACTGACGGAAGTTATTTTGTATCATCTGCTAAAAAAAATATCATATTCTGCATGGTTCCCAATATCAAACTGTATAACATGAATATTGTTAACAGATTAAAAACATTAAATACCTTGTTTATTTCTAATTCTGTATACACTCAACATTGGCTTCAAAAATGGGGAGTAAAATCTGATGTTATTTATCCTTATGTAACCAACGATCTTCTAGAAACTAAGCTTGAAATAAAAAAAGAAAAAATCATTCTTTCTGTGGGAAGGTTTTTTGGCCATCTCCATGCCAAAAAGCATGAGGAAATAATTAAAACCTTCCTCACCTTCCAAAAAACCCATGAAGATTTCAAATTAATTCTTATTGGCGGATTAAAAGATGAAGATAAAACATATTTTCAGTCATTGGTAAAGCTCGTTGGAGATAATAAAAATATCATATTAAAACCAAATGTTCCCTATGCGGAACTTCTTGAATATTACCGGAAATCGAGGTTCTTCTGGCACTTTGCCGGATATGGGGTGGATGAGGAAAAACATCCTGAGATGGTTGAACATCTC
The DNA here is from genome assembly GCA_964366485.1 of uncultured Gammaproteobacteria bacterium. GTDB lineage: Bacteria > Patescibacteriota > Microgenomatia > UBA1406 > GWC2-37-13 > YC2-FULL-38-9. Next base: position 1,298 of record CAYITZ010000122.1, read on the forward strand.
GGTATGACGCCTCTTGAGGCAATGGCCGCGGGCACCGTTCCCTTTTGCTATGAGGCCGGAGGGCCGAAGGAAATCATAACTGATGGAGAAAATGGTTATTTATTTAAAAATGAGGATGAATTATTATCAAAGATTGAAAAAATATTGAAAGACAGCAATGAGCATAAGAAGGTTCAGCAAAATGGACAGGCATATGTAAAGAAATATTTTTCATTTGCCGTGTTTGAAGAAAGAGTAAATAAAATATTCAAGTTTTAATATGAGGAGTCTTTACTTATACAATGCTGGATTCGTCATAGAATGCAGACTTCACCCCACAGAACCACTTCATTATCAGTCACAGTTTATTCACAATATATCACTATTTTTTAAACCTTATTTGATTTCTAAAATAAATGGGAAAGCAGACGCTTGTATTGATATCGTTCCTGATACGCAGATCGACTCCATACAGAAGAAACGTATCCAAAGAAACTATACTTATTTATTTCAGAGGAACGGATACATGTTTAAGACCCATTATGGCATTAGTCTTTTTCAATTTCAGCTCATAGTCCGTGCTATACTTGAAGATTTACTTCATACAAAGGAGGGATTTTTCATTCATGCATCTGCCGTAAAGATAAAAAATGCTACCCTTTTATTTATGGGGCCATCAGGAGCAGGCAAGTCAACCGTAGTATCTCTTTTGCAACCATACTTTCCTCAGATAGCCGATGATGTAGGAATTATTAAAAGAGAAAAAAATTCATATGTCTTTTTCCAAAGTATATTTAAAGAAAAATATGACAAACCATTACATTTTTCTTCCTCCCTTCCTATTCTTGGCATTATATTTCTCCAGAAAGATAGTGGCGCGAAATTATTTCAGTTGACAAGTGGAATAAAGAGGCGATATATGCGTCAAATATGGTCGCAATCTATTAATCCTCGTATTCCTTCATATATTGATAAGCACATCGCAAATTTTTCCTTTTTTCTCCTTAAGTTCTCAAAAAATAAAGACCTTGTTCAAAGCGTCATAAAAAGCAGTTTTTAACAACAACCCGATCCGCTACAGGGAAGACAAAAAGGGGGTCCACACTGACAATCAGCCCCTGCCAATAGAATTTCGTTCATGAGATACTCCTTTCGATAGAACATCATAGATACTCTCTTCATCTTGACTTTGGGTCGGATATAATCATGTGGTTTACTCCTGTACAAGCTCATATGAAGACTGTTTTGTTGCTAAATTCATCTCTAGTGAATATGAGACTTTATCGCCTGTATGCAATTGTTCTACTTGAATCTGTTTTTTTTCTCCATTTTGTGTAGAATATAAATGCGGATCTTTTACTTGAACGAGGGATGTTAGTATGACTTTGCCTCCATTTTTTTCAACCACGTCAATCATGGCGTACTGATCTTTGTCATATTTAAGAATTTTGGCTACATATCCTGTCGTTTTTTGTACATACGTGTATGTGCTATTGCTATTTTTCCCGACTTGTCCAACCGCTTTTTAATAAAAATGTAAAGATTGATAAATCAAGCT
>CAYITZ010000123.1:0-2831 GCA_964366485.1 uncultured Gammaproteobacteria bacterium
TGAGTAGAAAATTCAACTACCAAATTTGACTATTTCGTTTTGAGTTCACTATAGCAGGCGCCGTTTGTAATGTATCCATACTTGATGAGTGTACTCTTCTCAAACTGAAATTACAACTTTATCGAGGCGGTTGAATTAAAGAAGAAAAAGAAGTAACATAAAAGTATGAAAAATCGCACGGTAATTATTTTCCTCTTCTTGGCGGTTGTCTTTCTTTTTCCTCATCATATACGTGCGGAGAATAAATATCCGAAAAAGACATTGGCGTGGAAGTGTCTGATTGTTCCGAAAGATTCCAATGGAAAGGCTCTTGACTGCGAAAGAGCGAAGAATACGCCTGGATCTGACAAATGTTCGGGTGAAGGAGTTCCTGGACACAGGATGAGGCTAACCCAAACGGGTTTAACGGCCGGTACGAATGTTTATGTGGTTGGGTGCGTCGCAGGTGATAATGGAACCCCTCTTTGTACCACGGGAGATCAAAAGGCGGATAATGACGTGTACGGCGACTGGAAGGATGGAATATTGCGGGCTCCTTCAACATACCTCGATCAGCTGGTCAAAAATTATGAATACAAATTCGAGGGACTTTTCATAAATGGAAAGGCAAAAGTGGAACCTCCCAGTCCTTTCACTCCGGTGGGAGATCGTTTAGCGGGTCAAGGTGGTTGGTACGAATGGCAAGACTACACGCCTCGGGAACTCAATAGAAAATGGCTCACATTTCAATGGGTAGAGGAAAGCAAGGCGCCGGTCGGGGCTGGCGGCGGGAATCAGCAGGGGACACTCAGTTTTACAAATATCTTTACCAGTTGCGCGTCAATCGCGTGGGATCCATACGGTCGCCTATTTGATTCCCAGACCCTTGAGCCGGTAAGCAACACCCAAATTACTTTACAGATAAAAAAAGGAGATGTATTTACGACCATGACGCCGGCGGATTTGCTAGGGGGAAACCTCATCAATCCTCAGCAGGTCTATGAAGACGGGGCTTTCAGTTTCATGGTGCCGGATGGGGACTATAAATTATTACCAACCTTACCCTATGTCACCGATCTTGCAAAGATTGATCCGAATTATAAAAAAGCATATTCGGAAATATATGCAGGAGAAGTGATTCAACAACGGGGAGCCATCCAGCATCGAGACGTTGCCATCGCCACACAAAACACGAACACGGCGCCTAAGGCAATAAGTTTTTTCTATGATGCAACCGCCTACGGTACTATCGTGCTTGACGGAACCGTTTCACATCCACTAACCAAAATTAAGGTAAAGACAGCCAAAGTTTCGACTCTTCATCCCTCAACAAAGATTCCTTATCGAGCGATACAGACATTCCAGGCTGATAAAATGGGCAGATTTAATTTTACCGTCGATCAGAATAAATTTGAAAAAACGGGAAGTTATATAGAGATTATTGCCGGTATTGAGCTGGTGAAAGTTGATTTGCGGACTGCCGAGGAAAGCAGTGCATCTTCACGGACAGTGGCGCTTGAACCCATACCTCAATATCTGGAGGGGTACGCATATAATTCAGCAGGTACGGTGCTTCCAAACACAACGGTAGGGGTATATCTTTCCTCAGGAGTCAGTCCTTCTGTGGAAGTGACAACAGACGAAAACGGATTATTTAAGATCACCACGGAATCATTACCAGGCGTCCTTTACAATCTTCGTTATACGACAAAAACAGGAGCGGTAATTGTGGTAAAGCCCTCCACATTTCTCGCGCAGAATCAACAATATTATATCCAAAATCGTATAAATCCTTATACGGGAAATTATAAATCAGGAACTTTAGCGCCCACAGGAGGTACAAGTGAGAGCAAAAAGTCACAAGGAAAAGAAACGGGAACAAGCTTCCAATCTTCGGGAAAGCGAGAAGACACACAAATGCAAAATAAACAAATTTCAAATAATCAAATTTCGACCCAAATTTACGCCATCATCATTGTCTTTGTACTTCTTTTGGGAGGAGTGGTTGGGGTGGTTGTGTATTTGAAGAAGAGAAAAGTGAATCTATGATCCGGATACAGGACTACGAATATTATCTTCCTTCCAAACTGATTGCGAAAGAGCCGGCGGTGCCGAGGGACTCATCCCGACTTTTCATCTACGACACGCAAAAAGATAGTATTGTCTTCGATCATTTTTCAAATCTCGCAAAGCATCTTCCTCAAAACTCATTCATCGTCTTGAATGAGACGAAGGTTCTTCCTTCCCGCATTATGTTGACCAAGCAATCGGGTGGGAGAGTGAACACTTTCTTTTTGGTGAATGAGCAGATGGAGGACCCGGGAACTATGCGGATGATGGTTGACCGAAAAGTTGAGATTGGGGAGAGATTATTCTTTAATAAAGAAGAATCGGTCGAAGTAATCGCGCATGATAAACATCTTTTCACCGTGAAGATTCCTTTTGGCAAGAGTCGACTGTTTCAACTTCTTGAACAAAAGGGGACCATGCCCGTCCCTTTGTACATAAAAAATTCCCCCCTGAGTCGAGATGAACTCAAAAATAAATATCAAACAATCTTTGCTCGGGCACCAGGCGGCGCCCGATTGTGCGGTTCGGCGGCGGCCCCAACAGCATCTCTACACTTTACCGATGACGTTTTCAAATCGTTAGACGCAAAGCATATTGAGCGGTTATTCATAACTCTTCACGTGGGTTTGGGGACGTTTGCGCCGGTAAACGAGAAGAATATTTCTGAAAAAAAGTTACATGAGGAGTGGTTTGAGGTTCCTGAAAACACATTCCAGTGTAACACTTCACTGGATCAAGAAAAAAAGAGAATTGTGGCTGTTGGGACAACGGTTGTGAGAACG
>CAYITZ010000124.1:0-2815 GCA_964366485.1 uncultured Gammaproteobacteria bacterium
GGATAAGAAATATTTTTGATGAAAATAACAATGTGTCTCTCGCGCTATCTTCCCATATAGGTTGAACCGACTTGTATGATTTCCAAATATTATCTTCCAACCATGATATTCCCCACCCATCTCCCTGCCAATCTCCGTCAAAGGCTTTGCTTTTTTGAGCCATCCTGCTGAAGGCTTGGACTATTTTTTGAGGATTTTCGGGTTGCCGTGATTTAAACAAAAGAAATCTACACATAACTTATTTCAAATCGTTAACTACTTTCTTAAATATTTTAACGACCGTGTCAACTTGTTTTTTTGTAATTATGTAGGGTGGGAGAAAACGCACAACATTTTCTCCTGCCGGAATTACCAAGACTTCATTTTCCTGCATTTTCTTTAATATTTCATTCCGCTTATCTTTTACCTCCACTCCAATCATGAGTCCCTTTCCTCGGACTTCGGTAATAAGGGGGGATTTAATTTTTTGTAGTTCGGTCATAAAATAAGTTCCCGTTTTTCGAATATTGTTTAACATTGACTGATCCAATTCCCTCAGAGTCGCGATTACTCCCGCGCAAGCAAGAGGATTTCCCCCGAAGGTGGAAGTATGGATATTTTTTGGAATTTTGTTTGCAACTGTTTGAGTAAAAATGGTTGCGCCAACAGGTATGCCTCCCGCCAGTCCTTTGCCTAAGCATACAATATCCGCTTCAACTTTTTCCTCGTGGCTTGCTAAAAAATACCCCGTTCTACCTGTGCCGCTTTGAATTTCATCAAGTATCAGAAGAATGTTGTGTTTTTTACAAAGCTCTTGAATTTTTTTTAAGTATCCTTTTGAGGGAGGAATTAATCCACCTTCCCCTTGAATCGGCTCGATAATAAATCCCGCGGTCTTTTCATCAATTGCTTTCTCCAGTGCAGAGATATCATCATACTTAATATGAATAAAGTCCCATAAAAGAGGAAAAAAAGCTTTTCGGTATTTATCTCCATCCGTTGCAGACAAGGCTCCAAGGGTTTTCCCATGATAAGCGTGGGAAAAAGCTATGAACTTATTTTTTCCGGTTGTGAGTACAGCAAATTTCAGGGCCGCCTCCACTGCCTCTGCTCCCGAATTGGACCAATATACCTGAGCGTATGCTCCACCACACTTTTCAACTACCATCTGGCTTGCGATCGCCCGCTCTTTATTGGCAAAACTACCGTGAAGGGTGACAAGTTGAGAGAGTTGAGACGTCAGTGCCTTATGGACTGCGGGATGTCCATATCCAAAAATATTTACTCCATAATTACTCATGCAATCCGTATATTTTTTTCCACTTTGATCAAACAAATATACCCCTTTTCCTTTTTCTAAAACAATATTACGATTGGGATACGTGTTGGCCATCCATTTTTGTTGAAGATAGTTATAATCTTTCATAGAAATGCAAATTAACTGATAATGGTACCTTTTCCTTTTAATAGCTGGGAAATGGGTTGAGAAATCCTCCCATCCCCCCAATATATTTTTGTTACCCCAGTTGAAAATGCTTGTTTGGCACCAAGTAATTTTTTCTTCATACGCCCTTGCGCGTATTGTAAATAATCATCAATTTTTTCTTTTGGAATATGTTTAATCAGAGTTGATTCATCCTTATGATTTTCAAGTAAACCCGGCGCCTCAAAAAGCATAATTATTTCTCTGCACTTCATTTCTTTTGCCAAGACTGCAGTTGCCGTGTCATTATCAGTATTCACAATCTCATGCTCTTCGCTTATTGCAGGAGGACAAAGGACAGGGGTATATTGTGCATTAAGCAACAGATGCAATAAACCGCTATTAATTTTTTCCACTCTTCCCGTAAAGCTGTCCTTTATTACTTTTATTTTCGTCCCCTCCTGAGACAGGATTTCTTTTTTTCGTTTAGCCTGCCAAAGTCTCCCATCTACTCCGGACAAACCTACCGCATTTACTCCATAAGATTGCAGTTTTGCAACGATTTGTTTATTTACTAATCCAGGATAAACCATGAGAAATACTTCAATTGCTTTTTTATCTGTATAGGTACTTGGAAAACCTGAGGGGGAAATGATTGTCCTTGAAGGAGCGTTGAGTTGGGATGCAATTTTATCCCGAATTGCTCCCGCGCCGTGAACGATGATAAGCTTTTCCTTTTTTAAAAATTTTGCTACATCTTCACCGATATAATCCCAGTTTATTGATGATCCTCCGCCAACCTTTAAAATTTTCATGGGTAATTGTAATAGCTAATAACTTTCTTTGTAAAGTCTGTCATTGACGCGGTTCCTCCCAAATCTTTGGTCATGTATTTATTTCGAAGTGTTGAGTCAATAGCTTTTCTTATTTTTACCGCCGTCCGCATCTCTCCTAAATATTCCAACATAAGGCATGCGGATAAAAAACTGGCTAATGGATTAGCGATATTTTTTCCTGCGTATTTTGGTGCCGATCCATGGACCGGTTCAAAAAGCGCTTGAGTTCTCCCTATATTAGCCGACGCGGCAACTCCTAATCCTCCGGTTAATCCTGCAATTTCATCGGAGAGAATATCACCAAACATATTGGTAGTTACTATAACATCAAATGATTCAGGTTTTTTAATAAGTTGCATCGCGCAAGAATCAACTAACATTTCCTCATATATCATCCCTGGATATTTTTTGGAAAGAGACTGTGCTATTTTAAGAAATAACCCATCAGTAAGTCTCAATACGTTGGCTTTATGGACCACAGTCACTTTCTTCCGATTTTTTTTCACCGCGGTCTCAAAGGCGGTTTGAATAATCCGTTTACTCGCTTTTTTGGTAATGATCCGTTTTGCTACGGCTC
>CAYITZ010000125.1:0-2808 GCA_964366485.1 uncultured Gammaproteobacteria bacterium
GGGGGTATCTGAGGACACAAGAATTATTTTTCTTCCGTATTATGAAATTGAAACTCTCATCGAAAATCTTTTTTAGTCAGAGTAATTCCTTCTCCCTCAAGGCAGAGGGTAACAACATGCTCCTAGACGAATTTATCGAAGTAATCTTTTACGGAGATAAGCAGTTTTTCAACATACGGTATAAATTCTTTTGCAGACTGGTATACTTTTTGAGCAACGTCCTCTTTATAAGTATGGACAGTTAGGTTTCTATTCTCTAAAAACTCAAACCATTTTTCCGGATTATCAATAATCCCAAGCTTGGCCGCTTCTCTTAGAACATTCTTTGGTCCATAGATATCTTTAATATTCTCATTGGCTATTGTTTGCATAATCTTCCAAGAAAGTTCAAAAGTAAACTCAAATCTTTGGATAGTGGCATCTTGATGTATGGATATCTCACCAGGGAGGACTGGGATCGGATGCTGAAACAAGTTCAGTATGACAATTTCTGTGTCAAGGAGCGTGAACTCTTATATTGATTGACATTGTACAGACATTGGTATAAAATAAAAAGAAGATGAAACTGATAAAGTTTAATCAAGATAAAAATAGAGAGTTAAAATTAACAAGAAGAATTAATTTTGAAGATATCGCTAAGATTATAAAAAAGAATAAATTAGTAGAAATTATTGATAATCCGAATAAAAAAAGATATCAAAATCAAAAAATATTTTTAGTGAAGATTGGGAATAGTATATTTGCGGTTCCTTTTGTTGAAGAAAAAGACTATATTTTTTTAAAAACGGTTTATCCTAGCCATAAATATACAAAAAAATATTTACATAAATTATAAATTAATAAGCAATTATGAAACTAAAAAAATCAGCTTACGAACCTTTAGACGATTATGAAAGACAGTTAATTAAAGACATTGAAAACGATGAGTTTGTGCCTGTACCCAATCAAAAAGAAGAAATTAAGAGATACACTCAATATTTTAAGAATTATGTAAAAAATATGCCTAAAAAAGACAAGAGGGTGACTCTTAGAGTAGCAAAAAAGGACCTTGAAAAAATTCAAGAAAAAGCCATTCAAAGCGGAATTCCCTATCAGACTTTAATTAATTCCCTTATCAGACAGTATGCCAACGGAAGAATAAGTATAAGTGTTTGAAGCACGTTAATACTACTTTTTCACACGAGTGAGAGAAATTGAGGGAAAGGTAAGAGGTAGGGAATATTGAGTATTGGTAGTCAATTTCTCACTCAAAGCAGAGAACAACAGCATGCTTTACTAAAAAAATCAAATACATGAATGATTTTTTCAGTATAAACCCAATCTCTGCTCGGTGGCTGTAGCGGAGGAGTACAACTCCATTCACTCAGAAGAAATTGCGCCTACGAGTATTTTTATTTGTTTTTTAAGTACAGGAAGGTCTTCTTTAATCGTATCCCAAACCAGATTCATATCAATACCAAAGTATTCATGAATGATAATATTTCTCATGGCAATAATTTTATCCCACTCAACGTGGGGGTTATTTTTCATATATTCACCTTCCAGATTGTTTACTGCTTCTCCAATAATTGCAAAATTGTGAAGAATTGCGTCCTTCGTTTTGCGCGAAGATGAAAGAATTTCTTTTGAATCAACCCCCTCCATAAAACTCTCAACGGCTTCAATTGAATCGAGAATATGAACAAGAAAAATAGTGTTATCTTTTTTCATAAAATATTTTTTGGTCAGGTAATATATATTTTTTGAGAAGGGGGTGAATACTGTTATATGTAATAACATCAACTTGTTTTTCCAATATTTTTTCAAGATCCAATTTTATCCCTGCTAAATCAAAAAGGGTCATCTTATCAGGAGGTTCGATAAGAATATCAACGTCACTGTCAACCGTTTCCTCTCCACGTGCATACGAACCGAAAAGAGAAGCTTTTTTTATATGATACTTTTGTAAAATTGGTACGGCTTTTGAAATAATCATATTCATAGAGTGATTATAACACTTTCCTTTTGTAAGTAGGTTGTACTATGTGATAGTATACCCGCAGGTACATCTATGCAAAAAATACTTAAACCCCTTCTCCAAAGCAAATCCTTCTCCCTTGAAGCAGAGGGCAACAGCATGCTCCCGATTCTACACTCGGGGACGGGAGTAGGGGAGTGTCGGTTGCGTAAGAGTTCACGGTCTTTGACAAAACTGCATCACAACATATCAGTCATTATTTTGTGTCATCCCCGTGAAGACGGGGATCCAGGCGCCTGGATTCCCTCCTCCGAGGGAATGACAACTCAAATTGATAATCGCAGCAGAGTTGCGAGGAATTAAACAACTAAGGTTAAATTATTAAATAAATCCCAATAAGGAAAGAGTTTCTTTAATGACAACGTTCTTTTCAAATTCCATATACGTCACTTTTTTATCCGCATATTCATTCTTCAAGCCCTTAATAAATTCATCAGCAAATGAGGGGGTGAGTACTTCAACACTCGAAAAATCCAACTGGACCTCAGTATCGGTGAATCCATTGAGAATTTGTTTTGCACGCAAAACAGCCTCTCGCCCTGCAGGTCGACTGTTGAGAACATTGCCGAATTTTATCATCTGTAGTGTCATAGTAATCTAAACTTAATTATAGTGTATCACAAATTGTGCTATTGTACCGAGTATTTTGTGCACCTTTCTTAACTGTATACCTTTCTTAGCCACTATTGCAAGCCCATCTCCAGAGTGAATCATTACCTGACCGGAGAAATTATTGATATACCCTTCTCCCTCAGGTTTGCAACATTAAATTGAAATTGTCTGAAAACTAT
>CAYITZ010000126.1:0-2796 GCA_964366485.1 uncultured Gammaproteobacteria bacterium
TACGGGCGATTCATGAATCGCCCCTACTTAAAGAAATTATTCTTGCGACGAATCCGGATATGGAAGGAGAAGCAACTGCCAGATATATAGGAAATAAGTTAAAAGTTAAAAGTTCAAAGTTCAAAGTTACCAGACTTGCGTATGGTTTGCCCATGGGGGCGAACTTGGAATATGCAGATTACGGTACCCTCGGGAAGGCGATTGAGGGGAGGAGAGAATATTAAACAAAGTGTTTAAATTCTTCGGCTATAAGAGAAGCAATGGTAACTTCATGCAATTTTTTAAATTTTTGATTTGTTTTTAATGCTATTGTGTCAGTGGTAAAAAAACGCTCGATGAGTGAAGTTTGTAATTTTTTTGGGGCATTTGGCGCAAAATCATGATGAACGACTGCGGCGAGCACTTTTGTGGCTCCCCGATCTAAACAAAGTTGTGCGGCATGGATGAGGGTACCTCCTGAGGTAATCATATCGTCAACAAGTATGGCAACTTTTCCTTTCACATCCCCGTATAAATCAAGAGCAACACTTTTGTGAATATGTTCGAGGTCCCGCCTTTTTTCAACTACTGAGATAGTGTGATTTTGATGTCCAAACAATACATCAGAGAATTTACGGGCGCGTTCTACTCCTCCATGATCAGGAGAGACGACGGCGGTTGAGTCGGTTGAAACAGATTTCAAATATTTTTGAATTTCTTTTGCCAGTACGGGGAAGGCGTCAATATTTTTAAAAGGAATAGAGAAAACACCCTCGGTAGCTTCATCGTGAAGATTAACGGTATAAATTTTATAAAATCCTATTGATTCGAGAAATTTAATAATTACATTCACCGATACACATTCACCAGGCCGATGTTGAACATCTTGACGTGCATATCCAAAATAGGGAATGATTCCTATAACTTTTTTTGCTTCCTGCCGACGTAGAGCGTCACAGAAAAAAAATAATTCCATAAGATGCGTGTCAGTTGGGTTAGATGTGGATTGGATGAGAACACAGGCGCTATTCTTTACGTCTCCATTAATATGTACTCGAATCTCTGAATTTTCAAATCTGACTACTTCCGAGTTTGCTATGGGAGTATGCAGTAAGTGCGAAACGCGAGCAGTAAGTGCGACGTTTGAAGTTCCCGAAAAAAGTTTAAACATATTATCCTTGTTGTTGAGAAATCTCTATTAATTTGCGTGCGGCGAGCTCTTGAGTTTTCTTTACCGCCTCATTTATTGCCTCAGCAACGCGATTTTCGATAACTCCATCGACCGTGACCTCTATCACCTGCTGATCTCCGCGCATGGTGATGACGACGCCATTTTTCTCAATGGAAACTTGCTCTCGTTGAAGAGCACTTTGCATCTTCTGAGCTTGTTGTTGTAACTTCTGAATATCTCCGAGACCGCCTAAGGGGTTAAACATATATTAATTTTAAATTTATAATTTGAAATTAGAAATCAATATCAAATTTTTAATATTAAAACAAATCAAATTTTAGTTTGAATAAAAATTAAAAATTTCAAATTGAAAATTATTTGCTTACTCGTTTATTATAGAACTCTATAACTGCAATCTCAAGGGGAATTGATTCAATAGGGCTATTTCTTAAGCTGACATAAGCTTCATTGAGTAGTTTCATAAGAAGGGTTATCTCAGAAAGAGTGAAATTTAAGCCAGGGCTTCCTTCCCCTATTTTATGCTTTGCCAAAAGTAACGCATGGAGTTGTCCAAGCAATTCCTCAATAAGATTTTTAAAACTTCCTCCCGCATTTCCAAATTCTTCAATCCAAGTAAGTGCCTGAAACGTTTGTTTTGTGTGAAGGATAAGAAGAAGACTTTCCTTTGATCTAACTCCCAGGTATCCGAGCACTTCATCCATTTCTAACTTATGTTGAATGACCAGTTCCTCGAGCAATTTTGCCGCGTCACGAAATGAACCGTCGGCGTGATGGGAAATGAGATCAAGAACAAGAGGGGCAACTTTCAGTTTCTCCAGTGTAACAATACGGTGTAGCATGTGCAGAAGTTCTTCTTTTTTTGCCTTTCCGAAAGTGACATTGACGCAACGGGACATGATCGTTTTCGGTACTTTTTCAGGATTGGTAGTTGCCAAGATAAAAATGACGGTTGAAGGCGGCTCTTCAAGCGTTTTCAGCAGCGCATTAAAGCCATCAGACGTAATCATATGAGCCTCGTCGATGATAAAGACACGGTACTTTCCTGCAATGGGTAAAAAAGAGGACTCTTTTATAAGATTCTTCACTTCATTGATTCCCCTATTTGATGCGGCGTCCATTTCCAGAACATCAGGAAAAGATGAGGCATCGATACTCCTGCAGTTTGCACAGGCGTTACAGGGTTCAATTGATTGGGGGTGTTTGGGAGGTTGGGGGTATTGGTGGATAAGACAATTAAGAGACTTTGCAACTATGCGGGCAGTTGAAGTCTTTCCTGTTCCTTTTTGCCCCACAAATAAAAAGGCGTGGGGTAACGATTTACTTTCCAGTATTTTTTTAATCGTCTCACGAGGAGTAACATTGTCGATTTCTTCAATGGTTTTTGGTCGATATGTTAGGTAGTACATTTTTGAATTATTTGCTTCACGCACGCTTTTTTATGCCGCCTCACCCTCAGGGTTAACCCAGGCGATTGCATAAAAAATCATGCATGAAGCATCATTTTAACAAATTCTCAATTCCATGTTTAATCATGGCATCGATCATATCCTCAACTTTTTTATTCCGCTCGGCGGCCAAAAGAACTACTTGAGGATAACACAAGAATACTTCACCCAGGAGACGAT
>CAYITZ010000127.1:0-2701 GCA_964366485.1 uncultured Gammaproteobacteria bacterium
GTAAAAAAGGTATGTTAATCGATAATTTAGACCTTCTCATCGCTTCAACCTGCCTTGCTTACAATTTAAGCTTAGTGACGAAAAACACCCGTCACGTTAAAAGAATCCCCGATTTGAAAATGAATGTTTAGAGCTTATTTCAACACCTAATTGTATGTCATTGCGAGGAAGTTTACCCTGTTTACACTGAAGAATGAAGTGAGCCTGTCGAAGGGCGGCAATCTCATTATTTATATAGATTGCTTCGCTATACTATGACTGGCTCGCAATGACAATCAATATCTATGGTAATTTCTAATAAAGGGTTTGATTTATGTATTGCATTGTAATACAATATAAACGATATGAAAAAATTGATTAAACCAATCAAACCATTTAAATCATTGAATGAAGAAGCTGAATTCTGGGACACTCATGATCTGTCTCCAATATTCGATGATCCTAAAGTGCCATTATCTGCCCTTCCCCTCATTGAAAAAGAAAAAGAGGAAATGTTGACAATCCGCATCCAGAAATCCATAAAAGCAAAGATTACCAAGCTTGCCCATTCTAAAGGGATAAATCCAACTACCCTTGCACGCATGTGGCTTATTGAGAAGGTGCAGAGCGCTTAAAAAATAGTTCTAGACGCCTTCATAAAAGAAGTAATTGAAAATGGTTCCTTGCCAATTTTCTGTCTTATTTCATCTGCGATTGAGGCAAGTTCTGGATTGTCAGAAGTTTCTTTTTTCGATTTAAAACGGGCAAACTCGTTTTGTTCGAAAACAAGGTCGTCAAATACTTCTGACAATATCCACGTATTGTTAGCACCAATTTGATCAATATATTTTGGTGAATAATACCTGCCGGATGGGTTTGATACGTTTGGAATGATTTTGAATCGAGAAAACGCTGTCCACAGTTAAATATTGATACAAAAGCCGTGTAATTATCAGGTTTAAGCTCGTAACCCTCAAATACGGTTCGGCTTGTCTCAAAAAATGCGGGCTGAACTTCATCCCAAACCCGTTGAAAGTTGACCCGGTCTTCCTCAAGTCTTGGCAAATGTTGAGAGTAATAGTCTGCCACATATCTATCAATAATTGATTTTTTTTCAACAGAATCTTTTCCTCTAGCTTCGATTAATTTTGGGTGACCAAGAACGATGGGGCGCCGTAGTCGATTCCATTTTTTGAATAATCCAAAGTTGTGAGCGCGGTTTGGGCATCCAGGTCCTGATTTAGTGAAAATAGAACTTGTGGATATTGTCTTTTTATCCGTTCGTTTTGGTCTTCGGCTTGAATTCCTGTCATACGTTTAAGAAAGTATAGCAAACGGAAATGAAGCGATGCATTCCAGTGTAACACTTCACTGGAATAACCCTACCTAATTTGAATAAAAAGACAGTTTGGATTATAATATCGACTTAATTATGTTAGTCGAGCTTTTAAGACAAGCAATTCCAATAGATAGATATAATTCCCTTAATTTATTATCAACAGCAGTTTTTTTAAGAAGGAATTGCGGTTCTCATATATATAATTTTTTAGGCGAACAGAGCTTTTTAAAGATAAAAGATTTAGTAATAGATTTACATAAAGATTATTTTAGAAAAGTTTCAGGCGATCCCTATTTTAAACATCTATTTTATACAGCTTATTTATGTTTCAAGCATGCTGACGATCTTGGGTTTAAGGACGCTTCTCAAAAAAGAATTTTCATCAGTAGTGCTTTATTACACGATGTATTGGAAATAAAAAGAAAGAATCATCAAGTATTTACAGAAGAAGATCTTCTCAAAGAGTTAATACAAAGTGATATCAGTGAAGAAGAGGCAAAGAAAATTATTACCATTGTCAGTTTTCTTACTCCTGAACCGAAAGATCCTACATTATCATCAGGATTATGGAAGAATAAAAAAAGAAGTGATTTTAATCGAATAATAAATTTAGAATCTTCTGATGAGATGCCTTTAGAATTATTAGCAATGGCAAAACAAATTAAAATAGCTGATGAAATGGCTAATTTAAGGGAAACAGTCGATGATGTTAAATCCGGAAAAGACGGCCAAAATAAGAACATTTTTGATCATAAACCTTTTATTGATCGAATGAACGTCTTTGAGGAAAGAATTAATATTATTGCTGAAAAGTTTCCGAAACACCCATTGTTACCCCAACTTCAAAAGGATCTCCACTTTCTTGCCGGTTGTCTTTAGACTTTCTTAAAATAATCCACCAAGAAGAAATCAATGCCGAGCGCTGTAGCTCCAAGCCTGTCATTTTCACCATCACCGATCATGAGCTAGCCATTTTTATCCCCCGTTAGTATTTTTTCAACTCCTGAGGTGTCAGGCTTGTAGAAAAGATTATCGTCCGCGGCAAAAATCATTGTAAATTTATCTATTATGCCTGCACTATTAAGAACTTTGGTTATCGTTGTCCGTAAATTATTTGACCATATATAGTAATTATAGTTACTATTATTTTTGACAAAATTAATCAACTCAGGATTAGGCATTATTTCTTTCATATCTTCTCCCTCCGCTTTTTGATAGTGACTTTCAAGTAGTTTTTTCACCGTTTGCCCATGCTTCTTTATTAAATCATTAAATAATTGATATGACATCGTTGAGGGGGTATATACAGACACAACTTCTTTATCGATTTTCAAAAGATCCGCGTAAATATGATTCAACATACTTTCCCAATCGGTTATCAAC
>CAYITZ010000128.1:0-2589 GCA_964366485.1 uncultured Gammaproteobacteria bacterium
AAAATGGTTCAGATTTAATCGTATAGACTATTTTCTTTTCCCATCCGGTAATTTTGAATCCATGTGAGATCACAAGAGTTCCTTTGTGAATTTCCTTTTCCATCTTGGGAAGAAGTTTCTTTATTGTCTCCGGCATGAGAAACATATAGATAGTATCTGCTTGGGAAAAATCAACATCAAAGATATTTCTTCTGATAAAGGAGACATCTTTTAAACGTTGCCTACCTGCCAATACCTTTGAGAGGATGATGAGTAAACTATTTATATCCACCCCAATCCCTTTTACTCCGTAGACTTGTACTGCACGGCGTACTATGCGGCCATCCCCACTTCCAAGCTCCATAAAAACCTGCCTTTTTTTTAGGTTTGCTTTTTTGAGAATCTCATCAATGTGTTTCTTGGAAGTAGGGACGTAAGGAGCACCCATGATGGATGAATACAGAAGACCCACCGAGTATGCAGCAAGACCGCTGAGGAACAAAAGCTCCAAAATGAGGAGCGCAAGGTATAAAATTACGTTCATCCGTATAGTATAATATAAAATCACAGCACTCGTAGCTCAATTGGATAGAGCATTGGTCTTCGGAACCAAGGGTTGGGTGTTCAAGTCACCCCGAGTGCACTTCGTCCTCCGATTCGGAGGACTCAGTGTAAACACTTCGTCGCCTGAATGGGTGATTCAGTGTAGATACTATATATGAGTAAAAAATGGTATGTTTATATTGTAGAATGCAGTGACTCATCACTGTATACGGGAATTACAACAGATGTAGAGAGGAGAATTACTGAACATAATAAGAGAAAGAAGGGGGCATGGTATACAAAATTTAAGAGGCCAGTGATTTTAAAATATATTGAGTCTTGTGAAAATAGATCTGTTGCGGCAAAGAAAGAACATACAATTAAAGGATGGACAAGGGAAAAGAAATGGAATTTAATTAAAGGTATAAACACTTCACACGAAATGAAGTGCTCAGTGTAAACGCTTCGCGTTATGAAGCAACGCTCAGTGTAAAGGGTCCGTAGCTCAACTGGTAGAGCATCTCCCTCTTAAGGAGGTGGTTGGGAGTTCAAGTCTCCCCGGACTCACTTTCAAACAAAAATGAATGAACAAAACGTTCAACTAAACCATCCACCAAATAAATATCGACATCCCCATCACGAGTATGGAGTTAAAAGTCATGTGTCAAATCGCGAACGTCTCTCACCCGTAAAAGGGTCCTTAGCAAATGCAAAGGAAATGGCTCTAAAGGATGTAGATATTGCAGAATTAAATGCATCTGTTGGTTTACCATTAGATACACATAAAATTGCGTTATTGAAAATATTAAATGCTCCCCCTGTAAAAGGTATTCCTTTAACCTCAAAAACAAAGCATGAATATATAGAAGCAAACACCCTTTTTATTACGAGTGATGAAAGTGCAGTTACTGAAACTGCATTTGCCTATCAAAATTCCGGAAGGGCAGTAACAAAAAGAGAAGGATGGATAGCCAGCAACGGCCAAGTATTAACACACCATAACATAAAAGGTGTAGGAAAGACAAAATCAGTTGATAAGGTTCGTATTCAAAAGGAACAAGTTCCGGAAAGTTCAATAGGCATTTCAAGAGATGTGGCAACTGACATACAGGGGACTAATCGTGCAAGAAAAGCAGGCATATTAACTCCCATACTATTTCCTCCCATCCGATATGATGAGGTTATTCATTTAGGTAAACCTTTCCCTGCTAATAAATATTTTAATGGAGAAACTCTTTATTGTATTCAAAGAGGGTGGTCATCTGACATAAGGCTCTCTGCTCTTTATCGAGGAGTTGATAGTTCCTATTTAGAACCAGAAGATCTTGTTTTAATGAAAAAGAATACTCAGTTAACAAGAAATGTATTTAAATCTCGAGTTAACCGTTTTTTGTTAGATGCTCAAAAAGTTGATGTCTTCAATAAAGAGCAAGGAACCCAATTTACATTAGGATGTGGAAAATACCTAAAGGGAGATTATAGTTATGCGTCATATTCAAGTGCGTTCCGCGAACAAATGGCACAAAATATAAGAGCCATGATCATGGGAAATATATGACACGAAAATTTGAGTATGCAAAATATATCTATAGCGGGAGAAATAGGAGATTGGGATAGCTTTAGTTATATAGATGAAAAGGGAAAAGTTAATTATCGTGGCAGAGTAGATTCTAGAGAAGCATTATCACAATATAGAGCTAGAGTAGTTCTCAGTTCAATTACGGCAAGTTATCTATCTCAAGCACTGATTTCATCTATTTTAACAAATGATAATTTTATTTCTGTTGAAAATTGGTGGAACATAATCAAAGAAGGTTTTCCATCTGACAGTTGGGTTAAAGAACTATCAATCAGTAATTTAATAGATATGAGCCTGCCACAGGAAGATAGAGATCAAATAAAGGCAGTTAAACAAAGAAGTATTACTCTATGGGAAAATGGCTTCAAAGAATTGGGTGAAGCTGTAAAAACAATCGTTTAGCCTCTGCCTTATCTATACACATTAATCGTATGTTGAAGTTTTTGAGCTTCTACTCCTGCGACTTTTGCAAAATCTTTGCCATTTGA